>CAYVDE010000003.1:8889-100570 GCA_964450535.1 uncultured Desulfobacterales bacterium
GTGTAGCGGCGGCCTTTGGCTTCCGGGGATACCCTTATGGTCATGGCCTGGCGAAAGACGGCCAGGCCTTTCTGCAGGGTGATGACCCGCTGTTCGTGCAGGAAAAGCAGTGCCCGGTCAATGGCGGCCAGGGGGTCTTTTATGGCGCCGGCCAGGATAAGGTCCTGTTTCAGACGGGCGAGAAGATCTTCTGCGGAGAATTCCACCAGCACGTTGGCGTCGGGAGGCGTGCCGGCCGGGATGCGGGCCAGGATTGCGTTTAAAACCGCCTTTGCCGCGGCCTGGCGAAGCTCGGCCGTGGCCCTGAGGGAATTCCAGTCCCTTTGGAGCTTTATCCTGTATCGGTCGCGCCCGGCATACCTGAAGGTGATGCTGCCCCGGCTCCCGGCCAGACCCTGTCCGTCCCGGGCGAGGCTGGCTATAAGGTTTCGCAGGATTTCCGGATTGCTCCGCTCAAGCCTCTGGTCAAGCAGTCGCTGGTTGAGCCGCCGAAGGGAAAGGGTCTGGATCTCCCCGCTGTCCGCGTCAGGGGCCTCCTCCCTCAGGGCGTCCAGCATGGCCGATTCCAGGCGGCATAGCTGCTCGAGGAGCACGCCGGAGTGGCCTGCCACTTTGTAGCGTACAAAGGCCGACATCAACAGGGTCTTTCGGATCAGGCCGGCTTCGGCCATGTCGTAGAGGGTGCGAAGAACACGCTGGGTCTCGGTCTCGCCTTCCGCGGCCTGATCGCCGGTTTGGGGGTCGCGCCGAAATGCCCCCAGCTCGGCCAGATCGTCCGCGCTGAACCCCTCATCCGAATCCGCATTGATAAGGGTCTCCAGGATCGCCAGCCATTGTGCCTTGCGGCGCGCGGAAAGGCCGAGCTTTTCAATCCTGTTTCGGGCCTCGTCAAGGCTTTTCACCATGGGGCGGCCCTGGAACACCTGGGTGCGGTTTTCGTTCCGCTCCAGGAACCCGGCTCGTTCCAGCCAGGAGATCGCGGTGATCACCTTGGTCCGGGCGTTCCGGTCTTCAGGGTCGACTGCGTCCTCCATGGCCTCGTCCCGCATAAGTTCGCCGGTGGTGAGGACCACATTGCCTTCCCTGTCCCTTTTGGCCTTGCGAAGAGCCCGCAGGATCCCGGCGATGTCCTGTCGATCCAGCCTGGACAGAGCCGACAGCCTGAACTGGGTCTCTATGTCCTCCTCGTCATAGAACAAGACGCATTCGGCGTCGAGGCGGTCGCGGCCGGCCCGTCCCGCCTCCTGTATGTAGTTTTCCAGGGATCCGGGGATGTCCAGGTGGACCACCAGCCGCACATCCTCTTTGTCGATGCCCATGCCGAAGGCGTTGGTGGCGCAGATGACGCGGATACGACCCTCTATGAAGCCATTCTGGATGTCTCTTTTGCGGGACGCGTCGATCCCCGCGTGAAAGGCTTGCGCCTGCAAGCCTCGGTCCGACAGGTATTCGGCCGCGGCCTCAGCGCCTTTCCGGGTGGCGCAATACACTATACAGCAACCGGGAAGATCCGGAGGAAGTCGTTCCGAGAGCAGCGCATGGAGGCGAGGGTGTTTTTCAGCGCCCGCCACGGTCTGCACCTCGAACCTCAGGTTATCACGTTCAACTCCGCCGCTGAATACCTCCAGCTCCACGCCCAGGTGGGTGCGGAAATGGTCGATTATTTCCGCCTTGACATCCTCCTTGGCGGTTGCACTGAAGCACTGGACCGGTGGAAGAAAACTCTGGTTCTCGGAGGAGAACTCCTTGATGAAACGGGCCGCATAGAGATAGTCGGGCCTAAAGTCGTGTCCCCACTTGGAAAGGCAGTGGGCCTCATCGAACACCCAGCAGCCGATCTCGCGGTGGCGGACGGCGTCGCGGAACGAGCGGTTGCGCAGTTGTTCCGGAGACACATAGAGGACGCCCACATCCCCCAGTCGAATGCCCTTGAGGACCTCTCCCCGCTCCGGAGCCGTGAGAAGTCCGCTCAGGGCGGCCGCGTTGGGGGCCCCTGTCTTGTTCCGAAGGTTGTCCACCTGGTCCTTCATGAGGGCCTGCAGGGGCGATATTACAACTGTCAAGACCGAGCGCCTCAGATAGCGGGCCAGGGCCGGGAGCTGGTAGCAGAGGCTCTTGCCGGCCCCTGTGGGCAATACCGCGAACAAATGCTTATCACCCATGGCCCTTGTCACGATTGCCTCCTGAAGGCTCCGTCCATCGGCATCGGCCGGTTCCGGCCGGAATCCTGAAAAACCGAAAAAGCGTTTGAGCAGCTTTCCGGGGTCATGGGTTTCCGCGCAATAGCGGCAGTCCGGCCTGCCGCAGGGAGTGTCCCGCAAATCGCGCAGGATGGGAGCCTCCTCGGGAAAGCGCCTGTGCACCCAGGGCGGGAGGACCGAGTTGCCCCCGGCCACACGCAGCCAGGCAAGGGTATAGGCCAGGGAGATCCTCTGCGACGGGTCGTGCAGGAATGAGGGAATGTTACGTGTCACGGCCTCACTACACACGCGGCCGCTTGTGTAATGCTCGAAAAGGCCATAGGCCTCTTCCGCACTCACGGGGCCGGCGCCCATTGCCTCGAAAATTCTCTTAATGCCTGTGAACGCAGGATTGCCTGAGAAGGCGAAAAGGAAAAAAGACAACAGGCCGCCTTCAGCCTTTCCCATGGCGGTGAAGGTATCCCACTGGTCCTTGAAAAGGGACGCGGCAATGCGTGCATCCGCCAGGGGATCGTTCATTGTGTCCCGCACCAGCTTGTAGTCCTTGACCAGGCGGTGGTAGGGGTTTTCCGGAAAGGCGACAGGGGAGAGAAAAAGGGTGTCGACAACAGGCATCTGCAGAATCGGTGAGTGCGGGGCCGCCGCCTCGAGGATCGGAAGGTCGTGATCGAGCAGGTTGTGGCCGAGCACAAACTGCGCGCCGCGGGCCATTTTGCCTAATATTCCGATAGACGCCCCGAGATCGGCGTTGCCTTTTCGGGGGAAGCTGTGGCTGTGGTTCCCGCGGATCGCGCCCAGGGCGATGATTTCACCTTTGGGCCCGGTTTCGAGGTCCAGGCACAGACAGCGGTCGATGAATTCAGCAAATTCCATAGGCATACCGGCAGGTATGGAAACGGCGCCCTGATGCACAGTGGTTCGAAATGTCAACATACGAGTTTTGTGGCTTGGGGTCAAATGGAGGCCTGCTCCAATTATATCCAGCACCTTGACAAAATGACAAAATGACAATATCCTGGCTGTTAAACTGACTTTGGAGAAATAATATGCTGATTGCCATTGATAAAAGAGGCAGTATTAATTTGCCGGCAGCGATCCGCAAAGAACTCGGGTTGGATAAGGGAACCTATCTGGATGTGTCTCTGGCAGAGGGCGGGGTCATCATTTTGCAGCCCGTGGAAATTACACGAACCGTGCGTCTATCTAAAGAGGGGCTTGCCAAACTCGACGAAGCAAGGCAGAGCGGAAAAGGCCATATCCCGGACTGGCTGTCAAAGGAAATGAAGAATGTCCAAGCTGATCCTGAGCCGGAAGTTTCTTGAGGATGCGGAGGCACTTCGAAGGGACTCTGTTCTCAGGAAAAAGCTGGCTAAGACATTGCACCTGCTCGAAGCGAATCCCATTCATCCCGGTCTCCATCTGGAGCGAATCATTAACGACCCTACAGCCTGGGCCGTTCGGATCGACCGGCGATATCGCCTTTCTTTTGACCCTGAGTATTATCTGCCTGCCGGCAATCCAGACTGGTCGGCGTCCCTGATCCTTTTGCGCGTCCTTGACCACGATGATCTATACCGCTATCCACGATAAACCTGATCAAGTCAACTTCCTCAAAAGGTATGGACGGCTGAGTCTTCGAAAGATACCAGCACATCGAGTCCTTCCTTCAGCTCCATGTCGACCAGCACCTTCCTGGTTATCAGCGATACAAATGTGAGAGTGCCTGTTCTTACATGGACCTCATAGGTGAATCCTCGGTTTGCCACGATCGAAACCACTCCCGGGAATGTATTTCTCGGGTTCGGGAAGAAGGGTTTTGTATTGACCGTAATGTCTTCAGGCCTGATGGCCAGGTAACGGTGCATATTATCTGAACGGCTGCTTAATGAGATCCTGTGCCCCCTGACCCAAGCGGTGGAGTCTTGAAACTCGGCTTCAAAGAGGTTTTTCATCCCCACGAATTCGGCCGCTGCAGTGGAGGCCGGTTTCTGGAATATGTCTTGTATGACTCCTACCTGTTGGATCTGACCCCGGTGAATGACCGCGCCCCTATCGGCGAGGGATAAGGCTTCTGCAAAATCATGGGTCACCATCAAGAAGGTCGTGCCGGAATCTTTGTGGACTTCCTTGAGGGCCTTGCGGATTTCCTCCCGGAAGACCGGGTCGATGGCGGACAGAGGTTCATCGAGGAGCAGGACATGGGGCTCAACAATAAGGGCCCTTGCCAGTGCAACGCGCTGTTTCTCTCCCCCGCTGAGGTTCACCGGGAGCCTGGACAAAAGATGGCCTATGGCCAGCAATTCCGTCAGCCTGTTGAACCGCGTTTTCCGCTCCTCCCTTCGGACATGGTGGAAACGCAGGCCGTATGTGATGTTCTCCAAGACGTTCAAATGGGGGAATAGGGCCTGGTCCTGGTAGACGATTCCCACTCCCCTTTTTTCCGGGGGCAGCCAGGTGACATCTTTCCCACGGATAAAGATCTTTCCCCGGTCAACCCGGATCAAGCCGGCCACGGCCTCCAGCAGGACGGTTTTCCCGGCGCCTGTAGGACCCATGAGCATGAAGAATTCGTTTTCTTCAAGGGCCAGGTTGATGTCTTCCAGGTGAAAGCCCGGGAGCCTGACGTCAAGGTTTTCTATCCTGATCATGCCTCCTTTGCCTTTCTGGTGGTCAGGAAGCGGAGGAGAAAGAAGAGAACGAGGCAGACCAGTACCAGCCACACGGCCACGGGCTGGGAATACTTCAAGCCGTAGCCTTGAAAGCGCTCGTAGATGAGCACAGGAGCAGTCATCGGATGGTAGGCAACAACGACTACGGCCCCGAATTCGCTTATCGCCCGGGCGCTGCACATGATGATGCCGATCAACATGCCGCGCCAGGCAAGTGGAAACGTGATTTTAAAAAAGGTTGCGATCATTGAGGCGCCCAGGCTCCGTGAAACCTTTTCGAGCCTGGGCGAAACAGCTTCAAATCCGTTCTTTGCAGAATGGACGTAGAAAGGTATCCCTACAAAAGTAAGGACCGCAACGATGCCTGTTACGCTTCCCAGCACCCTGATCCCCAGTTCACTTATAATCTGACCGATCCAGTGGTTCCTGCCCGCAACACCAAGGAACGCGATCCCGATAACCGGGTGAGGGATCATAATGGGCAGATCGATCACCGCTTCGAGAAACCGCTTGCCCCTGAAATCATGCCGTGCGAGCAGGTAGGCGAGCGGTGTGCCGAAAAGAAAGGACAGGGTCGCGGCCGAACCGGCCGTGTAAATGCTCAGCCGGATCGACCGCGCCACATCCTTGTCCTGGATGCTCGCCCACAGGTCCGGGATGGACGGAGAACGCATCAACTCCACAAGGGGGATGAGGATATAGGCCATAATTACCACGCCGCAGGCAAGGGTAAACCAGAAAAACGGCTCTTTTCTTCTCATCGGGTCCTTCCGGCTCAGTCTTTTACCTCAACCAGCGGTTTCAACTCGTCAGGTAGTTTTTCCTTCATGGCCGCGTCCGGCACCCTGCATGGAACAAAAGGAGGTTGCCCCATGTCTTTCAGGATCTTGAGCCCGCCGTCGGGTGAGAGCATGTACTCGAGAAAAGCGACGGCGGCCTCCCTGTTCGGGGCCTCCTTGATGAGCGTTACGCCGTAAGTGCAGGAGCCTCCCCTGATATCCATGTATGTCCCCGGTTCCTTACCGGTGACCTTGACCACGGCCTGTGAGTAGTAATCATCGTATTGGTAGTTACCGAGGTTGATGTTATCGGGGAGGACGACATATTTGAGTCCGTGCTGCACGGCGACCGAAAGGTATTCCCAGGCATAATCCATGTTTCCTGTCTGAAGCAGGGAGACAAGCTCCACCGATTTTGGACGGATATTCGCCTTGGGCCGGTTGGCGATGACCGCATCATAGAGCCCGGGTTTTTCATAATACTTTTCCGCCAGCTGGATAACCATCAGCGACCGGTAGCCGCAGGGGTCCAGATTGGGATCGGAGTGTCCCCACACGACACCTTCTTTTTGAAGGATCTCGTACCAGTTGCCTTCATTGATCTGGTCGGCGTATCTGCTTTTTTCAGTGAAGCACAAGACAAGCTGGTTGGATGCGAAACGGATGTTCAGGTCCGCGCTGTCGGGAATGAGCAGTTTGTCGATGACCTTGTAGTCCGCCGAGGCCATGATGTCGCATGGCTTCTTGAGGTCCGTGACCTTTCGGGCCGCAGCCTGGCTTCCGCTCGCTTCACGGAGCAGGTCCACCTTCGGGTACTTGGCTTCAAAGGCCTTTTCCATGGCCTCGAAAGGGACCGAGAGGCTCCCTGCGTGAAACATGATCAGCTCGCCCCGGGGTTCGGCAAAGGCATGCGCTGAAACCAGCAATACAACCAGTGTAAACAGCAATATCTTGATTTTTTTCATGTCTTTTGTCCTTTTATTGTTTGATTATAATACTAATCAACGAATTGCTTTGCATATTCCGCATCGTTGTATAAGCCTTCCCCATATTTATCGATACCATAGTCATGGATAATTTTTTGCCCTTCATCAGACCCTACGAAGTCGATGAACCCGGCTGCAAAAGGCTGTCCGGGTGTAGCCCCTTCAGGCTGGCACAGGGCGTGGTAGGTGTTGACCAGGAATCGGTCCCCCCTGAAAAGGATTTCTAGGTTCGGGATTTCCCTTCTAGCAGCCACCCAGGTGCTGCTGTCGGTCATGAAGTAGCCTTTTTCAGCATCGGCTCTCTTGAGAGTGGCCATCATGAAGTCTTTGGTCACGACGTACCAGTCGCCCGCAGGTTCGATCCCCGCATTTTTCCAGGCGGCCATTTCTTTCTTGTGGGTCCCTGAGTTGTCTCCGCGGCTGAAGAACAAGGACTTGGCCTCCGCGATCTTTTGATATGCGTCAGCCGCGCTTTTTGCCTTGCTGATGCCGGCCGGGTCGTCTTTCGGACCTACAATGTAAAACTCGTTTGAACCGATGAGGGTACGTTTAATCGCCCACCCTTCAGCAACAGCCTGCTTTTCTGCAGCAGGTGCGTGCACCATGACCATATCCACCTTTTTTTCTTTCAGCAGGCTGAGTGAGGCGCCCGACCCGGCCTTTTTCCAGCACATGGAGGTGCCGTGCTCCTGGTTGTAGGCATTGGCCAGAACCTCGAGCAGCCCCAATTCACCGGGGCTCCCGGTCGCCAGGCTGAAGACCTTGGATTCGTCGACGTAAAGGGCGGTGCAGTTTTCCCCTGCAATCACCGGAGAGGCCAGGAATACCAAGAGAATTCCCAAAACGCCCCATGAGAGAAATTTTGTCTGTGCTTTCATTGAGATGTCCTCCTAAGAGTTTATTGGGTGTTGTAACTTCCATTCTTTGCCAGCCGATAAGTTATTCCTGCTTTTCCGGGTGGGGCAGAAACTCCGCCCACTTGGCCTTCTGGTCCAGGCGAGGTACCCAAAGAGGCTCACAACGGGGATATTCCCACTTGTAGCCAGGTACCCGCTTGATCTGGAAGCTCCCCTCCAAAGGGTGCTTGAAGACCTCGCGCAGATGCCTGTACTGAAGCCATGTGAACTCCTCCCGGATTTTTTTCGGAGTAACGGTGGGTGTCTGTCCTTCAGGCAGGTACTTCAGGTTGTCCTTGATATCCCTGAGTCGCTGAAGCAGCTCGGGACGGTCATACTTCCATGCCCTCTTGCAGTCATTCAACTGGCTTGTTGGGGTATCAGGTTCGTGTTTCCAGGCAGACCACCTCTTGTAAGGGAGGGGGTTTGCTTTATTGGGAGAGCCGAATATCTTGACGGCATTCCATGATTGGACCCCGTCTTTCCAGCATCCCATCCAGGTTTCCTCCGTATCGATTCTCTGAATGACCACAGCGTGACCGAGGCTTGGATCGATGTTCAAGGTCCCGAACTGGAACCTTCCGCCTGTGATATAGGCGATGGAATCTGCAATTCACGGAGATTGCCCACCGATTCCTCTGAGTAGAGTCCTGTCCGCGACTCCGTCCGGGAACATCTTGTCGCAGATAAGCCGACAAATGGCCGCCGTATAGTAAAGTGCCTCGCAGGAGTGGCCGTGGAAACGGATTATGTCTTTCATTCCGAAGCTTAGAGTGTACTTGAAGTACTGCCCTGCAGTCCCCTCAGTGAAAATTGATTGGAACTCAGGCAAATAGGGACACTCTTCCATGAGGGGCGCGTAAAATGTGGGTGTCCTGTCGGTGGTGTCCGTTCCCCGGTAAGTGAACTTAGGAGGATGATCAAAGGCTTTCCATGCCTTGCGGTTCGCTTCCTCCAAAGTTTGGTAGTGCTTTTGCTTATTCTCCCAGTGGGTCTCGAGGACAGCCTCCTCTCCTTTGTCATCAGCAACCGCCCGCGTGGCCGCACCTACGGCAAAAGCGCCGGCTGCCAGGGAAGCGGCGCCTGTCTTCTTGATGAAATCCCTGCGGTTAAAGGTTTTCCTTTTCTTTGAATCCACGTTTTGACCTCCTTTCTGTTCGATAATTGTGGCTATAAAACCTGAAAAGTGAGTAAAATGCATACAACATCGATATGTCACAACTGACATAACATAGGTCAAAAAAAAACACCCCTTACCTTGTCTTTCCCTTAATCGATGCGGATGACCTTCACATGATGGTGGACCCACTCCAGCGGGACATAAACCCGGCCGCTGTTCCCGCTCAGCTTGACCTTCTTCTCGATCATCATTTTGCCGAACACTTCGAACTTTACCCGGGCCTTCTCGTTTCGGCCGGTCTCAGGGCCTGCAAGCTGGTTTTCATTTCCCATTCAGTACTCATTTCGTGTGGTTTCCATTGTCGCGTAAACTCACATTCCAGCATCACTTCATCCCGGAAAGGAAAAAAGTCCGGCCACAATATCTCAAGAATTGCGCTATGTCAATGCTGGCAGAACGGTTTGTTTTCCTTTTTGGCGGGTCGGTTCTGCGGATTAAAAAGGGAAAGGGATCGCCTCAGAGGGAGTGCAAGCATTGATGGACGTTCAGGGGATTGCTCTCTGAGGAAAATTCAAATCTTCTTGGGGGTCGGAGTGAAGGCGGTTTCGAAAAGCCGGTCAGCCTCTTGGGCTATACTCTTGTGCAGCTCGGCAAACTGCTGGATAAGGGTCTCGGCAAACGGCGTCAGGCTGGAGCCTCCTCCAGAGGCGCCGCCGATGTTCCGCACGAGCAAAGGCCGCCCCAGCCGTTCTTCCGTCGCCTTGATGCGTCCCCACACGCCGCGGTAGCTCATGCCTAATTCCTTGGCCGCTGCGTGGATGGAGCCTTTCCTTTTAATGGCCTCGAGGATCCTCACTCGTCCCAGACCGAATGCCACGCTGCCGGAATCGTCTTCGATCCAGACCTTTGATCGGATGCTGTAGGTCTTTTCCGTTTGAGACATGAATTTACATTATCACGCGGCATGCCGGCATTCAAGGAGCAACAAGGATGGAAGGTTGTCGGAAATGTGAGATTACAGATTAAGGGCCATGACAAAGCAAATGCAGGCAGCCCGTAATATCGCGGCGGATTTTTGTCTCAGGCGAGGACGGGACAATGGAATCCTTATGGATTGCATGGAAATTTGTAATGAGGGTGTGTTAGGATAATTTGGCGGCATTGGAAAAAACCTCAACTTTTGACAAAAACACGCTCTGAATCGGAATCAAATGAGGATTATATTTTTTGCCGGAAAGGGTGGGGTCGGAAAGACCAGTGTGGCAGCCGCCACCGGGATCAAGGCGGCGCAGGCGGGCCGCAGGACCCTGGTCATGTCTCTGGATGTGGCCCACAGCCTTGCAGATATTTTTGACCTCGAAAGGGGGCTGATCGACCAGAACAGGGGAAAGCCTGTCAAGGTCGGAAGCAACCTCTGGATTCAGGAACTGGACATACAGGAAGAGATCGAGAAGAACTGGGGAGATATACACAAGTATCTCTCGACCCTCTTGAACACCACTGGTCTGGATGAGATCCTGGCCGAGGAACTGGCCATCCTGCCGGGGATGGAGGAGGTCAGCCTGCTTCTCTACATCAACAGCTATGTCCGGACCAACAAGTTCGATGTTATTCTTCTGGATTGTGCGCCCACGGGCGAATCACTCAGGTTTATAAGCATTCCGACTACCCTGGAGTGGTACATAAAAAAGATATTCAAGATGGAGAGGACCATAGCCAGGTATGCCCGTCCCATAGCAAAGCGGCTTTATGATGTTCCGCTTCCGGATGAAGACTACTTCGACGCCGTTGAATTCCTGTTCCACCGCCTCCACGGGGTCGATGAGATCCTGGCTGATCCCAAGACAACGACCGTGCGTCTCGTGACCAATCCGGAGAAGATCGTGCTCAAGGAGACACAACGGGCGTTCATGTATTTTTGCCTTTACAAAATGAGTACAGACGCCATCATCATGAATCGTATCCTGCCTAAGAGCATCAATGACGCCTATTTTGACGACTGGAGGGAGCGGCAGGCTGAGTATATACGGCAGGCGGAGACCTACTTCAGCCCGATACCTCTTTTCCCGGTGAATCTCTTCAGGGGTGAGATATTGGGCAGGGAGAGCCTCACGTCCCTGGCTGAACAGATATACGGCGACCGGGACCCGCTGGAGCGGTTTTTTGAGGGAGAGCCCTACACCCTGGTCAAGGCCGACGGTAAATACCAGTTGAAGATAAAACTGCCTTTTGTGCAGAAGAAGGACGTCCATCTTGATAAGATAGCGGATGAACTGATTATCCGTGTAGGAAGCTTCAAGAGGCATATCCTGCTTCCAAGGCAGGTGGGGGCCTCAAAATCGGTCAGCGCCAGGCTCGACGGTGCGGATCTGTCGATTCAGTTTGATCCCTGAAAATCCATTGGAAAGGGGGACAACCATGGCCAAAGCAAAAGAGAACAATATGAATGAACAGATGGCATGCCCGATCGGCAGGTTTTTTTTAAAGCTTGAAAAGGCATCCCACAGGAAATCCAAATTCAATGAACACCTGTCGCGGTCACAGGCCGAGTTTCTCAAGGCCTTGAAATACCTGATTGATGAAAAGATAGAAGACCTTGAAAAAGAAAGCGTTCCCCGGGGAAAGAGGAAGGCGACGCGAGTCAAGGTGGAATAGGAGTGGGGTAAAGGGGGAGCTGATGACGGATTTGGTAAAGCTTGAAGTTGAAGGACACATCGCCCACGTGACCCTGAATCGGCCGGAAAAATATAACGCCCTGAATCCACGGATGTTTCAGGCCATTATAGATGCAGGGGAAACCGTCTCTCAAGACCGCTCGATCCGCGCCGTTGTCCTGTCCGGAGAGGGGCGTGGTTTCTGTGCAGGTCTGGATTTCGAGAGCTTTATGGCCATGGGATCCGGAGAAATGACGGAAGACCGGGAGAGCGGCCGGTTATTGCTTAAGCGATCCAGGGACGGGATGAGCAATTATGCTCAACTGGCCGGTTATATCTGGAAGCAACAGGCAGTACCGGTTATTGCCTCACTTCACGGTGTTGCTTTCGGGGGCGGACTGCAAATCGCACTTGGGGCGGATATCCGGTTCGCAGCCCCTGATACTCAGTTTTCCATTATGGAAATCAAATGGGGCATTATTCCTGACATGTCGATCACCCAGACTATTCGTGACCTGGTGCGCCTGGATGCAGCCAAGGAGCTTATGTTTACAGGCAGGGTTATCGACGCTCAGGAGGCGGGCAGGCTTGGTCTGGTCACCCGGGTGTGTAAAGATCCCCTGTCAGAGGCCCGAAGAGTGGCCGGTGAGATCGCCTGCAAATCGCCGGACGCCATTGCAGCCGGCAAACAGTTGTTTGAGTCCGCCTGGCACAGCAGCCCCGAGGAGGGGCTGAAACTTGAAGAGGCCTTGCAAAGAACGCTGATAGGCACTCCAAATCAGGTCGAAGCCGTTAAAGCCAATTTTGAGAATCGTGAGCCGGAGTATAGAGATCGTTCGTAACAATACACAGGAGAAAGGATCGAGAATGGACTTGAAAGAGGTTCTGCACAACAGGAGGAGTATTCGTGCTTTTTTACCTGATCCTGTTCCAAGGGATCTAATAGCCAAGGTGATGGACCTGGCCCGGTGGTCGCCTTCATGGGGCAATACTCAGCCCTGGGAGGTTGTAGTGGCGGACGGTGAAAAAGCAATGCGCCTGGCTGACGCGTTTGAAGCGGAAGCGAAAAAAGGAGAGAAACCCCGGCCCGACATCACCATGCCTGGAGACTTCCCTTCCCCGCATAAGGACCGGTATGTGGGGTTGGGAAGGGATCTGTTTTCCAGCATGGGTATCGAGCGGGGAGATAAAGAGGCCCGATCCCGGCACTACATAAATATGTACCGGTTTTTTGGTGCCCCTGCCTGTGTCTATTTCACCGTCGACGGGGCCTTGAATGAGCCTTACGCCTGTCTGGATATCGGCTCCATCGGCACGACCATGTGTTACGCGGCATATCAGGAAGGGCTCGGAACCATATACCTGGCGGCTTCCTCGCATTTTCCGGACATAATCAAAAAGACCCTGGATATCCCTGAAACAAAGAAAGTCGCAATCGGAATCGCCGTTGGATACCCTCACCCCTCTGCGCCGGCAAGCCTGTTCCGGAGCGAGCGTCTATCCGTGGAAGACATTCTTCGCTTTGCTTAGGATTCAGGTATTCTTCTACCCCCTCTTCGTGCACTTCGTGATCTTCGTGGTATACAGATAATCTGTTTCACCACGAAGTACACGAAGAACACGAAGGTTTTATTGATTACATTCGCGGGTCTTGACAAACTGAATGCCCGGCCAGTCTTTTGCCAGGTATTTAAGGTGCCATTCACTGTGGGCCAGATAAGTCAGGCTCCCCTCGGCGTCCAGTGCCAGGTTGGCCTGACAGGCCTTCTCAAAAGCGGCAAGCCTGTTCCTGTCGTCACAGCTTACCCAGCGGGCGGTGGCGTATTCAACCGGCTCATAGACGGCATCAACGCCATACTCGCTTTTGAGCCGTGCCATGGTCACGTCGAACTGAAGTACGCCTACCGCCCCCAGAATCAACGCGTTTTCTGTAAGAGGGCGGAATAACTGCACCGCGCCTTCCTCGATCAGCTGGGTCACCCCCTTTTGGAGCTGTTTCGCCTTTAAGGGTGATTTCAACCGCACTCGCCTGAAATGCTCCGGGGCGAAATTGGGGACGCCGGTGAATGTCAACGGCTCCTTCTCAGAGAAAGTATCACCGATCCTGATTGTGCCGTGATTGTGGATTCCAATTATATCGCCGGGCCATGCCTCCTCTGCACGAGTCCGGTCCCTGGCCATGAACATGATGGGATTGGCAAGTTGAATTTTTTTGCCCAGGCGGTGGTGGCGTACCCGCATGCCTTGACGGAAACGGCCCGAGCAGATGCGCAAAAAGGCGACTCGATCGCGGTGGGCCGGGTCCATGTTTGCCTGAACTTTAAACACAAAACCGGAAAATGCTTCCTCATCAGGGTGAACCAATCTGGAAGTCGTTGAGCGCGGCAAAGGGGGCGGGGCGATTTCCACGAAGGCGTCGAGCAGTTCGCGCACTCCGAAGTTGTTGATCGCACTGCCGAAGAAAACCGGAGTCTGGCTCCCGGCGAGGAATTCCCGGATGTCAAAAGGGTTCGCCGCCCCCTCGATGAGAGCTATGTCTTCCCGCAACTTGCCGGCCTGACTGCCCAGGGCCTTGTCGAGCAAAGGGTCAGCCAGATCCCTTATAGTCAAAGCATCGCCGGGCAGCGTCTCCTGACCGGGCGTGAAAAGAATCAGCTCTTTACGGTGGAGATTGTAGGTTCCTCTGAAAGCCTTTCCCATGCCGATGGGCCAGGATAGAGGAGCGCACTCGATCTGCAGGGTCTCCTCGATATCCCCCAGAATGTCCAGCGGGGGCAGGCCCTCGCGGTCGAGTTTGTTGATGAAGGTCACGATCGGGGTGTTGCGCATCCGGCAGACCTCCATCAGCTTGCGGGTCTGGGTTTCGACCCCCTTGACGCTGTCGATCACCATGACCGCACTGTCTACGGCGGTCAATACCCGGTAGGTATCCTCGGAGAAATCCTGATGGCCGGGTGTGTCCAGCAGGTTGATTGCGTAATCGCGATAGTTGAACTGCATTACCGAACTGCTGACCGATATGCCCCGCTCCTGCTCAATTGCCATCCAGTCGCTTGTGGCGTGCCGGTTGGCCTTGCGGGCCTTGACCGAGCCGGCCAGGTGTATAGCGCCGCCGAAAAGCAGCAGTTTCTCGGTGAGCGTAGTTTTGCCTGCGTCTGGATGGCTGATGATGCCGAAGGTTCGGCGCCGGTTGATTTCCCGGTGTCGTCGTGGTCTGCTTAACTGCGTTTCCATAGATTGCGTCCGTATCTAGTTGTTCGTCGCTCCTGCAAAAGGTGTGTTAAGACGCCTTGCATTATGGCGCAACGGTTATGTCCTGACGGCGAGTGAAGTATGTCTTTTGGAAGGGCTGCTGTAACCTGGCTGTATAGTTGAAAAAAGCTCGTATCAGGGAGGCGTGGGCGAGGGAGACGCCTTAAAGGGGGTCCTTTTGAAAGGGTGCAAAAGCCGACACGATACGGCCATTGGCCGGAATAGGCGTGAGAGTGCGTCTGGTTTTTTCATGGGAGTATGAATATACACGTACCGAGCGTTTGTCAATGGCAAGCACAAAATGAGGGCCGGAAATACAAAACCAGTATGGCTGCACGATATTCGGACAGGGACACTATGCAATGAAGCTTGTGTTGAATATCCCGGGAGGTTGTGTCAGTGTCGTTGTGAGTGCCGGCACGCAAGTCCCATCGGGTGGGATATGATTTCAGTAAACCTTATTTGTTGAGAACGAAAATCCAATGTGGCCGGGAGCAAGAAAAGAGGAGCTGGTCCGCATTGCAGGAGAGGGCGGGCCTGTTCTGGTATATGACGGCGAAACCCTGAACGATATCGTGTTCGACCTGCTCTGCCTGGATTGCGTGGACAGGATGCTCTTTGACCTGGGCCTGAGCTCCTGCCCGGAACTTCTGGAGGCGCTGGGCAGGTTGGGCGCGGGTTTCCAGTGCCGCTCCCCTGAGGATGCGGCGGCGGTTCGCGGAATTTACCGCGGTGATGAGGGATTGGCTGTTTACCTCATACAGGATTATGCTCAGGCAGGCGGAAAAGCGAGCGCTCATTACGGCATGATACCGGCCATCCCTCTCTCCGGGATTACGGGGGGTGATTCAGAAGGCCTTCGGGAGCGAGACGTGCTTTTAGTACTACACCGCCCTGTCTCCAGCGGAAAAGACCCCGGTGTCGCTTCTTGCCTTCGGGAGCTGGATCGCTTGCATGCCCGGGTAAGGGGCCTGTACCTGTCTTGGGAGCGGGGACCTGAATTCTATGAGACAAAACAGGACCTACTGGACTGGCAAACCATAGCAGGGCGGGATGGAATACTGGTTCCGGCACGGGGCATGGGAATTGTCCTCGAAAGAGAGACCGGCGTTTTGGACTTGGATTCTACGGCGAGAAACCTCGAGGAATTGAAGTCTATCTTTCCGGATGGGGCGGTCTGGGTGGAGCCGGGGGCTGAGTTCTTGTCTTTGGCCACGGCGCTGGTGGTGCCCGCAGACGGTCAGGCGCGTGTCTTGGGTCCGGGCAACCTGCTGCTCGATGACTTTGAAGAGGATTCTCTAAAAAAGGAGCATTACCTCAGAGCCCGGAGGATCTGCCAGGTCCCTCTTTGAAAGGACGACGGAAATTAATGAACAAAAGTCACTTACAACGCGTTGCAAATGAGCTCGGCTTGACTTCCGGGCATGTGAAGGCCGTGGCCCGGCTGCTTCAGGATGGGGCCACGGTGCCCTTTATATCCCGCTACCGTAAAGAGGCTACAGGCTCCATGGACGAGGTCCAGGTGACGGCTGTTCGGGATCTTTTGGCCCGGCTCGAGGAACTGGATAAGCGCAGGGAGGCGGTCGTAAAAAGCCTCACCGAGCGGGGACTCCTCACAGACGATCTCAAGGCGGGTATTCAAGCGGCCGAGACCCTGGCTGTACTTGAAGACATGTACCTCCCGTTCCGACCCAAGCGCCGGACCCGCGATACCGTTGCCAGGGAAAAAGGACTGGAGCCTCTGGCCGCGCTCCTTTTCGAGCAGGACCCTTCCACCTCCCCGGAGAAACAGGCAGCGGCCTTCGTGGACCCTGAAAAGGGCGTAGAAGGGATAGAAGACGCCCTGGCCGGAGCCCGGGACATCATGGCCGGGTGGGTGAACGAGAGCCGGGCAGCCCGTGAAAGGATGCGGAAACTTTTTAAAGAAGAGGGTGTGTTCAGGGTGAAGGTGGTGCCGGGCATGGAGGAAGAGGGCGCCAAGTACCGCGACTACTTCGATCTCGAAGAGCCTGTGAGCAATGCCCCTTCCCACCGGGTACTGGCCATGCGCAGAGGCGCACGGGAGGGAATCCTGGATCTTCGGGTGTCCCCGCCGGAGGACAAGGCCGTGGCGATCCTCGAGGCGCTGTTTGTCAAGGGGGAGGGTCCTGCTTCGGAGCAGGTCAGGGACGCCGTGCATGACAGCTGCCGAAGGCTCCTCTGCCACGCCATGGAAACAGAGATTCGAGTGGAGACAAAAAAGCTGGCGGACGAAGACGCTATAAGGGTCTTTGCCGGGAACCTCAGGGAGCTTCTCCTCTCACCGCCACTGGGGCAAAAGCGGGTCATGGCCGTGGACCCCGGCATCCGGACCGGGTGCAAGGCCGTATGCCTGGACCGCCAGGGGGGACTGCTGGCCACGGAGACTGTATTTCTTGCGGGATCAGGCGCTGCCAAGGACAGGGCCGGGGATACACTTCGCCGCCTCTGCCGGGAGCATCGGGTGGAGGCCGTCGCCGTGGGTAACGGGACCGGCGGCCGGGAGACCGAGGCCTTTATTCGAGGGCTGGACCTGCCAGGAGAGATCCCCGTGATCCTGGTTAACGAGAGCGGGGCGTCCATCTACTCTGCCTCGGACGTTGCCCGCAAGGAGTTCCCCGACCTGGACCTGACCTACAGGGGGGCGGTGTCCATCGGCAGGCGGCTCATGGACCCGTTGGCCGAGCTTGTCAAGATCGACCCCAAATCCATCGGGGTGGGACAGTACCAGCATGACGTGAATCAGACGGCCCTCAAGCGAAGCCTGGACGACGTAGTGGTGAGCTGTGTAAACGCCGTAGGCGTGGAGGTGAATACGGCCAGCGAGGAGCTCCTGAGCTACGTGTCCGGGCTGGGTCCACAGCTCGCCTCAAACATCCTGTCTTACCGCGGAGAGAAAGGACCGTTCCGCTCGCGTGAACAACTCAAGGATGTGAGCCGTCTCGGCCCCAAGGCGTTCGAGCAGGCGGCCGGATTCCTGCGCATCCGGGACGCGGAAAACCCCCTGGACGGAAGCGCGGTCCACCCGGAATCCTACGGCGTTGTGGAGGCCATGGCCCGGGACCTTGACTGTTCTGTCCGGGACCTAATGGAACTGGAAGACCTTCGAAGAAAGATCAGACTCACCGACTACGTAACAGAGACCCTCGGGCTTCCTACACTGAACGACATCATGGAGGAGCTGTCCAAGCCTGGCAGGGATCCCCGGGAGCGCTTGGAACCCATATCCTTTGCAGAGGGGATACAAACGATCGGGGACCTGACGCCGGGAATGAAGATTCCCGGTGTGGTGACCAACGTGACAGCCTTCGGCGCTTTTGTGGACGTGGGCGTTCATCAGGACGGGCTGGTACACGTGAGCCAGATGGCGGACAGGTTCATAAAGGACCCTTCGGAGGTGGTTCGCTTGAACCAGCGGGTCACGGTAAGGGTCCTGGAGGTCGATCTGGCCCGGAAACGGATATCGCTCTCCATGCGCTCCCAGGGGGAAAGGCGGAAGCCCGGGGAATCCTCTCACAGACACCTCTCGCAGTAACGTTCCCCGCGGATAGGTCCCTTGGTCATGGTTGTTCCTGACTGGGTGCGTCCTGCCCATGGGTCATTGACGCCCTGACCGTATTCAGCGCCGAGCCTGCAAGCAGCCACCCGATCTGCTCCCGGGTCAGGGTGTGCCGTAGGGAAAGAGAGAGGTTCTTGCCGTTGGATCGCCGGATCTTTGCAATGACCGGCTCTCCCGGCACCAGATCCGATAACGGTGGAAAACTGAGCCTGTCCTGTTCCTGGATCAGCTCATAATCAGCCGGGTCCTGGAACGTGAGCGGGAGGATACCTTGCTTTTTCAGGTTGGCCTCGTGAATGCGGGCGAAAGAGCGGGCCGCCACCACCAGCACCCCCAGGAACCTCGGGCTCATGGCCGCATGTTCCCGGCTCGAACCCTCCCCGTAGTTCTCATCTCCCACGATCACCGAGCCGCCGGTCCGGTCCCGGTAGGTCGCGGCCAGTTCATGAAAAGGCAACCCCGCCTCGCCGGTAAGCACATTGGTGCCCAGCCCGGTCTCTCCGGTGAAGGCGTTCACGGCCCCATTGAGAAGGTTTTTGGAGATGTTTGTAAGGTGCCCCCTGTATCTGAGCCAGGCACCGCCTGGAGAGATATGGTCCGTGGTGGTCTTGCCTCTGGTCTTGACAAGGATAGGCAGGTCTTCGTAAGGACGCCCGTCCCAGGCCGGAAAGGGCTTCAGGAACTCGAGCCGTTCCGAGCCCGGGGGAATCCGGATCTCGATGTCGTTTCCGTCTTCCGGAGGAGGGACAAAGGCCTTCCTGTCTTGGACCAGGCCGTTAGGTGGGAGGGAAGGGGGGCTCGGAGGATCGAGCAGGAAGCTTTCACCTTCCGTGCCTTTCAGGGTGTCGGTTCCGGGGTTGAAGCCGGGATCTCCGCTGAGGGCAAGAGCTGCCGCCAGGGCCGGGGAGGTCAGAAAGGCACGGGTCTCGGGATTATCGTCGTTTCGCCCCCGGAAGTTGCGGTTGAAG
Organism: uncultured Desulfobacterales bacterium; assembly: GCA_964450535.1. Taxonomy (GTDB): domain Bacteria; phylum Desulfobacterota; class DSM-4660; order Desulfatiglandales; family HGW-15; genus JAIPEI01. Next base: position 27,992 of record CAYVDE010000003.1, read on the forward strand.
GTTGTGAACAGGCAGTTAGGTACACCCTTGGGGACATCCTGCCGGTCCCACTGGCCTATGCAGGGCCCGCAGGAGGCCGTGAGTACTGTCGCCCCCGCTTCCAGCAGCACCTGGAGGATCCCGTCCCGGCGAATAGTCTCGTGCACCTGGCGCGAACCCGGCGAGAGCAGAAAGGGCGCCTTGGCCCGAAGGCCGTGGGCGGCGCCCTGCTCAAGTACCTGCGCCGCAGCGCAAAGGTCTTCATAGGAGCTGTTCGTGCAGGATCCCAGGAGCACGGCCGAGACCGTTGCGGGCCAACCCTCTGACTTGACGGCTTTCCGAAAATTACGTGTGCTTGTCACCCGGTCCGGGCTGAAAGGTCCGGCATGGGCCGGTTTCACGTCCGAAAGATTCAGTTCGAGGATCTCGTCGAACACGAGTCGAGGGTCCTCATGGCATGCGGGGTCCTGGGTGAGCAGTTCTTCCAGGGCCTGCACCCTGTCCGCGTCACCGGCCCGGCCCGCGTTACGCATGTAGGCGTCCATGGCTTCATCGTAGACAAAGAGTGAGGATGTGGCACCGAGTTCGGCGCCCATGTTGGTGATGGTCGCCTTCTGGGTTGCGGAGAGACTCCGCGCCCCATCGCCGAAGTACTCGAAGATTTTGCCTGTGCCTCCCTTTACCGTGAGACGGCGGAGTATTTCCAGGATCACGTCCTTGGCCGAGGCCCAACCGGTGAGTCGCCCGTTGAGACGGACGCCCACGATGAGAGGCATGGTGGTCTCCCAAGGCAGCCCGGCCATGACCTCGGCCGCATCCGCTCCACCCGCTCCGATGGACAGCATGCCCAGCCCGCCTGCGTTGGGGGTGTGGGAGTCCGTGCCGATCATGAGTCGCCCGGGCAGGGCGTAGTTTTCGAGCAGGACCTGATGAATGATACCGGAACCCGGCCCCCAGAACCCGATTCCGAATCGGGCCGCGGCGCTGGACAGGAACTCGTACACCTCCCGGTTTTCGGCGAGGGCGGCCTTGAGATCCTCCTCTTCTCCCCTTGCAGCACGAAGGAGATGGTCGCAATGTATGGTGGCCGGTACAGAGGTCTTGTCACGTTTGGTTGAAAAAAACTGCAGAACGGCCATCTGGGCCGTGGCATCCTGCATGGCCACACGGTCTGGATAGAGCCGGATCGGGTGGCGCCCCCGGATGGGGATTCCAGAGTTTTCAGCATCGGCCTGGTGAGTGAAAAGGATCTTTTCCGCATAGGAAAGGCCCCGGCCCAGTTGCTTTCGTTTTCCGGCCAGGACGAGTTTTACGCGCTCTCGAGTGAATGACACGGTCATGTATAGGGCTCTTTGGTTTTAATGTTTAACAGGCAATCCTTTAAGGGAGCAGACGTTTCCGGTCAGGATCAGAACGGGAAGAGGTCGTAGATCCTCTGGGCAAGCATGAGGTCGCCTTTTACCTTGAGCTTTCCCGTCATAAAGGCCTGGACCGCGTTGAGCTTGCGGTTTACAAGGGCGAGCCAGTTTTCCGCGGACATGGTAATGGTCACCCTGGGATTGTCATGGGTCCCCTGTTCAACGGAACAGGAGCCGTCTTGTACCGTGACATTCCAGGCACCTCCGTCGTCACCGCTGATATCGAACTGAAAGACCGCTTCCAGCCCCTTTGCCGAATTGGGATTGAACACCTCGGGCATTCTGGAAAACACATCGTGGGTATTGGTAAAAGCCATAGCGCCGAAATCTCCTTTCGTGTGTTGGATAGACCCGTTGCGGGTCACGGGTTTCTGTCTACTCCAGGTTTGGTGACGGAATCAATGGAAAAGGTTTATGCTTGAATGAGAGCACCGCCCCTGCTAAGAAGGAGACAATCACGTTTGATCGTGAAAATCAACTGCGTGGTGTGGATTCCAGGAGGGATGCTTCCCCTGCCCTGAATTCCGAGAGGACGGTTCATGTTCATACAACAGCCGTTTCATTGACGTAGTTCAACTGGAAGAGGCCGCCTGCGATCGGGCGGCCGCTGATGACACGGCCCTTCTGGAACTGGGTATGGCTTATCTCAAAAAAGTCCTTTATGCCCATCCCGCGGGGTGATTCTTTGTCCGGGTTCGGCCCGCACCGTCGACGGGATGGGACGAACAGGCGGAAGATATTTATCGAAAGGAGCGCTTAATGCCCTCTACATGGACAATCAAAAGGACAATCAGAATGATGACCGCCATGGCGGCCCTGTGTTTTTGCCTCTTGCCGGGCCTGGTAGCGGCCGATGAGGCGGCTGTTGAAACCCCTTCGGTCGATGAACCCGTTGCCGTGGTGAATGGGGACCCTGTTACCAAGGGGCAGGTAAATCGTGAGTTGAGCGGGCACCAGCAGAAGATGATACGGTCGGGGCAGTCCCTTACCCCTGAACTCATTGCCGGGCTGAGGGTTCAGGTCATCGAGAGCCTGATAGACCGGACCCTGCTTCACCAGGAGAGCGTGAAAGAGGGCATCACAGTGACCGATGAGGAGGTGGACGAGCAGTTCAGCGAGATCCGGCAGCAATTTACTTCCCAGGACGCATTTGATTCGGCCCTCAATCAAATGAACATGACCGAGGATCTCATCAAGGACGAACTGCGCAGCGGCATCGCAGTGCACAAGCTCATCAGCGATCGCTTCGGGAAAACCGCTGAGATATCAGAGGAGGAGGCCCGGGCTTTTTATGACAGCCACCCCGAGGCCTTTGTCACTCCCGAGCAGGTCCGCGCGAGACACATCCTGATCCAGGCGGATTCCGAGGCCGGGGAAGAGGACGGACAGGAGGCGATAAGGTCTCTACAGAAAATCCGCGAGGAAGCCGAGGCAGGGAAAGATTTCGGAGACCTGGCAAAGGAACACTCCCAGTGCCCGAGCAAGGAGAAGGGCGGGGACCTCGGCTATTTCCCTCGGGGAAAGATGGCGAAGCCGTTCGAGGACGCAGCCTTTGCCTTGAAGCCCGGAGAGATGAGTGGTGTGGTACGGACGCAATTCGGGCACCATCTCATCAAGCTCGAGGACCGGAAGGCGGAGGGGGCGGTGCCCTTCGAGGATGTGCAGGAGAGGCTGCGCATATACCTGGGAAGGGAGGCCATCAAGGAGGCCGTGCAGAGCTACGTCAAACAGCTCCGGGAGGATGCCGTGATTCAGCGGGCCGGTGGTGAGGGATAGACCGGGTTGCCCGGTTCCAGGCCTGCACCGGTATCAAGGTAGTTGCGTATGTAATCGCTTACGGCGTCCTCCAGTGTCATGCACTGGTGGTTGCACCCTGCGGCCCTGAGCTTTTCCATGTCCGCGCAGGTGTAATACTGGTACTTTTCCCTCAGGTTTTCCGGCATGGGGATGTACTCGATGCGAGGCTCCTTTTCAAGGGCCTTGAACATGGCGCGGGCCAAGGCGTTCCAGGAACGCGCCCGGCCTGTACCGATATTGAACAGGCCGTTGGCGCGGCGGTTCTCCAGGAAGAAGAGGGTCATCTCCACTGCGTCTTTCACATAGATGAAGTCCCTCAACTGCTCACCATTTCCGTAATCCGGGCGATACGACTCAAAGAGCCGGATAGTTCCATGATCCCGGGCGTCAGGGTATGCCTTGTTGACAACGCTTCGCATGCCGCCCTTATGGCCTTCGTTCGGGCCGAACACGTTGAAATACTTGAGCCCTGCGATCCGGTCGAGCCAGCCTCGGCGAAGGGCGTGAAGATCGAAGAGCTGCTTGGAGTAACCATAGATGTTGAGGGGACGGAGGGTTTGTATAGAGGCCTCGTCGTCCCTGTATCCCCGGGCACCGTCACCGTAAGTCGCTGCGCTGGAAGCGTAAATGAAGCGGCAGTTCGGGTGATGCTCCTGCCAGGATGCAAGGCGCAGGGTGTAGCGGTAATTGTTTTCCATGAGATATCCGGCGTCCGTCTCAGTGGTGGAAGAGCACGCGCCGAGATGAAGGATGGCCCGTATTCGGCTGCCGAAGTCGCCCTTCTCTATCCGCTCTATGAATGCATCCCGGTCCAGGTAGTCTGAAAAGCGCAGAGGGACAAGGTTTTTCCACTTTTCGGTCTCATCCAGGTGATCCACGATTAAAATGTCTTTTTCGCCCCTCTGGTTGAGACGCCAGACAACGGCGCTACCGATGAATCCGGCCCCGCCTGTGACAATGATCATGATCCGTGTCCTCCCGATTCGCATATCTTGCGCAAAGGCGTTGAGATTGGAAGAAAAGCCCTCTACTTCTTCCAAAAAAGCAAGGAACCCCGATGCCCGTGCAGTCTAGGTCAGGACGGCTTCGAGTGCAAGTCCTGTGATGGGGCCGTGAAAGGGCTTGACAAGGTGGAAAGCGTCTCGGTATGTTTATCAGATAACGGGCAAGAAGCCCGTAATTGCACGTAAAATCAGGGTGTCATGCTCATGAATCAAGCCACGAAGGCCATTTGCTCCACAGAGGAGGAGCGATCCTTTGGTGGCTTTTTCATTTGAGACGGGACAATGGAAGGTATGGCTGATATCAATAGACAGTATACATGTATGGACTACCGGCAGGAGATGGTCCTTTTGGGTCTCAGGCGGCGGCTCGAGCAGGAAGACCTGACCGAGGAGGAAAGGCGGGCGCTCAAAGCCCGGCTGCTGAAACTCGAGTCTGAGATGGAGATGGATTGATCGACCCGGTCATGGGGCACCCCCCGGGTCAAGGAGGCTTTTGCGTGATCCTGATGGTTGTGGACGGGCAGGGCGGCGGGATCGGTGCAACTGTAATAAAGCGCCTTAGAGAGATCTTCGGTCACGGGCTGGTCATCTATGCCCTGGGGACCAACTCAGTAGCTACTTCCCGCATGATGAAGGCCGGGGCCAACAAGGGTGCCACGGGTGAAAACGCCATTATGCGGACCGCTTCGTCGGTGGACGCGATTATCGGCCCCCTTGCCGTGATCATGCCCAACTCCATGATGGGGGAGTTGACCCCGTCCATAGCAGAAGCCATCAGCACGAGCAGTGCAGCCAAGATACTGATTCCCCTGACCCAGGAGAACATCAGCGTGGTCGGTGTGCAGGGCGAACCGCTGCCCCACCTGGTGGAGAGGGTGGTCGGGGTGTTAAAGGAGATGGAAAATCATGTGTGAAGCCTCAGTGTACATAGAAAAGGAAGGGGCCCAGGAACTGGTCATGGAGAGTGTGGATGTGCTGGAAGAGCAGGGAGACGAGGTAATGCTGGTGAGCATCTTCGGAGAAGAAAAACGGCTGAGAGCCAAGATCAAGGGATTCGCCCTGGTGAACCACCGGATTGTCCTGGAGCCGGCGGGGTAATGGCTTTTCCGTTGACATTCCGCCGTCCACAGGCATAGTATCCCGCGCAAAAGCAACTTTGATGGCCTCGTAAAAAAGTCCCTCAGGCCTCACTCCGGCGAAGGCCGGAATCCAGAGGTTTCTGATTTAACCGAACCCCGTTTTTCAACGGGGTGACGAAGCAGGTCGTTTTCGGGTTTTTTCGACGCCGTCAACTTTTCGTTACTCAAAGTGAACCTCGTTCAGTTTTAATTATTGAAATGAATGGAAAGGGGATCGAATTCATGAAAAAGGGCGCGTTTGTTCTTATCACATTGGCATTTCTCATGATCGGGTTGGCAGGTAGCCCCGGCACTGCTGCAGCGGAACAGGAGCTGATTAACGGGATTGACGCCAACTTTCCGCCGTTCGCTTACATTGACAAGAATGGAAACCCGGACGGTTTCGATGTGCAGGCCGTGAACTGGATCGCCAAGGAGATGGGCTTCAAGGTCACGCACAAGCCCATTGACTGGGACGCCATAATCCCCACCCTTCGTGCAAAGAAGATCGATTTCATCGCCGCGGGCATGAGTATCACTGAAAAGCGAAGGGAGCAGGTAAACTTCACAAACCCATACTGGACAATCACCCAGGTGCTCGTAGTGAAGAACGACTCCAAGCTGACAGTGGATCAAATCCTTGCCGACGGTAACAAGGTGGGAGTGCAGCGCGGCACCAGTGAGGCCAAGTGGATTCAGGATAACTTGATCAAAAAAGAGGGAAAAGTCTTCGAACTCGTGATGTACGATTCCGCCCCCTTGTCAGTGGAGGATGTGGTGAACGGACGGATCGTGGCAGCGGCCATGGACGACGCCCCGGCCGTTGATGCGGCTAAGAAGAAGCCCGTTAAGATCGTGGGCCGATTCGGTATGCCGGACGAGGAATTCGGTTACGCTGTGCGCAAGGAAGACCAGGAGCTCCTGGACACGCTTAACGAAGGACTTCGCCGCCTCATGGAATCCCCCTATTGGGAAGAACTCAAGGCCAAGTACGAACTGGAGTAAGAAGTTTCAGTTAGTTTCCATCCAGAAATGGTCTTTTTTGCCAATCTCTGCGTCAATCTGCGAGGTTGTTTGTGCGGCGTACTCCAGTACGCCTCCGCGCAACCTCTTGATTTCCTTGATCTTGACAAAAAATCCTCATTTCTGAATTGGAAACTTGGTGGTGCCCAAAAAGCGTTTCTGCTGGATGGGCACCAGTTAGTTTCCATTCTGAATTGGAAACTTGCTTGGGCACCAGTCGTATCCCCCCCATACCACAGGAAGGCACCGGGCACGCCCGGTGCCTTCCCCGTTTATGGAGCGGGCCTGATATTCGCCGTTGAGGGTTGAGAAGACGAAATGGAAGAGAGCCTCATAGCGATCCTGGACGCCTTCCCTTACATGTTGAGGGGATCCATTGTGACCATAGGCGTAGTACTCGGGGCAATGGTGTTGGGGATGACGCTGGGCGTTTTCCTGGCCCTGGGACAGGTCTACGGCCCCGGTTTCCTGCAAAGGCCCATCCGGCTCTACATCTGGTTTTTCAGGGGAGTGCCCCTGCTCGTTTTGCTCTTCCTTTTCTACTTCGGTGTGTTTTCCATGATAGGGATCAACCTGTCGGCCTTCAGCGTGGCGGCGATCGTCCTTGGCCTCATCAGCGGGGCATACCAGTCCCAGATCGTCCGAGGCGCCATCCTGTCTCTTCCCGAAGGCCAGTTAAAGGCGGCCCGCGCCCTGGGAATGAGTGACCGGCGGGCCATCGTCCACATAATTCTACCTCAGGCCTTGAGGATGTCCATTCCCGGGTGGTCCAACGAGTACTCCATCGTTCTCAAAGACTCGGCCGTGGCCTATGCCCTGGGCGTACCCGAGATCATGGCCCGCGCCCATTTCGTGGCGACACGCACCTACGAGCACCTTCCCCTCTATTTCACCGCCGGCCTTGTATTTCTGGTTCTGACCTTCCTTGGGACCAAGGGACTCCGGCTACTGGAAGAGCGGGTGCGGATTCCTGGGTACGTCAGGTGAGGAGGCAATTATGAACAAGGGAGATCCGGTCCTCCGAATCGAGGGGGTAACGAAATGCTACGGAGACAAGGAGGTACTCAGGGGGGCTTCCTTGTCCATAGGTCAGGGTGAACTCAAGATCCTCATCGGTCCATCAGGCGCTGGAAAGAGCACATTACTCCAGTGCATCAACTTCCTGGTACGGCCCGACGAGGGTCGAATCTGGCTGAACGGAGAGGAAGTGCTGGCGGCCCGGAAAAAGGAAATCTATGCCTACCGGCAGAAGGTGGGAATGATTTTTCAGGATTTCAACCTCTTTGATCATCTCAATGCCCTTAAAAACGTTCAGATTGCGCTGGTCAAGGTAAAGAAAATGCCTAGAGACGAGGCCCGCAGGCGGGCCGTTATGGAGCTGGACCGCGTGGGTCTCAAGGAACACATGTACAAGTATCCGGCCCAGCTCTCCGGGGGTCAGAAACAGCGCGTGTCCATCGCCCGGGCCCTGGCCATGGACCCTGAGGTGATGCTCCTGGACGAACCCACATCCGCTCTGGACCCCGAGTTGATCACCGAGGTCCTGGCCGTGATACGCAACCTGGGACTGGACGGCATGACCATGCTCATGGCAACACACCAGATCGGCTTTGCCCTGGACCTGGCTCATGAGATGATCTTCATGGAAGACGGCCGCATAGTGGAGGCAGGTCCTCCGAGGAAAATCCTGTCCAGCGCGGACTGTGATCGCACGCGGGAGTTCTGCGGCAAGCTGACCGATCTTTACAGTGACTCCAGGTAAATGATGAACGAGTTACTCCTCCTCCAACAGGATGTATTCCCTGCGCTGATGCGGGGACTATGGGTGAGCGTTCAGCTCATTATCCCATCATCCATTCTCGGGCTGGCCATTGGTGTGATCGTTGGGGCGGTCCGTGTCTACGGGCATCCCCTGGCCCGTCGCGCGACCGATATCTATGTCACGGTCTTCCGGGGCTTTCCCCTGGTGGTGCAACTCTTCATATGGTACTTCGGCCTTCCTCATATAGGCATTTACCTGAGCCCTTATGCGGCGTCGGTCCTTGGGTTCACACTGTGCAGCAGCGCCTACCACTCGGAGTATGTCCGCGGGGCGTTCATGAGCGTGAAGCAGGGACAGATGCACGCGGCCGAGGCCCTTGGGTTCGGCAGGTTGAAAATGATAGTCTCGATAATCCTGCCCCAGGCCTTTCGCCGCGCGCTCCCCGGGTGCGGGAACGAACTGATCTACCTGATCAAGTATTCTTCCCTGGCGTATATGATAACCTGCATAGAACTCACAGGAGAGGGCAAAATCATCGCCTCGGAGACCTTTCGGTTCACCGAGGTGTTCATGATCGTGGGCGCCATTTACCTTTTTCTGACCACTGTGAGCAGTTGGGCGGTCCAAAAGCTGGAAACCCGCCTGAAGATTCCGGGGTTTGATCACTACGGCATATAAATCGCCCTTGATCGGACAGCAATGCTTTAAGTAAGCCCGGGGTTCGGCTTCCGTTTGTCTGTTTCAGCAGATCATTTCTTAGATTTTTTCAAGCGACGGGCCGGCAGGCGTTCCTGCAGGAAGGCCGGCGCACGCGGGCAGGCAGAGCTCCACTTTAGTCCCGCTTTCCGGAGACGAATCAATGGCTATTCTTCCACGTTGCTCGTGAAGAATCCTTTGGGCCATGGTCAATCCGAGTCCGGAGGCCTGAGGCTTGGAACCGTAAAATGGCTCGAACACATGAGGAAGGTGCTTCTTTTCTATTCCGGGCCCGGTATCTGAAAACATGACACAGACGTGTTCCGTCTTTGAATAAGTGCAAACCTCCATCTCCCCGCCTTTCGGCATGGCCTCCATGGCGTTCTTAACAACTTTTTCAAAGGCTATAAAAAGGAGGTCTTTGTCCGCTGTCGCTCCGGGCAGGCCTTCCGGGATGGCTCGAGAAAGAAGGATGCCGGTGGATTCCAGTTGTCCTTCCCAATCGGTCAAAAAGGCGTTCACGGCATCCGACAAGGAAATTCTTTTGGTCTCAGGTTCCCGGAGGCTCGTTAGTTCGTGGATGTCGGCCACCATACGTTCCAGCCGCCGAACTTCCAGAAGAATAATTTCCAGCCAGTTTTGGGGATCTTCATCTCCGGCATACCGCTTTTGCAACCGAAGGGCGAATCCTCCGATGGTGGTCAGAGGGTTTCGCACCTGGTGTGCAATGCCGGAAGCCAGCCTTGTGAGTTCCTCCTCCAGGCGCTTGCGGTCGGTGATATCTACGGCGATGGCACGTATGCCTCTGGGTTTCCGCTCCCTTACGATGACGCTCGAATGCACCAGAACGGGAAAGCGGGTGCCGTCCTTTCGCACGGCCGTGTATTCCGTTGCGCCCACGGTCCTGCCGTTCATGATACGCTGCATGTCTTCGTGAATACGGTGCAGATCCTCTTCGGCGAACATGTCTTTCAAGTAAAGGCCCTGCTCGATATCGTCCTCGGAACGTTGAAGGGCGCTGAACCCGCTTCTACTCAGGAATAGAAACCGGCCTTCCGTATCCGTCTCATAGATGGTCTCCGGGAGCAGGTTCGCCAGTTCCTGGTAGCGCCTCCTGCTTTCCCTCAGATCATGGTCCCGCTGGTTGATTTGTTCGGCCATGAAGTTAACGTCACGGATGATGGCATCGAGATCCTGCTGTTTCACTGAAGGAAGCTTGTGATCATAAACACCGGAAGCGATTGTCTCGAGGCCTTGAGCCAGAATCACCAGCGGTCGCCTCAGAAAGACCCTGAGCAGGATTTGGATGACAATCACTACCGCCAGTGTGACGCAGGATGTCACAAGGATTGTAAAAAACAGGGCCCTCTTCTGTGCTGCAAGAATATGGCGTGGCGTGAGCGCGACTTCGATGCGGCCTATTTCCTGTTCTCGATATTGAACCGTTCTTGATGCAGTTATCAGCTGCGGTTCCTGGGGCAGGGGAACCTCGTAGACCACGGAGCCGGTGTCATCCACAATGCGGAGGCCGGCCAAGTGCTGGGTCTGTGCGTAGGCGTCGGCCACCATGCGCACCGCATGATGGTTGACGTCCCACAGGGGCAGCGTCAGTGCGGCAACCAGCTTTTCGGCCATGTCTTCGCATTGCCTTTCAAGGAGCTTTTCCTCTCTGGAAACCGAGCTTTTGTACTCGAGCAGGCTCAGAACGGATGTCACGGCTAAGATGGTGAGTGTGATGCCGATGATCAGATCGCCGGAAATAGTTCGCTTTTTCATGAAGTGGAAGCGGGAACCGCCCGCAGTCTCCTCTGGCTTAGGCTTGCCTCTATAATGGACACTATTTGTGTTTCCCATAATACACCCAGGGCGGGTTCATGGCTCAGGGTTCGTGGATACCGCTTTTATTTTTGATGGCTTCAATGAGGCCCTCCGAGGTGGTTTCGGAAAGGGCGCGATTGAAATTAGACACTATAGTCCTGTATCCCGGAATCTTTTTGGAAACGGCGAGGTATAGAGGTTTGACCTGAAGGGGGGGCTCCAGAGAAATCAGGCGGTCTGCAACGTGAGGAATGCGTGTTTCGATAATATGCCGTGCCGTGTGCCTGTCGATGACCACAAGATCTATGCGCCCTTTGAGCAATTTTCTGAGATTACTTTCGTCGCTGTCAGCAACCTCTTTCAGCAGGTATCCCGCCCTGTCGAACGCGGGTGAGTTCACGTATCCTCGAACCACGCCGATGCGGTAGCCCACAAGATCCTGAAGGGTTGTGTAGTTTATGTCGTCTTCTATGCGTTTATAGAAGACCAGGTAGCTGCGAGCAAAGGGATCGGAGAAGGCGTAGACATGAATCCTTTCCTTGGATTGGTAAGCGGGATACATGGCATCCGCTTCACCCGTTGCCACCCGGCGAAGGACCCGGGCCCAGGGCATGAAAGCGATGTCCACCTGGTATCCTGCCCGCTCAAACACTCTGGTCACAATTTCGGATGTAAAGCCGTTGTTCGGGAGGTCTTCTCCCACATAGGGCGCCCAGTTGAGAGTGGCTAGTGATAGGTGTTCTTCTCCCCGGACAGGCAATGCCGAGGATACAATCAAAAGGAATATCATTATGCTGGACAGGCTGTTTCGCATCGAGATCCAAATATGTCGTTTCGGTGACACAATTACATTTTACGCCAAATCAATCAGGAAGGAAAGGGCGGGAGTCGCCGGCAGGACGGGAGTTGCCATGCCGGCCGACGAGGCGGGCGCGGCAGGCGTTCATTTCACTGGGTCATGACGGCAATGTTGACGGTGGATTTTTGACCTTTCAGGGTCGACTTTATTACTATCTGGCTGGTGTCCTTCTGGAGTTGAAGAATGCCCACCGGCCCTTGGACCACGGCCATTCCGGGCTGCCAACCCTTAGAGCTCATGGCCTGCTTGTAGAAGTTCACCACTTCTTCCGGGGAAGCCGGTATTTCCATGTCCACCCGGCTGCTGCCGCCCATTGTGGTCTCCTTGAGCACCGTGGCGCCTTTCATCAGAGGGATCTCACCGTTTAGAATCGTAGTGCTGTCTGAAGCCTCGCCGGTCGTCTTCGTAGCCGGAGCTTTTCCGGTTGGGGGCTCCGGCGCTGGAGCCGGCTCGGGGGTTTGTTTCGTTGCGGGTTCCGGGGCCTCTTTTTCAACGGGAAAAGAGGCGTTGACTGTAGTGGCCTTACCGGATTGGACCTGTATCTCACGAATCTCCCGGACCGATCGATCTGCTCGATCTTCCACTTTTGCCGAGTAGGTGCCGGGCAGGACATTGTGCTCGGCCGGTGAGCCGTCTTCCCTGGTCCAGCCGTCGCCCATGTACTTGCCGTCATCCTGCAGGAAGATCTTGACATATGCCTTGTAAGGCGCGCCGTTTTTGGTGGCTGTGACTTTAAGCACACCGCCCGCAACAAAGGTGGCAAACCTCTCCACGGTCTGATCCGCCTTGACCTCGACGTTTTCGATCCAGACGATCGGCCGCTGTTTTACGCTCTGGTCCTGGAGCCTGATCTTGTAGATTCCGGGCAGGAGCTCGTACTCGGCTGGTGAGCCGTCCTCCCTTGTCCAGCCGTCGCCCATGTACTTGTCGTCTTGCTGGTGAAAGACCTGTACATAGGTCTTGGCCGGGGCGTTGTTTTTGACGGCCTTCACGCGCAGGATGCCGCCCTCTCCGAAGGTGGCGATGCGCTCCACGGTCTCTCCGGGTTTGACCTCTACGTCGTCTATCCAGATCTCAGGCCGCTGTTTTACGCTCTGGTCCTGGAGCCTGATCTTGTAGATTCCGGGCAGGAGCTCGTACTCGGCTGGTGAGCCGTCCTCCCTTGTCCAGCCGTCGCCCATGTACTTGTCGTCTTGCTGGTGAAAGACCTGTACATAGGTCTTGGCCGGGGCGTTGTTTTTGACGGCCTTCACGCGCAGGATGCCCCCCTCAGCGAAAACAGCCGTTCGTTCTACGGTCTCTCCTGCCTTGACCTCCACACCACGAATCCACACCTCGGGCTGGTGGGCCAGATCTGTGTCCCTGAAACGGAGGTCATAGGCCCCGGGTTCTACGGGCGCGCCGCGTCGACCCGGGTCGGTCCCGGTTCGTCCACTTTTGATCACCTGGTTCTCGCCGGCCGCCATAACCTCGACCGCCGCGGAAAAAATTTTCTCGCCGCGGAGGGCGGTCAAACGAAGAAATCCCTGTTCCCGGGTCTTGCGCACCACCTCTCTGGCTGCCGCCATAAACTCCCCGGCATTGGCGGCCGTATAGTATCGGCCGCCTCCAGCCTCAGCCATGCACTCCAGTTGCTCCTTTTCATTTTCAGTGACATCAAAGCCGATAACATGCATCACGAATTTGATACCGGCCTCCTTGAGTTCTTTCACCAGCCCGCAGGGATCCGGATCGCATGTCTCCATGCCGTCGGAAACCAGGATGATGGTGGTCTCGTCCTCCAGGTGCTTGATCCGCTCCGCCGTCATGCGGGCTGAACGGTAAATCGGAGTCTTGCCGCGTGCGTTGAGGCCCTGGATGATCTTGATCAGTTTTGACTTGTCGATTTTTGACAAAGGGACCAGTTCTTCCACATCATCACAGTCCCCTTTGCGGCGGTGACCGTAGGCCACCAGCCCCACCACGGAATCGTCCGGGAGATCCTGGATCAGGCCTGTCATGACTTCCTTGGCAATTACGATCTTGGCCTTGCCCTCGATTTGGCCCCACATGGAGCCCGAGGCGTCCAGGATGAAGATGAGGTTTCCGGAAGAAACGGCCTGCGAAGCAGGTTTTGGGACGTCGCGATCGGATGAAGACGAGGTTGCGGGAGCAGATGGCGGTGGCTCGGAGGGTTTGGGTTCAGGGCCTCCGTCCATATCCATTTTGGTATACCCGGCGGGGATCTCAAAGAGGGCCGGGTCCACAGGCCCCTCCTGAATATTCCGGAGTTCAAGGACCGGGTTTTCGTTCATGCCGAAACGTTCTTCCCGAATGATGTGGTTGAGTTTTTTCGAGATCCATACCTTGACGGCGATATCTGATTTCCCGGGCTCCGAATAGAGAAATGTGTCGCATTCATAGCCGTTCACTGTCTCGACAGGTCCCGGTTTTTCGGTCATGCCTTTCCTGGTGGCGGCCCACCCGGCAAGGGGATTCATAAGGATGGTTTTTTCAAGGTCCTCCATCTCTACATACTGTTTCATCTGAGGATTCAGCCCCCAGGTTATGCCGGTGTCCCGATTCACAATGGAGGGAAAGGGCGGGATGTGCATGGGCCCTTGGGTCTTTTGAAGACGATACAGAGGATCCTTGACATGGAGCTCAAACGAGTACGGATCACCCGGCCCTGTGATGACGACGTCGGCCGTGAACTCCGCCGCCGCACCCGGGGTAGATAAAAAACCCATTACCCATGCCGTTACAACCGCCGCCATAAGTAACCTTGCCCTTCGCATCCTGTCCTCCTGTTCACATGCTTGGCATGCATGAGGTGAGTTCCTCAGAGTCCGCCCGTCAAAAAAAACTCATTCCAAACCCTTGACGAGTTCAGTGATTGTCCCCTTGGCGTCACCGAAAAGGAGGATCGTCCCATCATCTTTGTATAATGGATTCTCCACACCGGAGTAGCCGGGTTTCTCGTCCAGGTTGCAGACAACGACTTTTCCTGCCTCATGGGCCATCAGGATGGGCATCCCTGAAATGGGCGTGTCTTCGACGGAGATGGCCGTGGGGTTGACCACGTCGCACGCCCCGACGATCAGGGCCAGGTCTGTGTCCTTGAACTCCGGATTGATCTCGTCCATCTCGAACAGCTTGTCGTAATCGACGTCAGCCTCTGCAAGCAGCACATTCATGTGCCCCGGCATTCTCCCTGCTACGGGATGAATGGCGAACTTGACCTGCTTTCCCATGTCCTCGAGCTTGTTCGCAAGCTCGCAGACCGCGAACTGGGCCTGGGCCAGTGCCATGCCGTAGCCGGGAATAATGATTATTTTGCCGGCAGCTTTCATGGCAGAGACAACCTGTGACACGCTGTCCGTTTTTTCGCCTTCGGGTGACGGTCCATCATCGGCCGCATCATCTTGGGGCGAATCAGTGGCAACCGTTCTCTTGATGAGTTCGGTGACTGTCCCCTTGGCGTCACCGAAAAGGAGGATCGTCCCGTCCTCATCATATAGAGGGTTCTCCACACCGGAATAGCCGGGCTTCTCATCCAGGTTGCAGACAATGACCTTTCCTGCCTCATGGGCCATCAGGATGGGCATCCCTGAGATGGGCGTGTCTTCGACGGAGATGGCCGCGGGGTTGACCACGTCGCACGCCCCCACGATCAGGGCCAGATCTGTGTCCTTGAACTCCGGATTGATCTCGTCCATCTCGAACAGCTTGTCGTAATCGACGTCAGCCTCTGCAAGCAGCACATTCATGTGCCCCGGCATTCTCCCTGCTACGGGATGAATGGCGAACTTGACCTGCTTTCCCATGTCCTCGAGCTTGTTCGCAAGCTCGCAGACCGCGAACTGGGCCTGGGCCAGTGCCATGCCGTAGCCGGGAATAATGATTATTCTGCCGGCGGCTTTTATAGCCGAAACAGCCTGTGAGAAGTCGTCCGGTTTTTCGGTTCCCAGTGACGTCTCCTCATCGGCCGCCTCACCTTGAGGTTGCTCCGGGGGATCCGTTTGCAGGGCCTCGCCGCCCGCCGGTCTCGCTGAGATCTTCTGCTGGATGCCGACAAAGACCTTGAAAAGATTCCTGTTCATGGCCCTGCACATCACGTGGGTCAGGATGGAACCGGAGGCCGCCACGGTGGCGCCGCAGGCAATGAGCAGGCGGTTTTGAATGATGATGCCGCAGAACGCCGCGGCCAGGCCTGCTGTAGCGTTCAGAAAGGATATAAGCACAGGCATGTCGGCTCCTCCTATGCGTATGGAGAACAATACGCCCAAGAGAGCCGATAAAAAAATTACGATAACCAGATAAATTGAATTAAAAGACCCAAAAGAGGTCCAGGCAAAAACGCAGATTGCTCCTATTATCAGTAGGTTAAGGGAAAGGAGCCAGCCGTGGGCCGGGAGTCTCGTGGGCGTCTGTCTCAGCTTGCCCGCCAACTTTCCGCTGGCCACCATGCTGCCGCTGAAGGTGGCCGAGCCTATTACAAGGCCGAGGAGGCCTGAGACCCTGTTTACGGCCGCAAGTGCGGCCCCGGTTCCTGTCAGTTCGACAAAGGCCACGAGAAAGGCCGCGATTCCTCCCGCGCCGTGCTGAAAGGCCACCATGGCGGGTATCTGTGTCATGTTGACCCTCACCGCCACGACCCAGCCGAAGGCCGATCCGATCAGCAGTGCTGCAAGCACAACCATTGGGGAGAGGATGTCGTGCCTCAAGAGGACCAGCAGGAAAGCGCAAAGAATGGCGAAAGCGGCAGTCAGGTTCCCGATCCTGGCTCCACGCGGCGCCCTGAATTGCCGAATCCCTATAATCAAAATGAGAATAATGGCCGCGTCAAACAAAAGGTGCATCAAATTCATCGTCCTGTCGCTCCCGCCTTGTTTTTCTTCTTGAACATTTTTAGCATGCGGTCGGTGATCACAAAGCCGCCCAGCACGTTGAATACGGCCGTAGTTATCGCCACAGCCCCCAGCAGTTTTTCAAGGGCGGTGGTCTCAACGGCGAACAGCAGCAGGGCTCCAAGGATCGTAATGGCTGAAATCGCATTCGTCATGGACATCAACGGGGTGTGGAGCAACGGCGGCACCCTTGATATAAGAAAATAGCCTATAACAAAGGCACCCACAAAAACGGCCAGCATCAGGAGCAACTCAGACATCAGATATCACCTTTCTTACCTGAATCGTTTCTACTAGGCGCCCATGGCCTTCAAAGCGCCGGCGTGTAAGATTTTCCCTTTGTGAGTGACAAGAGAATGGTTGACTATTTCGTCATCCATGTCGAATGTGTCGAGGCCTTTCTTGTACAGGTTCTCTACGTAGTAGTACATGTTGTTGGCATAAAGCCATGTGGAATGCACCGGCAAAGAGCCCGGGATGTTCTTGATGCCTGAGATGAGAACGCCATGCCGGTATTCCTCGCGCCCCGGGCTGGTGAGGGCGCAATTGCCTCCCTGATCCACAGAGACGTCAATGATGACCGAACCCGGCTTCATCCCCTGGACCATGTCTTCGGTTATGAGAGTCGGCGCCACTTCACCCGGCACAAGGGCGCTCAGCACCACAACATCGGCCTCATAGACCAGGGGTTTCAGGGCGGCTCGTTCCTCCTCGAGGGTGCCTTCAGGCAAGGATTTAGCATAGCCCCCTTCACCCAGCGCCAGGTCTTCAAGTACTTCATAGCCTGCAATCTTGGCTCCGAGGCTCGCTGCTTCATTTCTGGCGGCATCCCTGATGTCAACTGCTTTTATGACTCCCCCGAGCCTCTTGGCGGTGGCTGTTGCCTGTAGACCGACAACGCCCGCGCCGATGACCAGAAAATTCGCGGGCTTTATCATGCCTATGGAGGTGCCGATCATGGGAATGAACTTGGGCAGATGGTTTGCCGCTATCAATACGGCCTTGTAGCCGGTGACCGTACTCATGGAAGTGAGGGCGTCCATGCGCTGGGCCCTCGAGATCCGTGGGATGCCGTCCATGGTGAAGGATGTGACGTTCTTGTCTCTCAGTTTTCTCACCATGTCGTGGTTGCCCGGTGAGGCGGGATGAAGGAAGGTTATAAGCGTGCTGTTTTCCCTAATATATTCAAGTTCGTGCCTGTTCGCGGCCTCATTCAGCGTAGGCTCCTTCACCTTGAGGACAATGTCCGCCCCGGTAAATACGGATTCCCCGTCAGGTGCTATTCTCGCTCCGGCCTTTTCATACTCCTCATTGGACCGGAAAACTCCTTCTCCAGCAGCATCTTCAACGAGCACATCAAACCCCATTTTAATAAATTTCTCGACCGTCTCAGGGACAGCGGCAACCCTTTTTTCATTAATCATGACTTCCTTTGGTATTCCTATCAGCATTTCAGCCCCCTTATGTTATGAGGTTAGTTCTTCTATTCCTGAGAGATTAATACGTTATTCGGCAATCGGCGTCAATGTGGAGGATTGATTTTTCAGTCGCCCCATGGAACAAACAGGTTGATTCTCCCGGTAAATTTAGTCGTAACTTACTCGAGTGGCTTCATCAGCCATGGCAGGTGCGATCAGGGGCTTCCACTCGTCGGGCTCCCATGTGTTCAGGTGGGTGTGCATATCCAAATATTTTTTGGGAATCGGATGCGTGCCCACAACCACACTGACGCCGAAGCGCTTTTCCAGAAAGGCCTTGAATGTCTTGATATGGGGGCAGGGTGGATACCCGACCACCAGACCGGTGGCCAGGTGGATGGCTTCAGCTCCGTTCTTCACCATCTCTTCCCCGGCATACTCTATGTTGCCTCCAGGACATCCGTCGCAGCTCGTATAGCCGACCAGTTCCACCTCCACGTCCGCGTAGATGCTGAAGGCCCCTTCCCTGTTCCTCATGGCCCGAAGGCACTTCCCGCCTGCACAGCGGCGATAGCGATCACAGATGATTATTCCGATTTTTCTGGTTGTTTCCATTGGGTCCCCTTTCATTCTCCTTTGGTGGCGCTTTGCCAGGCCTCGTCCAAGCGGGCCTCGATGTACGCGATCAACTCATCGTCCCATTCCTCGAGGTCAAAACACATGGCATCCTCACCGAGCAGACCCTCGGGGACAAAGTCGGCCTTTTCATCGTCGTCCTGAATCATTTCACCGTAGAAGCAGATGGAGAGCCAGCGCGGCTGGTCTTCGATAACATCCACCATCACAAACAGGTCCTTATCTTTCTGATTCTCATGGACTGCACGAAGAGAATGGGTCAGACCCGGCCTTGGCACGAAATCCAGCATTACCCCGTCTTTGTTTTCCAGGTATGCCTTGAATCGCAGAAAGGCCTCCCTGTTCCTCTCCGGTGTGTCCTTCCATTCATTCAGAAATGCTTCCAGTTCCTGCTTAGAGTCGGTTTTCATAGCATACTCCTTGGCGTGAGAAGTCGAAGTGGAAAAATCAGAATGGGCGATTATTTCACGCCCTCGCACAAATATTCGGCGGCTTCTTAAAAAGCGCTCAGCCGCCGCTGGGAATGCCATAAACAATTGTAATTGAATAAAGGGATTATGAAAGACCTGGTTGGCATGGTGTATGCGCAATATAGATCCAATTTCGGCAAAGAACAACGGAGTCAGAAACCATTTGTTTCCGTGAAGGACTGAGTGCATTGACAGCAGCCGCCCGGCGTCTATTCTGTTGAATAGTTAGAACGGTCTTCAACGTAACTCTCGAAGTCCTTTTGCAACAGGAACTTGGATATCATCTCACTCACCTTGTCGGCCGTATCCACCCTGTAGACACCTTTTTCATCCGCTCCTGCCATTTCCTTGGCGTGATGTACAATCGCCTGAAGGGCCTTGGGGGTCACTTCCACGTTGGCTCTCACTGTTACGGTCTGAACCGAATCACTCATAATCACGGTCCTTTCGATCCGGAATCTTGAAATGTATCTGCCTGCGAACCCGGGACTTTTCCACCCTTTAGGAAGGAAGACGTCGCAACAGCGGAATGTCGGGCGAATACATCCCGGGCGAGAAAACCCTCGTGCGAAAATGATATATACCACAAGGCCTTTTGTGTCAAATCAGCCCTTAACGCTTTCGCAAAAACACTTTTTGCTGCATTGTGCCTTATTTCAGGCCACGGCATTGTATTTCTATGTGCGTATAATTTCCATTGATTCGCACACTCTCATCCAGAGCTCATTTATTTGCCATGCTCCGGCAGGTCAGGCCCGGACACATCATCCATCAAGACACGAGTATAGGCGAGTGCACCGTTTTCACCGGCGGGGTCCTGGCTTGCCGTGTTTTTCAACCGGCACTCCAGGGTGAGGAGCCATTGCTTAAGGCAGCCTGTGAGAATACTCCTGGCCCGTTTTCTGTCCAGGCGGTACTTTTCAGGTATGAATGAGAGATCCATAACATAGATCCGGTTTATGCGTCCGAGAAAACGGCAGGCGTCTAGGTCCTCCGTGGGCATCAGGGCCAGGTGGCAGAGCACGCGGTTCAGAATGGGCTTGCACTGCTTGATCTTGAATCCCTGCATTGTGTAGTTGTTTGCAAAGAGCCTCAAGGCTTCCCCGGAAGCCGGGCCCCGGTGCTGTCTTTGCGCGAGACCGGTTTGAAGCAGGAAGTAGTAAGGGGCAACCATGGAAACACGACCGGCAGTGTGGGGGAATAGGGCGGCCCTGATTTCACACAGAAGAGACGGGAGGTCGTCTTCCCCGGCTGGAAGGTCGAAAAACCTCACCTTGTCCTCTATGCCTGGGTGCCGGGCCTGTATCCTTTTCTTCACGTCGGGTTGCGAGAGAAACGTGCATCTGCATTGCTCCCAGAAGGGCTCTTCAAAGGCCTCAACGTCCAGCTCTTCAGCTTCCTTGGGAAGAAACATGCAGCAGCACTCCCTTGGAGACCTCAGCCTGTCTGCGAGAAGGTCGGCCACGGAGAGGGCCTGTGATAAAAACAGGGGCGGCAGCGCTTCCAGTTCCTCCCGATCCACAAAAGCGATCTCCGCCGCCTGGACCAGGTGGTCCACGGCCACCACCTGCAGCACGTGCCTTTCCGGATCAAAGGGGGGGTGACGGGTCTTCCATTCCTCATGTGTCAGGATCTGCAGTTCCTGTTTCAGGGCCTTTGGAAGGCGCTCAATCCCCCCCACACCGTGTAGATTGCCCCTGGGTATAATGAGGGTCTTGCACCCGGCGTCACTGGCTGCCTCCAGCTTTACATCCAGCCCTCCCACGGGCAGGATGCGCCCCTGGGTGTCGATTTCCCCGGTCATGGCAACGTCCCTGCGAATGGGCCGGTCCGTCAGAACCGAGGCGAGGGCCAGGCCGATGCCTCCGCCGGCCGACGGGCCGTCTTTGGGTGTGGAGGCCCCCATGAAGTGGAGATGGATTTGAGCATTTCCCGGATCCGGGGGGATTCCCAGTTGCGCGGAGCAGTATAACACACCGGTGGTGGCGACCTTGCGGCTTTCATCCAGGATCTTTTCAATGCTGCCTGTGGCGTGGACCATGCTCAGGTACCCGTCCGACCCCTCTGTTTTTTCTCCTCCGGACGGTATGCGAGTCGCCTGTATGGGTATGATCGATCCTATACCTCGCTCCAGATTAACTCCCAGTGCCAGCATTTCCCCCACGCGGTCCTCCTCCTTTATACGCCAGGGCCTGGTGGGCGCGTCCAGGTGTTTCTTGATCATCTCGCGGTCGATACGGACGGTCTTTCGACCTTTCATCAGAATCTCTTTTCTGAAGACCCTCAGGAAAAGGGTGCGAATCACCCGCTCCAACTGACGCACGCCGGCTTCATAGGTGTAGGTCCTGATCAGGTGCCTGAGCAGGTCCTGTTCCCGGCCCGGCTCAAAGGCGATTTCATCCTCTGGGATTCGGTATCTCCGCCGGACGCGTCCCATCAGGTAGTCGCCGGCGATGGAGATCTTCTCTTCAATCCCGTATCGATCCAGCAAGATCACTTCACAGCGGTCCACTACCGCAGGAGGCACGGTCTCCAGGGTGTTGGCGGTCAGTATGAAGTGGCAGCGGGAAAGGTCGATGTCCACGGATGTCTGGGTGTACTTGTCATGAAACAGGTGATTCTGCTCCGGATCCAGTATCTCCAGGAGCGTGGCTATGGCGAAGCGTTCGGTCTTGTCCGCCTCATCCATTATGAAGAGTCCATTCATGACGCCCATCTTGATGAGACCCTGCACAACGGCGCCCGGTTTGGAACCTTCCCAGGTAAAGCCGTGGCCGCGCAGGTCGGCCTCGTCGCTCATGCCCCCAAGTGAGATCTTGTGATAAGGAAGGTTCAGGTTTTCGGCAAGAGAGATGGCCAGGGAGGTCTTGCCCACGCCCGGCGGGCCCACGAACAGGAAGGCGCTGCCGCTTCCGTGGCTGTCTCCGTCCTCTCCGGTCTGTGGTTGCTGGTATCGCCAGATGAGGTTTGTAAAGAAATCACAGAGGATCTCTTTGGGTCGTTTCAGGCCGTAGTGGGTCTGATCCAGCCCTTCTTCAAAGTTCTTCGGTTCAACTGTTATCTTCCGCGTTTTTCCCCAGGGTATTGCAAGGAGGGTTTCCAGGAGCTCCGTGTATTTGGGACCGCTGTGGCCTACTGCGCTCATCCTGTTCTTTTCTATCATCTCAACGGCCTGCCGCGGAAAGGCGGGATCGTTTCTGGCCTCTTCCATTCGGTCCTTAAGGCTTTTTACAGGCTCGGCGCCCGGCTTTACGCCACGGTCCGCCGTCCCTTCGGCAGGCGGCCGGGGCAGCGAGCCTGTCCCCCGCTCCTTGATGTCCGCCGCCAGATGGCTTTTGAAGAACTCGAAGTCGTCCTTTTTCTCTTCTCCCTCCAGGCTCGACTCGGGGATGTCCAGTTCGTGAAGGAGGGTGAGAAGGCCCCACCGGTCCTTGAATGCATGAAAGACCTTGCGGGCCTCCTCCTCGTCCTGATTAACGCATGCTTTGAAGAGATCCATCATGGTTTCCAGGTAATGGTTTCTTCTTCGAAGAGAGTAACGGGTATTACGGCTCCTCCGGTAGTACTCTCCCAGCAGCATACGCTTTTGGTCCGTATCCAGGAGCGGGAAGAGCTCCTCCATAAAACCGCGGGGCGTGTCCGCCAGCATCGCCACGTGGGCGCTCAGAATTTTAGCGATGAGGTAGTCGTAAGGGCGCCCTTCCTCTGCGGAATCAAGCAAGGCGAGGTAAGGAACTCCCTGAAGTCCATTCAACTCGTCCGCGAGGGCGTTTCTGAGCATCCTGTAAAAGGTGGGGTCTTTGTCACGCTTTTCCATGGCAAAGACCACGTCCGAGTCGATGGTCTCGGCCTCGGTCCTTTTCGGATATAGAAGGTGCTCGATCTGATGGCGCATGAAAAATTCAGTAAAAGCGAGCATTTTGGCTTCTTCACTCGTCTTACCGCCCAGACGCGAATCCGGGTTTGTGGGTATGACAAAGGCCAGGAAGTCAAAGATGCGCTCATGAATGAGGACTCTTTTCCGTCCCGCTCTTGAGGAGACAAGGCTCACGAGGTGTATGCGGTTTTCCTCGTCCTCCAATCTCTCCAGGGACAGCTTGGAGTAGAGCCGTGCGGTAAGGGTCGCGTCTGTGACTCGTTTTTTTCTGAAATAGGGGAGGACTCTGGCACCGGCTATGGTCTCGAGGATCCGGCGCACACGCGTGATGTCATCCTCTTCAGGCATGGGCAGGCTGTCGAGGACCTTGTGATCAAATTCCATGGGGAACATTGGACCCTCCTTCGGCTTCCGGCTATCCGGCGTCGCGGATGGAGACGCCTTGGGGCCTCGGCGGGGCCGGAAAAGGGTTGCAGGACGGGGGGGTGGCTGATGGGGGATGTGAGGGGGATCGAGAACGACCCCGGGGGCCTCAGGCTCCCCGGGGTCGTGCGTAACAGGTCTTACATCCCCACGACCTTTTCGATCTTGACGAATCGAATGTTGGGCCTCTTGATCATTTCCCATTCATCCTTTTCAGGGTCGTATTTTGAGTTGACAAAGACGTTTCCCCAGCCCTCTTCATCGATCTTGGGGAAATCCGAACGGTAGTAGTAACCGGGCCACCGGGTCTCTTCCCGATAGAGCTTGTGCCGCACGTGGGCCTCGGCGATATTGAGGCGGTGAACGTTTTCCCAGTAGCGCATGAGCTCATGAATGTCCCTTGCAGCCACCTTGGGGAGGTCCTCCTTACAGTATTTCAAGTACTCCAGGGCGATGTTGAGGGTGGTGGCGCTGCAGTTGTACTGCGACCCCCAGCCCGCGGCGTACTCGTCCATGATTTTCTGGATGCGGAACATGAGCATCTTGGGGTCTATGTAGTTGGGGTTGATTTCTTCCGAGTAGGTGTAGCCGACATACTCGTCACGCACGGAGTAATCCTTGTGGTCTTCATAAACCTTGAGAGGAGCATAGGTCTGCTGTTTGATTTCGGTCACAAAGGACTCGCTGAGCTTCGGCATGTCCGGGTTTTCCACACAGTACTTCACCGCCGCCTTGGCGGCGATCCGCCCTTCCGTGAAGGAGCCCGAGGAGAACTTGTGGCTGGAATCGCCCACCCCGTCTCCGGCCGCGAAAAGGCCTTTGATGGTGCTCATGCGGTTGTAGCCCCAAAAGTATTCGTTTTTGGACTCTCCGGTCTGCAGGTCTTCCGGGCCGCTGCACCACGCGCCGGAGGCCCCGGAGTGAGAGCCTATGAAATAGGGCTCGGAGGGCGCGATTTCCGAGGGGCCCTTCTCCGGATAGATGTTCTTCGAGGCCCACAGCATGGCCTGGCTGATGGTCATGTCCAGAAAGTCCTCCCACGCCTCCGCCTCCAGCTCCTTGAGCCTTTTCTTCTTGGTCTTCTCGTCCGGCGACTCGGACGCGATCTTCTCTATGGCCTTGTCCGTGTGCATCAGGATGGGCCCGTCGCCTTTGACGTACATCTCCTGCATCATCAAGTGGTTTCTCAGGCAGGTGGGAATGGGTTTCACCGCGCCGTAGGGAAGCCAGTTGTGTAGCTCGCCACCCTCCTTGAGCCCTTCCGCCATGTAGTTGGTGCCGCTGGCCGAGGTGGCGGTGGCCTTGAACAGGAGGAACCAGGCCCCCACAGGCCCATAGGCGTCCTTGAATCTGGCGGGAATAAAGATAACCTCCTGTGAGGTCATCTCGGCCCCGGCCATCTGCATGAGTGCGGAGCTGGAGCCGGACTGCCAGGGTGGATACCAGGCCCGGCCGAGCCCTTCACCCGTCGACCGCGGTCGGAAGACATGAACCGCACCGCCCGCGGCCACCAAGGCCACCTTGCACTTGAACACGTAAAACTCGTAAGGCTCCCGCACGCCTATGCCCACCGCGCCTGCAATGCGGTCCTTGTCGTTTTCATCCACAAGGAGTTGGGTCACGAATACACGCTCAATGATTTCTCCATCCTCACCCAGGGTCGCCATGGCGTTTTTGGCTGCTTCGGCCAGGATGAGTTTGTAGGATTCACCGTTGATCATGAGCTGCCAGCGGCCTTCATGGACATAGTTTCCCTCTTCGTCCTTCCATATGGGAAGCCCGAATCCTTCGAACATATGCACCGAGCTGTTTACGTGGCGGGCGATGTCCATGACCAGGTCCTGGCGGCAGAGCCCCATCAGGTCCTGCTGTACGTAGCTCAGGTAGTCCACGGGCGAGTTGTTCCCGACATACTGGTTTATGGCGGACAGGCCCATGGCAACGGCCCCGCTTCGGTCAAACGCGGCCTTGTCCACCAGCGTTATTTTCTGGCCGTGCTTTTTCGCCCAGTAGGCCGCCTCCACGGCGGCTCCGCTAGCGGCCATGCCGCCGCCGATGATGAGGATGTCGGTAACTACTTCTCGAGTAGGAAAATCATTCATGATATCGCCTCCTTACTTATTTTCCAAGGGTCCACAACTCATCGGCTCTAAGCGAAGCAGGTTCCGTGGCCAGCAATTGATCGTCAAGGGTTCCCGGACCGAACCCGAACCCGCCGTCCGGGGGGGCCGCTCCTTCCGGAGTTGTACGGATCGGAAACTTGAATCGCTTCACATTCCCGTCTCTGAACTTCACGGTCCACATGATATCTTCCGAACCTCTAAGCGGCACACAACTGGAACCCAGGGGCATGAAATCAGCGTATCCTCTCACGTCAATAGCCTGTTGAGGGCATATCTTGACACAATTATAACATTCCCAGCACATGGCGGGCTCGCGGTTGTAGGCTTTCATCTTTTTTGTATCCAGCACCATGAGGTCGTTGGGGCAAATATACAAACAGGCGGTTTTGTCCTGCCCCTTACAACCGTCGCATTTTTCAGCAATTACAAAACTAGGCATATCGAACCTCCCGTTGAATGAGGTAAAACCGTTATCGGAACTAATCCTGCACTGTAAGGACGATAATCTATTTCCCCCTTTCTTTGATAATGGCATTGAACGGAAGACTCCCCCCTGGCTCTGAGGGGCCCTCTTTGCGAAGCGGTAAAGACCCAAAAGTAGTATTCCGCTTACACTCCATGTGGTGTGAGCAATGAATGTGCCATAAGGCACAAGGAAGGAATGCTTTTTAAATATTAAAGCAATATTAAATAGTTATGTGGAAGGTTGTTT
Source organism: uncultured Desulfobacterales bacterium (assembly GCA_964450535.1). Taxonomy (GTDB): domain Bacteria; phylum Desulfobacterota; class DSM-4660; order Desulfatiglandales; family HGW-15; genus JAIPEI01. The sequence goes on from CAYVDE010000003.1 coordinate 54,014, forward strand.
TGAGGCGATTGGACATGTTTAAAAAGGTCTTTTGGTGAGAAGATCGGTTTATAAGAGAGAGTGGAACAAAACAATCAATGCGTTTTTGAATAAAACGGAACCAGCGTGAATCCATAAGCATCGTGTTCCTCTTCCCTCCGCAGGCACCGGCATTTTATTTCATCGGTGCGCCTTATCACATCTACGAATTCGGACCCGAGTGGATTGTCTTGTATTTTATGCTGTTTTGCGTCTCCAATCACGGTTAATATAGTCTCATATTCTGAGCATATATTGGCTGATTCAAATTTTATAAATGAAATATATCTGCTCTTTACGTGCTGCCATTTGCGCATACCGGTGGGGAGCCGAAGGACAGTGATGTACAAGCCCGACTCATCTGCAAACTTTTGGAGTTCGTTCTTCCACTGGGTTATGGAGTGAACGACCCCGCTTCCGCCGTCGGCAATGACCAGAAGGGCGTTGCTCCCAGGATTCGCCGGAGACCATAATGATATCCACCATCGACGGATGCTCTCCATTGCTGCCGAATAAGTGGTATCGTCCGGTGTAACAGGTCTACAGTCCGGTTCCTCCAGGATTCGGCCCTCGAACCTCTCAGGCGGTTCGTGGAGAGAAGAGGGGCCGGCGTGAAGGGGTCTGCCGCCCTCAAGCTCACTTTTTTTAATCGAAACGGATAGTACAGGCAGATTTTCCCGGTGAAAGCACCTTATGCAGTGATAAATCCTTTCGAACCATTCATGTCGATTCAGCGGAGAGACCCCTTTTGGAGCATGCGCCCTGACCTGGAATCGATAACCCATCTTATGGAGGAGCTCACCCACCATGCGATGGCTGGTGGAGTGCCTGCGTACTTTGAGCTCCTGTGCAAGCACGCGCAGGCCCTTGCATGTCCACTGCAGGGGAGGCGCCGGATTTCCGCGACTAACAGGTTCCATGAGGTGTTTCAGGTCCCGGATCAATGTGCCGTCTTTTTCGGTCTCACGCTTTCTGCCCCCACCTCTTCGCCTGGTCCGGTTTGCAAACGATACAGGAAGATTTTCCAGTTCTTCCATGCCCCGGGTGACCGTTTTACGTGAAATTCCCGTCGCCCTTGACACCGCGGTCACCCCGCCGTGGCCAATGGCCTTGGCCTCAGCTGCTGCAACAAGCCTGAGCATCCGCTCATCCAGGTGCGGTTTGAGTGCCTTAAAACGCTTGTTGATCAGGCGAAGAGTCATGACAGAAGAAAAGTGTGAGTGGATAAAAATTCGGGAAAGTTATTTCATGACAGCTACCTAAAAAAGCATTGTTTCTCCTGTTTGTTCCCCTGATTGGAGCGTCCCTTGGGCGACATTGAAAAACGTTATAGTAACGTTTTATCCGGCCTGGTTTCGGGCAAAGTAACGTTACTTTGCCCGAAACCGTTTGGCTTCCCCCCGCTGAAACCGGCATACTGACTTCACGCGGACCGCATGGCCTAACAATGAACGAAAGGCCCGCTTGACGGCCTTTCCGAGGAAAACCAAGCGGCCCGCAATAGCTTAGACTAAAAGACCTGCAACATAGGGGCCAGATATCATTACTCCTATGAATCAAGAAGTGTCATTTCTATTGTGGCACGGATCATGCTTAAAGAGTGTATTGGGAGAAGAACTTGGCATAACCTCCTGATGAGTGTTCTCCTTCCTTCGGGGCAGGTCGATCCTCGGTGTGGCGCGCCGGCGATCGGCCTGTCTTTTTGGGGCGGGGCATTTGAATGATGATCCGAATGCGTCAGATCGCCTCAATGGTGGAGGGAGGTTTGGTACAGATGTTGTAGGTGACGCTGACAACCCCGGGGACCTCGCGGGTGATCCCGGCGGCGATTTTCTCCAGTAGGTCGAATGAAAGTATTGTGGGGGTTGCGGTGCGTGCGTCCACGCTGTCCCAGCAGCGAACCTCGATCTGCATACCGAAATCCCGCTTGCCCTCCCGCATACCGGTCACCCGGTCTTCGTGCAGGATTGCCATGTACTGGAATGCGTCCGTCCCCTCGAGCAGGCGTTCCACCACGACCGTGGCCTTTCGCACCGTCTCAATGCGTTCCGGTGTCGCCTCCCCGATGATGCGGGCCGCAAGGGCCGGTCCCGGAAACGGGATACGGTCGAAGAGGTCGCTGGGAAGCCCCAGGGCCCTGCCTACTTTTCGCACGCCGTCTTTGCGGAGTTGAATGAGAGGCTCGATAATGCCGTAGCCAAAGGCTTCCTGTGGATCGATGCCCAGTTGCTCAAAGACATTGTGCTGTCTCTTTATTCCCGCTACGGTCTCATCCACATCCGTCAGGATCGTTCCCTGAAGAAGGTGTTTCGCACCGCTTTCGCGGACAATGCGCCCGAACACATCGCGATAGAAGGCCTGAGTGACGGCTTCCCGCTTTTCCTCCGGGTCCGTGATCCCGGAGAGGGCCGCGAAAAACTCTTCCCGCGCGTCCACGATATCAACCGGCACTCCCAGCTCTCGAAAGAACCGTACTACCAGTTCGGGCTCTCCCTCCCGCATGAGGCCGTTGTCGATGAAAACGGTCTTGAGCCGATCACCCAGGGCGCGGTGGCCGAGCATGGTGACTGTGGAAGAATCAACTCCACCTGAAAGGGCGTTGATTGCAGTGCCGTCGGCGACCATCTCGCGGATGGAGCCGACCTTGTCATTGATAAAGCCTTCCAAGTCGAGCTGCCGGGAGTCTATTTCCTGAATCATGTAAGGTTATCTCCTTTTCATCAATTATGACGTTCGCAAGGGATCACGTATGCGGATGTTGTTTCATGTCCTGTTCGAGCCGCAGGATTCCTCCAGCCGTGATCGCTTGAGCATACGCCAACCCTTGTTATAGTGTCAATTCGTGAATCGCATGGATGAATCGCATGGATTACCGAGTCATTGCCAGGCGCTCCGAAAATAAAAATGCTTCCAGAACGGGCTGGATATGCTATAGGGTTTTCAGGCATGATCAGGCTTGGGTTACGATTATTCAGCCCACAAAAAAGAATTCGGAAGGGGGCATACCATGCGTGAGTCAAAGCTTCATTATGGATGGATCGTGGTTTTCATGGGAATGCTTACCACCATTGCAGCCCACGGTTTCGGCCGTATGGCTTATACCATAATCCTCCCCGCCATGAAAGACGGCCTGGCTTTTGACTACACCCAACTCGGGCTACTGGGTACCGGCAATTTTATCGGTTATCTCACCATGGCGATAATAGGCGGTTTCCTGGCGGCCCGTTTCGGCACCCGGATCGTGATCACTTTCGCCCTCCTACTTATGGGGGTGACCCTGATTCTGACCGGCCTCGCCAACTCGTTCGGCTTTGCATTTGCAATGCGGCTGTTGACCGGTCTGGGAAACGGGGCGTCCTATGTGCCGGCAATGGCCCTCGGTTCCGCCTGGTTCGCCATTAAGCGGCGCGGCTTTGCAACCGGCATTGTTTCCGGGGGTATCGGCGCAGGGACTCTCATCTCCGGGCTGGTGGTCCCTCCCATCCTTGCGGCCTACGGCAGTGATGGATGGAGGTACTCATGGTACTACCTCGGGGGCGCGGTCTTGGTCGTCGCAGCCGTCGTGTTCCTCTTTGTTCGAAGCCGACCCGAGGAAATAGGGCTCAAACAGGTGGGCGAAGAGATTACTGAAAAGGGTGTAGAGGGCGCAGCCTCCGTGTCAACCCTGGACTGGGGTTTGGTCTACAAGAAGGGGGCGGTCTGGTATCTTGGCATTACATACTTTTTTTATGGACTTTCATATATAATTTATATGGTTTTTTTTGCGGCTTATCTGGTCAATGAAATTGGTATGTCACAAAAGCTGGCTGGGGGTCTATGGGCAATGGTGGGAGGTCTCAGCGTTTTCTGTGGCATAATATGGGGCGGAGTATCAGATCGCTTTGGCAGAGGAAAGGGTGCTGCCATGGCCTATCTTGTACTCGCCCTGTCCTATATAATCTACGCAACCATCAAGCTTCCTGTCGGTTATTATCTATCCGCAATCCTTTTCGGCCTGACGGCATGGAGCATACCCACCATCATGGCGGCCACGGCCGGCGACCTGGTGGGGCCGAGGCTGGCACCGGCGGGTCTAGGCTTTGTGACCATCTTTTTCGGAATTGGTCAGGCCCTGGGACCGGCGATCGGGGGATATCTTGCGGACACAAGCGGCTCGTTCACCGTTCCCTTCATGGTGGCCGGAGGAATATCGCTCGTGGGGGCCGTTTTCTCACTCTTTCTCAAGCGGCAGCAGGCCTGAAGACATCAGTCTTGCCGGAGGAGGCCTTTCTTCCCCGGCCGGGCTTCTTTCAACCGTTTTCCCTTGACATTGCAGTTCGCTTTTGATAAACAATTTTAGGTAGATGGGGCTTAAAGCCTCCCTCTTTTCATTTTTACCCGCCCTGATCCGGAAGAAAAGCCACGAAGGCGCCTGAGTTGAGATTCACCCGGGAACCTTGTGGCTTTTCTGTTTGTCCCGCCCTATGAGGCCTGTTTTCTCGATTGTTTGTGTCCGGGGCCAAGGCCGATTGATTCGGAAAAATCCGTATCCCTTTAGGGGAAGGTGATGAAGAAGAGGAACAGGCCTCCAACCAGTGCCAGGCTGGCAAGACGGAATAACTGGCTTGCGGCCATGAGCCCGAGCCCGAGCCTGGGAGTGAAGATCCCCATGTAATAGGGTAGCTGGTGTCTGAGCGCCCGAACCGGTGCCGCAAGTATATTGCCAAACAAAAGCGCAAGCACTGTCTGGCTTACGGTAAGTGCTCCCGACTCGAGCATGGCCCCTGCGGCGGCATAACCGGATGTGAACTCCGCCACAAGGCTGAAGAGGACTACTGAAAACGCCTCGATTGGTATGAATGTCGACGTAAAGAGTGCGGCCAGAATATGACGGAGCCAGTCAAACAGCCCGGCGTCGGAAGCGATCACCACGATGACGTAGACAGGAAGAACGATCATCAGGATACGTACGATGCGAACTCTGAACTTGTCTGCGCTTTCTCTCAGAACAACTGACCACTTAAGGGAGCGGTCCTCCCTCTCCCGGTCGGGGGTCGCCGGGGGCGGCGGGAGCAGGACCCGGGAGGCTGCGAGTGCCGCCAGGAGCCGTATCACGGAGGCGGATAAGACCAGAAGGAGGTAGAGCAGACCTGCGCGGCCCACAAGAGGGATCAATATGAAAAAGGTTGTTGGGAGGTGAAGAAAGAAGGAAGGGAAGGTGTTGAGGAGGATACATAGGATGAGCTGTCTTTGATTGAGCCCGCCTTCACGGTGAAACTCCATGAGCATGGATAGCGATGCTGTTCCTGAAACAAACGCAGTGGTGAAGGCGGCGCCCATGCGGTGTGACATATGGGCCCACCTCATGAAGGGGCGTGCCAGCAGGCTCAGGCGGTCGGCCCATCCAAGCCCCTCGATGATCTGTCCTACGAAAAGGCCGATGGAGATGAAAAAGGTCAACCTGAGCAGCGGCCAGAGGACCCTCCGAAGAAAAATGACGGGATCCTTGAAAATCCCGACGGCATCACTGGGCCCCCAAAGGAGCGCCGTCACTACTGCACAGGCCAGGATGCCCAGCAGTATGTAGAGCCCCGAAGGAAGCCGTTTTAGATCGCTGCTTTTCATTTCTTCTTGATAAGAAGGAGCGAGAGGTAGGGAGGTACCTCGTCCGGGAGATCTTCCAGGTCCGTGATAATCCGCTCACTTTCAAACCCGCATCGGCTGACCATCACCGAGTATGGTGCGAGGTCCATGTCTCTCAGAGCCTCGATGATAGCCCTGTAGTTGCGATAGACCTTGAGCATAACCACGTTGTCCGTGTGCTCGATTACTTCTCTAAGCCTGCTGGGACCCATTGCACCGGAGATCACCGTGAGGGACTCCTCGCCTTCCGCCAGGACCCGTCTTGCGGCCGCTGCACCGGCCTGGTAGGACGTGATGCCGGGGATCACATGCACGGGCAACTCAGGCGATTCTTCCTGCAGGGTTCTCATGAGGTAGCCGAATGTGCTGTAAGTCATAGGATCGCCCAGTGTTATGAGTGCTGCGTCCCGCCCTGTGAACAGTGTATCCCGGACGATTCCTGCGTTGCGTTTCCAGGCGTCGTTCAGGAGTGATTTGTCCCGGGTCATGGGAAAGTCGAGCCTGAGTATGGGGATACCTTCCTTGAGATGGGGGGTCACGATCTCAACGGCCAGGGAGTAGCTGTTCTTGGTGGACGCGGCCGTATAGACCACGTCGACGCTCTGAAGGGCTTTTACGGCCTTCAATGTGAGGAGCTCAGGATCCCCGGGACCCACTCCTATTCCATACAAGGTTCCCGTTGACATGATGGATCAACTCCTTTTCTTTATCTAAAATATCTCCGGGTGCAGAAAGGAGGCCAGGATTTCCACTGCATCCACCGACCTGGGCCCGGGCCTGGAGAAGACCTGTTCGTCCACCTTTAGTATGCGGCCCTCCCGGACCGCCTCCAGAACACTGAAGTGAGGCCGTTCAGCCGGCGAGGAAGGAGCACGGTTCATAGAGCCTTCCTGAAGTACATAGACCTCGGGATCGCTTTTGATAAGTGCTTCCATGCCGATTCGGACAAGCTTTCTCGGGACGTCAAGGCAGTTGATTCCGCCGCTTCGCTCGATGACGTCGTTTACGATGGATTCCCGACCCGCGCCCAGCAGGTTGGGGTAGCGCACCTCGAAGAACACCCTGGGCCGGTGCCGGACGGTCCGAAGGCGTTCTTCCACCGCTTCGAGCCTGGAACGAAGGCTTTGAATAAGCCTGGAGGCCGCTTCGGTCTCGCCGGTAAGCAATCCCAGCCTTTCGATTACGTCGAAGAGTTCTGTGAAGCTGTGCGGCTGAAAGACAGCCACGTTGCACCCGTGACGCCTGAGCTGGTTCACTACAACCGTGGCCTCTCGACGGCCTGCGCTCTGAATGACCAGGTCCGGTTCCAGTGCAAGTACGAGTTCAACATTGGGCCGCATGTGGGTGCCGATGCTCGGTCTGGACAGGATCGACGGCGGAAGCAAATCCGCCCTGGTCCTGCCGACGAGCCGGTTCTCAAGACCCATGGCGGCTAGAATCTCGTTATATGCGCCGTAGAGCGCAATGATTCGTTCAGCGGGACGTTCCAGGACCAGCTCACGGCCCGTGTCGTCCTTCACGCGGGTTTCACTTGCCCGTGATATCCCCGGGTACATCCAGACCGCCGCCGCAAGAAGCAGGCAGGCCTGCAGGAGGAGTGCCCGGAACAAAGTGGGCCTGCGGGCTGCCTGTGACAGGGTGCCGCGAAACCATGACCCGGGTCTCGTAAATAGCCGAGAGATTTTGACTGGTAAACAATTCATTAGTAGGCCCGTCCAGGGCGATGCCCCCGTCCTTGATGAAAATCAGCCGGTCACAGTAAAGCGAGGCCAGATTCAGGTCGTGCATGGCGCAGACGATCGTGATCCCCTGGTCCCTGTTCTTTTTCAAAAGGAGATCGAAGATCTGGATCTTCCGAGCCACGTCCAGGTTCGATGTGGCCTCGTCCAGCAGAAGAATGGACGGGGCCTGGGCCAGGGCCCGGGCGATCACCACCCGCTGGGCCTCGCCGCCCGACACCTCGTTGATGAAGCGCTCGGCCAGAGGAATCGTGCCGGTGAGTTCCATTGCCTCCATTGCCTTTTCAAAGTCATCCGCCGTGTAACCGCCCCACCGTGAAAGGTAGGAATAACGGCCCATTAGGACCACGGAAAGGCAGCGGAAGGGGAACGTAACCGAGGCGTTCTGGGCGACCGAAGCGGTCCGCCGGGCACGCCGGCGCACCGAGGTGCCCCTGAGGTCCCTTCCCGCTATTCGAACAAATCCCTCCTTGGGTGCCATGAAGCCTGCGAGCACATGGAGCAGGGTTGTCTTTCCACTGCCGTTGGGGCCGAGAACACCCGCCACCTCTCCCTCGGGAATCCGGAGGTTCACGTTCCGCAGGACATCGGTTGCGCCGTAGCCGCATCTCAGCGATTCCACCTGGATCACAGTCCGGTCCCCCGCTTGTGTCGCTTGAGGAGCACGCAGAAGAACGGTCCACCCATGAGTGCCGTGACAACACCTACCGGGAGCTCCTCTCCGCCGGGCAGCAGGATGCGCGCCAGGACATCGGACCACAGAAGGGCGATGGCACCCAGGAGCCCTGCAAGGGGAAGCAGTCTACGGTGTTCCGCTCCCACGGTCATGCGCACGAGGTGGGGTACGACAAGTCCCACAAACCCGATGACTCCCGACACCGATACCGCTGCCGCGGTCAGCAGGCTGGCCCCCACAAGGAGTATCAGTCTTACTCTTTCGAGGTCGACCCCCACCTGGACGGCCTGAAGATCACCCATGGCGAGGATGTCCAGTTCCCGGGAGTGCAGCCAGATCAACGCCAGCCCAGCCGCAGCGTAGGGCAGGGCGAACAGCGTGTGGGTCCAGCCCCGCCCCTGGAAGCTGCCCATGACCCAGAACACGATGCTGACCACGGACTCCTCGTCCAGAGACTTCAAGAGCGAGATCAGGGCCGACAGAAACGTGGCCACCACGATACCGGCAAGGATCATGGTGTCGCGTCTGAGTTGCCCGTCGATTCGTCCGAGAGCGATGACGGCAGACAGGGCGGCCAGTGCGCCTCCGAGGGCCGCGGCCGGGAGTAGCCCGAATCCCAGGAAAGGCTTCGAGCCCAGCCCGAGGAAAATGGCCAGGGAGGCCCCGAACGCTGCGCCCGTGGAGACCCCGATGGTGAAGGGGTCGGCCAGGGGGTTCCGAAGAATGCCCTGAAACACGGCTCCAGCCACGGCCAGGCAGAGCCCTACGAGCATGGAAAGCAGGACCCGGCTGAAGCGAATGTCGAATACAACCACTTTCCTTGTATCGTCCACCGCCTGATCCCCGGCCCATCCCATCCCTGCTGCAAGGGCCCTCACAACCTCCGTTGCAGGGATGTCGATGCGCCCGAACATGCAAGCGGCAAATGCCGAGAAAACCACTGCGATCGCCAGCCCCGCAAGAAGCAGCCCGAAACGCATGGAGGCCCGCTTTTCAGCAAGGCGTACCTGCTCACGGGTGATGGATGCAAGGTCTTGCAAAAACGCCTGGTCTGGTTTTTCAGGCACGGATCAAAAACGCCCCGCGGCGATTCTCAGGTGATCTACCCACACCTTCACAATGGAATCCAGTTCAGCCGTTCCCCTCAGCACGGAGACGCACTCAATCCCTGCTGCCGTTAGAGTGCTTTTCCAGGAGTCATCATCGTCTCCAGCCATGTCATTTACCGCGTGATCGCCGGCAACGGCCATGAAAGGCACAAGAAAGGCCTTGCGGATTTTCCGTTCGGAAAGCACATCCCGAATCTCCTCGATGCTCGGGATTCCGTGCACCGTTCCCAGGAAGACGTTCGAATCTCTTTTTCGGAGTTCAACCGCCAGGGCGACGTAAAGTGCGTTTGCCGGGTGGTCGGTGCCGTGGCCCATGAACACGATGGCCTCGTTCTTTTTCCTTCCCTTTGGCTGTTTTTCGAGCAATGCGTCCGCCACCCTCTCGATGTCTTCCTGTCCGTTCAGCAGGGGCCCTCCCACCATGACCTTGTTAAACCCGGGGACCATGCCGGAAAATGCCTGGACGTTGCGATTGAGGTCGTGGAACTCCCGCCCGCCGATGGTGTGAAGCGACTGCACGGCCACGTGTGTGAATCCCTCGTCCATCATACGGGCCAGGGCCATTTGAGGGGAGTCGATTTCCAGACCTGTCTCAGCCAGCTTTCGCCTAACGGTTTTCGAAGTGAAGGCCCAGCGTACGGGTAAGTCCGGGAAAGCCTTTCTTACCATCTTTTCCACGTTGTCGAGCGCGGCCCTGGCCTCGGGCACCGTCGTGCCGAAGGCGGCTAGGAGTATCCCGTGTTTTTCGGGACGCTCATGGGCCTCGTGTCCGTGTCCGTGGTGTCCGGCGTAAGCGTGACAGCAGAGGACGAAAAAGACAAAAACAACGGCCGAAACGATCGATACTTTTTTCATCAGGGTGATCTCCTTTCTCTCGAAGGATGGTGAAACCGCAGGGGGCTCATAGAGAAGGGGCCAAAAAAAACCCCCACGTCTTGAAACCTGACGTGAGGACTGCACCCAGCTTCCTTGATCCTCTTCCCGCGCAGGCCGCACCCCGCAGCCGGCCGGTAGGCCGTGATTTACAACGGGCAGGTCTTCTGGCTCACCCGGGCTGCAGACTCGCCTTCCCACCCCGCTTATTGCGGGACAGTGGCTTTACCCCGATTTGGAGGGTTGCCTGCATCCGCGCTGCCCCGGTGCAATGCACAAGGGCCGGGTTTACAGCGGCGGGACCGCTCCCGCTTTTCACGGGATTCCCTATTAAGCGGCTGCACCCGTTGTCTTACTGAAACCATAGAGAGTGGGCGGGGGATTTGTCAAGGTGAATCTATGTGGCTGATCTTTGAGATGTTCGCCTCAGGCAAATTGTCAAACGGTCTTGTCGCGCTGACACGGCCGACGGGCACGAATGACGGATCTTGGGAAATTATGAGATTTGTCCGTACTTGTCCAGGTATCCGCGGGGGGTGACCATTCGGCCGCCCAGCGTACGGGTGGCGCTGTTACCGATGATGAGAATGGAGAGCATGTCCACCTTTTCCACGGGTATATCGGCAAGGGTGGTCAATGTTACCGCCTGTCCTTTCCTGGCCGCATTTCGAACCAGGCCCACGGGTGTCCCGGGGCCGCGATGGCCCTGTATGAGACGAACGGCCTCATCGAGCTGGCGGTGTCGCTTTCTGGAGCGAGGGTTGTAAATAACAATGACAAAGTCAGCCGATGCAGAGGCTTCGATCCTTCTTCGAATTGTTTCCCAGGGTGTGAGTAGATCGCTCAGGCTGATCACAGCGAAGTCGTGCATGAGAGGGGCGCCAAGAAGGGAGGCTGCGGCGGCAAGGGCCGGGATACCGGGGATAATCTCCAAATTCAGCCTTCCGGTGAGACCTTCCTCCTCGATGATTTCAAGAGCAAGACCCGCCATGCCGTAGATCCCTGCGTCCCCGCTACTTATGAGCGCGGTAGTCAGCCCCTTTGAACACGACAATACGGCCGCTCGACACCTGCTGATCTCTCCGGTCATCCCCGTGGACAGGACCTCCTTGCCCTTCAGGATCTCACTATCAATAAGGCTTATGTAGGTCTTATAGCCTACTATCACCGCAGCTTCTTTCAGTGCTCTGAGGGCTGCGGGGGCCAAATAGTCAGGATCTCCCGGGCCGAGGCTTACTATGAAGAGCCTTCCAGTGCGATTGCCAGGGTGGCGTTCCGGCTCAAAGTCTTGGGGACCAGGAGACGCCCCTTTCCCGCTTTTTTCAGCGCGGCTGCTTCGCATACGCTTTCAACTCCCATATAGTGTTTTACCGTTCCGGACGGATTCGGGACCGGAACGTCTCGAAGGGCCCCGGCCGGATAGAAGGTGATGTTTACATCCAGTGATTCGGCGGCCTCCAGGATCCCTGCCTCGTCCTTCTTGGCATCGATGGTGGCGAGACCGGAGAGGCTGGCCCGGGAGAGGCCGTGCCTTGAAAAGGTGGATTCAATCAATTCCAGGATTTCCCGCCCCGATGTCCCCCTGTTGCAGCCCACTCCGGCGACGAGGCAGTGTGGGTGCAGGACCAGGCTGTCGGTGCATGAGGTTTCGGGTAAGGATTTCCATGAGACGATAACGGAAGGCCGGGTCTCCGGGGGGGATGGGGTGTTTCTCCTTATTATTGACCCCGGCACACAGGATTCCGAAAGGGTTCCCAGTCCGAGGCGGTCTTCCGGATCCAGGACTGAAACAGGGTCCCCTCGAAGCAGGGCCATGTTGAGGGCCTTGATTGCTTCAGGGTTGGCTATGGTCATATCGCGCTCAACCGCCAGGAGGTCCCAGCTTATCAGACCCGCCGTGTCCGTGGCGGTGGTTATTACAGGATCGCCCCCGGTTATGCGCGCAACTTCCCTTGCGAGCCGGTTGGCCCCTCCCACATGACCCGATAGGAGGCTCACGGCGAAACGGCCCTCCGAATCCAGGGCCACAACTGCCGGATCCGTGTCCTTGGAGCGTATGAGCGGTGCTACGGCCCTCACCACGATGCCTGCCGCGGCCACGAAAACGTGATTGTCGTAACGATCGAAGCTCTCGGCAACAGTCGTAAAAAGTGCTGAAAACGGGTGGGCATTGTAATCGGGGGCGAGCGATTCCGGAAGAAACAGGTCCCCTTTCAGCGCCAGGGCCAAAGTTGAAGCGGTCTTTGCGCCCTGAGGCGTCAGTCCGTATACCGCTGTCCGTGCCTTCTTGCCCTGAACAGGTGTATCCTCCGGGGGCCTCATGGCTTCCCGAATCGAAGGCTCCTTTGGGCCCCGGAAGCCGTGATGGAATTCCGGACTGTACAAGCGGCTGAACGCGGTCTCGTCGCCTTGCCCTGGAAGTATCAGGAAAACAGCCTGGCGCGAGATTTTTTCCCGGGACACGGTTTCAGATAGGGTGTCCAGTGTGGCCTTTAAAATACGTTCGTCGGGCCAGCCCACGCGGTATGCCGCTACCACAGGGGTTTCGCCCGGGTACCCGCCCAGCCGAAGTTCGCGTACAAGGCGTTCTGGATCGCCGGCCGACAGGTACACGGCCATGGAGGCCCGGTGACGGGCCATCTCTTTCAGGCGTTCACGGTCCGGCACGGGCGTCCGCCCGGCCATTCGGGTAAGTATTAGAGACTGGGTCTTTTCCGGAAGGGTGAAGGAGACTCCGGCGGCGGCCGCTGCGGCGAATGCCGAGGTCACGCCGGGAATGATACGGCAGGAAATGCCGTCATGCTCCAGGAGGATCATCTGCTCCCTTATCGCACCGTAGAGCGAAGGGTCGCCCGTGTGCACGCGGGCCACCAGGCCTCCGGCCCGGACCGTATCGCACATGAGTGCGTGGGTCTCTTCGAGTGTCATGGAAGAGGAGTCAACCACACGGGCGTCGGGGCGGGCGCAGGCCACAACCTCAGGCGGCACAAGTGACCCTGCGTAGAGAACAAGGTCGGCTTCCTGAATCACCTTTCTTCCCCGGACCGTGATGAGCTCAGGGTCGCCGGGCCCGGCCCCCACGAAATATACCTGGATCTTATTCTCCGTCATTTTTTAAGTTCTACCCCCACAGCTTACAGCTATATCGGCTTTCCTGCGCTCACAGCAAAGACAGGGTTGAGTGCCGTAAGCCGCAGGTCCCCTGCCAGGGGCCGTGATCGGCTGATCTGTATCTGGGTGACAGCCGGGCTCCAGCCGGCCTTGACCAGCACTCCCACAGCGTGCCTCAGGGAACCGAGGAGAACAACGTGTGCCAAGAGGCGCCCTCCGGGTAAAAGGCGGTTCATTGCCGTTTCAAGGACGCCTTCCTGCCGGACACCACCACCCAGGAAGGCCCGGTCGGGATCCGGCAGCCCTTGCAGGCAGGCGGGCATGTCCCCCTGAACCGGTTCCACTGCGTACGCCCCGGTCTTTCTGATGTTGCTCCTTATGATTTCATAACGATCAGGGACGCGCTCCACTGCAAACACCATTCCTTCAAAGGCGAGGGCCGACGCTTCGATTGCAACAGCCCCGCTTCCGGCGCCGAGATCCCAGACCACATGGCCGGGTTCGATACCCAGGAGGCCGAGGCCCACGGCACGCACCTCCTGCTTGGTGATGAGCCCGTCTTTGTGAAGAAGACTACCGTCATCCATGGAAGATGTCAGCGGGAACAGGGGATTACGGTTCGGCTCAAGAATGATGAACGTAAGGGGGGAGAACTCTTCCTCAGCAGCCTTTTCAAGGTCTTCGAAAGTACGGATCCGTTCTTTTTCGGTCCCCATATCCTCGAATACATGCATTCGGTAACCATCAACGCCAAAGGTCTTGAGGTCTTGCGCAATTCGTGCCGGTGTGAATGCGGCATCGGTGTAGACGCCCACACGGCGCCTTCGGGCCATGGCCCGGCGAAGGGGCCAGAGGTCTTTGCGGCCGTGAAGAGAAACCGCGCTGATATCGTCCCAATGCGTCTTGATCCGTGCCGCCGCCGCCTGAAGAATCGATGTGTTGGGGTGTATTAGGACACGGTCCGCACCCAGGGTCTGGACCAGCAGTTTGCCGATTCCAAAGAAACCGGGATCCCCGTCGGCCAGGACCACGACGCGTTTTCCCGCTCGGTTCTCCCTGTCGGCGGCCTCGACTGCCTCGGAGACGGGCGCGCGCACAGGGATTCTGCCGGCCGGATGGTTCGGCAGGGCACTGAGAACGCGGTCACCTCCCACGAGCACCTCGGCCTCAGCCACGATGCCGGCGGCCTCGGGTGGAAGCCGGGTCGGATCAAGGCCGATCCCGACTACGTGAATCGGATTTTGGTTTTTATAAATCATGCCGCGCATTTCCTGACTTTAGGTAATTTGTTACACTGCCCACTTCGTGTTCTTCGTGTCCTTAGAAGAACGGCCGCCCCTCACACCTGCAGCCTTGGTGTGATAAACTTCTTGTTTTTTTATGACAGGTTTTCATGAGTAAGGCACTAAATCGTGTTTGTGGAACCACTTACTAAGGCGCTGTTTTTGCCGGTTGCGAGCAGGCTTTCATCAAAGTCGAACAGGTAGAAAGCGAGCTCGGGGCCCGGCCCTGCGATCCGCCGTGCATTTTCCGAGGCGCGGTTCAGGGCATGTTCCAGCACCAGATATCCCGCTTTGTCCCGGCGTATGATTTCCAGGGCCTCCCGGCTGGTATTGGCCAGGCTAACGGCCTGAACTGATTCCCGATCCAGTCCCGCCCGGCCGCACCATGAGGCGAGGACCGCAAAATCGATCCTGCTCTTACGGGCATGGGTGTATGGGTGTCCCTGGGCCATCTTGATCAGCTTACCGAAAAAGCAGGCGTAAAGGATCGACTTGAAGCCCCTCTTGGAGGCCTCACGCAGGGAGAAAGCAAAAAAGTCGCCCACCTGTATGCATGCAGGGTCAGTAAGGTCGGGCCTCAGTTCCCGCAGGAGCCGTTCGCTTCTGCCGCCGGTGGCAAGGGCCACTGAGGCCAGCCCCTGGGCCCGGGCCACGTCCAAGGACATGGTGATGGTGTCTTTGTAGGCCTTGTTGGAAAACGGCTTGACCGTTCCCCGGGTACCCAGGATGCTTATGCCCCCCAGTATCCCCAACCGTGGATTGAGTGTCTTATGGGCTATGCGCTCTCCGTCGTCCACCTCTATGGTTACGACAATCTCCCCGCCGATGCCTGTCTCGTCAAGGACTTCACGAATCGCGGCCTCGATCTGGCGGAGGGGAGCGGGGTTTATTGCCGCCTCCCCCACTGGAACGGGCAGCCCCGGCCTGGTTACCCGTCCTACACCCGAACCTCCCCGAATAACGACCCGTGAATTTCCCCGGGTGTGAAGACGGTTCACTATGGCTCGGATACCGGCCTTATGAGTCACATCCGGGTCGTCTCCTCCATCTTTTACGACCAGGGCTTCAGCCCCGTCCTCCAGGAAGGCGACACCGGCCAGAGGGATGACCAGACGCCCCTCCCGCGGGAGGGGCACGTCAACGCTGGACACACTCTTATCTTCCAGCAGGAGGATCAGGGCCGCCTTGGCGGCCGCAGCGGCGGCCGTTCCTGTGGTAAAGCCTTCTCTGAGCCTATTTCGCGCCATGGCTGGCTCAGGCCCCGTCACGGGCACCCAGTGCGAGGATGGCCAGCTGGTTGACTGTGGCGGCGGCCAGGGGGGACCCTCCCTTACGTCCGCGAATCGTGACATAAGGGATGCGTTCCTGTCGGATCAGCAGGTCTTTGGACTCTTCCGCGTTTATAAAGCCGACCGGCATGCCTACGATGAGCGCGGGTGTGCAGGCCCCGGCACGGACCAATTCGAGGAGCCTGAGAAGGGCGGTGGGTGCGTTTCCCACCGCGTATACGGCTCCGTTCAGCTCCGGCGCCACATAATCCACGGCCGCGGCCGCGCGGGTGGTCCCGTTTCTCGTGGCCAGTTCGGCCACAAGCGGTTCCCGCATGCAGCATTGAACCCGGCAGCCTAGACGCTCCGTGCGCGCGGATGATATGCCGGCCCTGGCCATCTCCGTGTCAGTGATCACGATACACCCGTTTTTCAGTGCGTCTATACCGGCGGTTACCGCTTCCGGGTGAAACCGGACGAGGTCGAGAAGCTCGAAATCCGCCGATGTGTGGATCATGCGGCGCACCAGGAGCCATTCGGCTCCATGAAAGGGCCTTGTGTGTCCCACCTCGCTTTCAATCACGGCAAACGAGCGTGCCTCTATATCATCAGCCACAGGCGGCTTTGCCTTTTCCATCATTTATCGTCTCCGGACTGTTCGATTCTATACCGGGAGCAAGCCTCAACCAGTGAACGGGCCGCGGCTGGATTTGACCCCCAGTGCAGGTGAATGTATGAGCCTAAGGCGCGCCTGACTGTAAATCCTTCCTCTGTTTCTTCAAGACCCAGGCGGCCTGTCACAATGTAGACCGTATCTTGGTTATCCCCGGCCCCCGTCATCCTGGAGTAGTGAAACTCATGACCCCTTACACGGGTACCGGCGGGGCCCAGCAGGCTGTCCCTTCTGGTGGTGATCTCCCTGTAGCCCAGGGATCGAAACCTGGCCTCCATGACTGCATCAAAGGGAAAAACGCCGGCCATGCGGTGGCCTCTGCCTTTGAGGTCCCGTATGGTGCGCATCAGGTACATGAAACCCCCACATTCTGCATAGACTGCTCCTCCTGCCTGTACAAATGACCTGACGGCCTTTTTCATGGATCGGTTCGCCGACAGGGCCTCACAGTGGAGTTCGGGGTAGCCTCCACCTATATAGAGGCCGGACAGCCCTTCGGGAAGGGCTTTCTCTCGGAGGGGAGAAAAAGGGACCAGCTCTGCTCCTGCAGCCTCCAGCAGCCGCAGGTTCTCGGCGTAATAGAAACAGAAGGCCTCATCCCGGGCGATACCGATTCGATCTCTTTTTTCCGCCGGTTCTTCCCTTGACGGCGCAAGCGCCTCGAATTTGGGGGCCCCGGCCGTTAAACGGTCCAGGTCCAGATGCGTTGCAGCCCAGTCTGCCAGTTGATCGACCCGGTCCTCATCAATGAGGTGGTCGTCCGCCGTCACCAGCCCAAGGTGCCTGGAAGGGATCTCCAGGCCTTCATCCCTCGGAAGGCATCCTATGAGCGGGATTCCGGGGACCGCTTCCAGGGCCTCCTCGAGCATTCGGGCATGGGCGTCGCTTCCCACCCGGTTGAACACTATGCCTGCCAGAATAAGCTCCGGGTCGAATTTCGCGAACCCGAGGGCCACTGCCGCAGCTGAACGGGCCATGGAACGGGCGTCAACCACAAGGAGGACCGGTACACCCAGTTCCTTGGCCGTTCGGGCTGTTGAGCCGGTGTCGTCGGCTCCGGAAACGCCGTCGAACAAACCCATGACACCCTCGATGACGCCGACATCGGCTCCCCATAGTCCCCGAAGAAAAATGGAGCGGTTGGCCTCCGGCTCCATAATCCATCCGTCCAGGTTGTGTGCCGCCCGGCCCGTGACGGCCCTGTGATGTCCCGGATCGATGAAGTCGGGGCCAATTTTGAAGCCCTGGACCGTAAGGCCTTTCCGCCTCAGGGCAGCCATGATTCCGAGTGTCACGGTGGTCTTTCCCGATCCGCTGTGTGTGCCGGCTACAGCCAGCACGGGGACCTTTCTGGTCGGTCCTGCAGATCCGGGTTCAGGCGGTTTCGTGGGGATAGGCGTCATGACTCGCTTTTCCGGAACAGGGCACCGGGCCCGTAAGGCATGCAGTTTCCGAGGGGTCACGAGACCAGGGCCAGGATTCGATCCACGTCACAGTGTTCCTCGAAGTGTTCGGCAAGCCGATCATACTGATGAAACCGGGACAACCTTCCTCTCTTCGACCGGCGTTCCTTCAGTCCTTTTTCCCTGCGGATTGAATTAAGCAGTTCCTCGCGAAAACCCGGCGCATCAAGGACTCCGTGAACATAGGTGCCCAGGACACGCCCGTTGTTGACAAAAAGACCGTCGTCCCATGAGACGCCGGAGCCCGGCCTGTGAATGCGGAGCAGGGGTGAACCCCCTTGCCCCGAGATTCGGGTCCGGCCCATGTGAATTTCATAACCGCTGATCCTTTTCCGGTTCATGAGGCACGTCCCCGTAACCCGTTGAACCACTTTGTCGCCTGCCAGCACGGTTTCGGCCGGTAGGATCCCCAGGCCTCTGACCTGGGAGCGGTCTGATTCAACCCCGTAGGGATCGATGATTCGCCGGCCGAGAAGCTGGTACCCGCCGCAAATACCGAAGACCCGTCCGCCGCGCCCGGCAAACTGGGAGACCGCCCTTTTCCATCCGGAACGGCCCAGCCAGACCGCGTCTTCCATTACATTCTTGGCACCGGGTATTACCAGGAGATCGTACCTGTCATCAAGCTCCACGGGCCGGAACAGGTAATTGAGGACAACGCCGGATTCCAGGGCAATGGTTTCAAGATCCGTGAAGTTGGAGATGGAGGGGAGCCGCAACACCCCTATGTTCACGGCATCGCTTCGCAGGGGGTGAAGGGTTCTCCGGTCCTCCTGGACCACAACGGAGTCCTCCTGGTCAATGGTGATGTCGTTATAGCAGGGAATCAGGCCCAGGACCGGTTTTCCGCATTTTTTCTCGATGTATTCGATGCCAGAATCGAAAAGACGAGGGTCTCCTCTAAACTTGTTGATCAGGAATCCGGCGGTGAGCTGTCTTTCCTTCCTGGTCATCAGGTGATAACTCCCCAGGAGCTGCGCGAAGATGCCTCCTCTGTCAATGTCTCCGAGGAGAAGACAGCTCGCTCCTGCAGCTTTGGCCATGGAGAAGTTGACCAGGTCGTGGTCCTTGAGATTCATCTCACAGCAACTGCCGGCACCTTCCATTACGATGACATCGTATTCCCCGCTGAGGCGGTTAAAGGAATCAAGGACCGCTTTCCTGAGTTCAGGCTTGAATGCGTGATACCCCGCCGCGTCCATCCGGCCGTATACCTTGCCCTGAAGGACTACTTGAGAGCCCGTGGATGATGAGGGCTTGAGAAGGACCGGGTTCATGTGAATCGAAGGGGGAAGCCCCGATGCCTCTGCCTGAGCCACTTGGGCCCGGCCTATTTCACCCCCTTCCATGGTTACAAAGGAGTTGTTGGACATATTCTGGGCCTTGAAGGGCGCCACCCGGACGCCGCGGTTTCGCAGAATTCGGCAAAGGGCCGTGGCCGTGACGGACTTGCCTACGTCACTCCCTGTCCCCAAAACCATTATGGATCTCGCTCTGTGCATATTTTACTCTTGTGAGTTATGCCACCAATGATCGTTGTGAGACACCGGATCGTAGGCCTTCCACGCCCCGTTGATTAGTGTGCGGGGTGCCAGATCCAGCTCATCCCGGCCGCAACGCAGGAGCCGGTCGAAGGTCATCAACCAGCCCTTCAAGAGACCGTGCTTGCTGAAGGCCTCACGGCTGTAAGCGGAGCAGGAAGGATACATCGGACATGCGCCGCTTCGGACCGCGGAAAGGCCGTTCAACCCCTTGTCGTAAAACAGGAAAACACCTTGTGCCGGGACCGGGGGATGTCCGTGTCCCTTTTCCGCGGGTGATGTCGAGGCGCAGCCCGCGAGACAGAAAATCATGCATGGCAGGAGTATGAGATTGAATTTCATGGTATAGCAGAGGGCGTTCAGCCCCTCCTGGATCTAAAGGAGTCCGCAGCGGCCACAATCAGGTATATCCCGCCGGCCAGCACAATGGTTGTGGCGCCGGCGGGAAGATCCGGTTCGTAGGCCAGGGCAAGCCCGGACAAGGTGAACAAAACCGTCAACATCGCGGAGAGGACCATGGTGAGCCACAGCCTGTTGGAGAAACGGCCTGCGACGGCCGCAGGCAGAGTAAGCAGGGCGATGACCATAACCACACCCACTACTGTGACCAGCAGCACCACGGTGAGCGCCGTCAGGCAGAGGAGGAGAAGATAGTAGAGCTCGACCCGTATTCCCCGGACGCGAGCGAACTCCTCGTCGAAACAGACCACCAGCAGCTTGTTGTAGAACAATAGAGAGAACGCCAGGATCAGGATGTCCAGCACCAGGATCAGGCGAAGGTCCTCTGAAGACACCATGAGGATATTCCCGAAGAGGTAGCTCATGAGGTCCTCATTGTAGCCGGGCGTGCGGGATATGAACAGGATTCCTACGGCCATACCAATGGCCCACACAGCGCCGATAACGGTGTCTTCCCGCTGGCGTGCGAAAAGACTCACGAGACCGATGACCAGGGCTGAAACTATGGCGGCGACTACGGCGCCGTAAAGGGGGTCGAGCCAGGACCAGCGGAAAACAATCTGGCAGTATCTGGCGGCGCCCAACCCGGCGAGCACACTGTGGGCAATAGCGCCTGCTATATAAGTGATGCGCCTCGTGACCACGTAAGTCCCGATTACACCGCACGGTATGGCTGCGAGAATCCCCACGATCACTGCGTGCTGGAGAAAGGAATGGTGTTGAAGGTCTGCTAGGAAGTCCGCCAAGAATGGCCCTCCTCGCTACAACGGTGATCGTGTCTAACCATCTGCACGTTTCCCCCGTAAAGTTCGTGTATCATCTCGCCGGTGATCGAGCTCGTGGGGTGTACCGCCAGACGCCGGTTGACGCAGATCACGCTTCGGACGTAGGCCGAGACAAAACCCAGGTCGTGGGTTATGAGCACGATGGTCATGTGCCGGTTCAATTCATTCAGGATCTCGAACAGTTCCGTTTCAATGGCGGCGTCCACGTTTGCAGTGGGTTCGTCCAGGAGAAGGAGTTGGGGATCCGAGACCAGTGCCCTGGCAAGAAGCACTCGCTGGCGCTGCCCTCCGGAGAGCCGGCTGAACGGCCTGTTCCGTAGCGGTTCCATTTCCACGCGTTCGAGGGCCTGAGTCGCCGCTTTCCGGTCGTCGCGGCCGTAAAACCCTATACCGGCACCGTGACCGAGCCGTCCCATAAGGACCACATCAAGTACGTTCACCGGAAACAGAAAGTCAAAAGTGCTCTGCTGGGCCATGTAGCCGATACGCGGTCTGGCCTTTACGGGGGGCCGTCCGAACACCCTGACGGTTCCACGGGAGGGTTTCAAAAGGCCCAGGATGATCTTTAGAAGGGTGGTTTTGCCTCCCCCGTTCGGACCCACTACGGAAACAAAGTCTGCCTCTGTCACGGTCAGGTACACATCCTCCAGGACGGGCACCCCGTCATAGGAGAAGTTCACGTCCTTAAGCTGAATCACCGGATCACTCACGCCGGCTTCCTCTCATCTTGAGTCTTTTCGAAGATGCTTCTTTCGGCTGTTCATTCCTCGTCAGGATAACGTCTTGCAATGGACTTGAGTACATCAAGACAACCGAAAAATGCTTCCACCACGTTCGGGTCGAAGTGGGTGCCTGAACTGCGCCGCATCTCATCCAGTATGCGTCCTTCGTCCCATGGCTCCTTGTACGAACGCCTGGAGCAGAGGGCGTCGTAGACGTCTGCAACGGCTACTATCCGGCCGAACAGGGGAATTTCTTCGCCTTGCTTCGGCCGGGGGAGACCGGCTGATGTCACGAATCCGTCGAGAGGTTTTTCCGTAAAGGGGTTCACGTGTCCCGGATATCCGCTTCCGTCCCATTTTTCATGATGGGTCAGCGCCACCTGAGCGGCCACTTCATCGAAATCGGAATTGATGTCCTTGAAGAGGCGGGCCCCCAGGTAGGTATGGCTCTTTATAATCTCGAATTCATCCATGTTAAGGCGCGCGGGCTTTTTGAGGATAAGGTCGCTGATGGCCACCTTGCCGACATCATGTAGCATGGCGGCCATACGCAGGACATCCTTGTTGACGGCGACATCCCCTGCCGGGATTCCCTGATGCCTGGCCCATTCCTCGTAAACCTCCACCGAGTAGGCCCCTACACGGTTGACATGTGCCCCTGTTTCCCGCGGATCCCGAAGCTCCGCCATGCTGATCATGCGGAGGATGATGTCCCGGGTCATGCGTGCCCGTTCCACGGCCAGGGCCGCGCTGATGGCGAAGTGCTGGATGAGAGCCTCGTCCGACGCCTCGAACGGGACCGGTTTGCCATGGTCGTCCATGGCGTTTATGACCTGCATAACGCCCAGGACATCCCCGCGCTGGTTGGTCATGGGTACGGTGAGCATCGAGCAGGTACGGTAGTCTGAGAGTTCGTCGAACGTGGAGTCGAAAGAGTAGGGGGTGGACTCGCCCAGGGTATAGACATCAGGGATGTTGACCGGTTGGTTATGTTGGGCAACGTAACCTGCGATGGAGTGGTCATTAATCGGGATGGTGAATGTGCTGTAAACGAGTTTTCGCCCCGGCCCCAGCCGCCGCTGTAGAGTGTCGTTTTGAGTGTAGCTGAATGTCAGGCTGTTTCCGGACTTCAGGTAGATGGAGCCGGCGTCGGCGTTGAAGACCGCTCGAACGCTTGTCAGTATCCGTTCGAGAAGGAGGTCGATGTCTTTAACCTCGTTGATGTCCAGCCCGATTCTGGTTATCAATTGCAGCTTTTCGTGCTCGTTCAGCATGACTGCTCCAGAGTGGTATTTCCCGGGTTCAGAAGAGCTTTTTCACTTGCTCTATGATGATCCCGCCTTTTTTCAATCCGGAGACCCAGTGGTCCGGGATTGCCTCCATCCCCAGGTAGGCGCCAAGGACCATCCCTGCAATGAGATTCCTGCCGGCGCTGTCTCCCCCGGCCCCCACCGATTGTATCAGGGCTTCCTCCAGATCGTTTTCATAGCGGGCGATGATGTGAACCACGGACGGGAAGGCCTGTTCTGTGTGACAACTCTGGCCGAAACCAAGGATGGCTTCCCTGCTGTCTTTGTCAATGGTGTTGATTCCTTCGTGAACCCACAGAGGGATGGGAGTGGACTCGAAGGCACGGGCGTTTTGTTCCATTGCGGCGGATGGAGAGGCGCCCTGGAAAACCGAGAGGACGGTCTGTGCAAAAAACAGCCCGGCTTGAACAACTATGGGGTTGTTGTGAGTCATTCGTGTCTGGGCGCTGACCGCTTGCAGCAGCGCATCGCGGTCGTCGGCATACCGGAGTACAAGTGGAGCGATTCGGGCGGCCCCGGCAAGGTCATCGGAATATGACCCGGCGTCTTCGGGACCGGCCCCGTTTCGAGCATTGCGCAGCGTGGCCTTGGTGGCCTCGTCCATATATCCGTCGTATGATGCAAACAACTCCTGCCATCGCAGCCAGAAATCATCCAGGTGAAACTCCCCGCGTTCGGCCAGGGAAGACAGAAGCACAAATGCCTGGTCGCCGTAATGGGTGAACTCACCGGCATCTCTGTTCGGGTGAAATGATGAAGGGAGCGGTTTCATTAATGATTCCACTCGCCCGAACGTGTCTTCGATCTTCCGGGTGTCGTATATCCAGTGTGCTCCCAGGGCGTGGGAGTCCGCTGTGAATGAGGCAAGGACCATGGCTGTTCCGTTGACGTGCATGGGAACTCCTTTCCTGACATGCCGTTTTTATTGACAATTCCGTATCCATTCAAGTTTCTAACACAGAAGAAACCGGTCCACAACCGGAAAGAGGTTGTCGGGGTTTTGGGATGCCACAACACCTAAAATCCTTCTATTCCCAATATGTTGGGCTTGACCATGACACTACATTCACCTTGACGAATCCATGGGGGCCTGCTAGAACCACGACATGAACATCCTGGATGTAATCATCGTGGTATTGATGGTCTTCCTGATCTTCAGAGGTGTCATGCGAGGGCTGGTGGCGGAAGTCGCTTCTCTTGTCGGCATCGTGCTGGGTATCTGGCTGGGCATCCGGTATATGAACCATGTAACGACGCTGTTGAAGCCGCATTTGCCCGAGCTCTCCTTTCTCCCGGTCGTCAGTTTTGCCTTGATATTTCTGGGAGTCCTTGTGCTCTGCAACCTTTTAGGGTGGGGTCTTAGGGTGCTGTTCAAGAAAACGCTCCTTGGCTGGCTGGACCGGACCCTGGGCGCAGCCCTGGCCGTGATCAAGGGCGTGGTTATTTCCTACTTGGGTATTGTTATTCTAACGGTTTATCTTGTCCCGGGAACCCCCCTGGTCGCACAGTCGCGCCTGGCCCCTGCGGTGACGGCCTCGTTCCAAGCTCTGAAAAACACTATATCGCCGGAGCGGATAAAGGGATTGAAAAACCGGTTTTCAGACCTTTACAAAGCGACCGGGCAAGAGACCCGGAAAGAGACGGAGGTGACGCCGGAAAAGGATGGATTGCAATAGACTCGAGCGGGCGGCGACCCGCCTGGCGGACTTGGTTTCCCGGCTTCGTGCCCCGGATGGGTGCCCGTGGGATGCCCGGCAGACCGAGCACACCCTCAGAATGTATCTCCTGGAGGAGGCATACGAAGTCGTGGACGCAGTGGAGAGGGGAGTGTGGCCTGAAATATGCGGCGAGCTGGGCGATCTGCTGTTTCAAATCATTTTTCTCGCGCGCCTCGCAGAGGAAAAAAAGGAATTTGACCTGGTGGACGTGATGGAGGGGATCATCGAGAAGATGATCCGTCGTCACCCCCACGTTTTCGGTTCGGTGCGTGCGGACACAGTGGAAGAAGTGGCGGAAAACTGGGCAAAGATAAAGCGTGATGAGAATTGCGGTGACAAAGCCGGCGCCAATGCCTTGTGCGCGGTTCCCGATGGGTTACCCGCGCTTTTAAGGGCTCACCGCCTCAACCAGAAGGCCGCAGCTGCGGCGGACCGGGGTGAGGACCCCCGGGGAGACCTGAGTGATATCGAAAGGGATCTGGAGGAGTTCAAAGCGGCCTTTTATACGTCGGATCCTGAGGCGATGGAAGAGACGCTCGGGGCGATTCTTTTCGACCTGGCCGGCCTTGCCGGCCGGTATGGGTCTAATGCCGAGGATGCGCTGAGGAAAGCCAATCGGCGTTTCGCGAATCGTAGCCCTTCCTGAACCAAAACAAGCGCACATGAACCGGTGGCCTGGTCTCGTCAGAAGTTCTATTTCACGGCTTATGGCTCGTGCCGGTGAAAAGTGAAGGCGAGGTGCAGGTGAAAAGGCGCCGCTTTCCGGTTGGTCTCAAGAGTGAGGTGTCGAGATGGGCCGCTCCAGAAAAGGCGGACGGCTGGCCGCCCTGCGCCGCATGCTTTTAAAGGTCGCGATTTGGGGGGTTATCCTGTTGGTCGCTCTGACGGCCCTGGAGGTCCTGGCGCTCCGGTACGTGAACCCGCCACTGACCGCCAACATGGCCTGGCGCCGAGCCAGAGCTTTCCTGACCTCCGCCGGGTATGAACGGGTCCTTTACGAGTGGCGGGACCTGGAAGAGATATCGCCCCATCTTCGCAGGGCAGTGCTGGCCGGGGAAGATCAGAGGTTCCCGCTGCACCGGGGGTTCGATTTCGTGGAACTGGAGAGCGCCGTCAGGGAGGCGGTTCGTGCGGGGCGGGTCCGGGGAGCCAGCACCATCACCATGCAGGCCGCCAGGACGGTGTTTCTATGGCACGACCGAACACTCATACGCAAGGCCCTTGAGGCGTACTACGCAGTTTTAATGGAGCTGTTCTGGGACAAGCGGCGGATTTTAGAAGTCTATCTGAATACAGTTGATTGGGGAACAGGGATCATGGGTGCCGAGGCGGCATGCAGAACTTATTTCAACGTCGGGGCTGAGCAGGTGACGCCTTCGCAGGCTGCCCTTCTTGCCGCGATTTTGCCCAATCCTCATCTCTGGTCTCCCGTCAATCCCGGTCCGCGGGTGCTGGACAGGAAGAGACGCATCTTAAGGGATATGGACCTCATGCCCGATGTCTAGACCGGGGCCCGGATGGAGGTGCATTCGGAGGAGATAAAAAGAGGCAGGTCTTTTCAGCCCCGAGTCCCCCTGTAACTCGGAGCACGGATCGGTGCAGGCATGTTTGAAAAAACCCTACGGAGAATTCAGGACATAAGCCTGAAGTGGAAGCTCCTCATTCCATTTCTGTTCTTTGCGTTTTCCGGAACCACAACGCTGACAGTGATCGGGCTTACTTCACAACAGCGGCTCATCAAAAAGGAGGAGCAAGGGACGCTTCTCCTGTACCATCGTAATTTTCGAAATGAACTCGAGCAAAAGGGAAAACAGTCCATAGCCCTCGCTTCGGTGATTGCCGAGGACCCTGACGTACACCGGATGCTGGCCGGGCGGGATCGAATCGGCCTTAACAAACACCTGGCACTTACCTATGTCCGTCTCAAGGCGGATTACGACATCTCCCAGTTCCATTTCCACATCCCGCCGGGTATCTCTTTTTTACGTCTTAACCTCCCCACCTGTTACGGGGATGTGCTCCATACCTACAGGGGAACGATTCGGGAGTCCCTGGATCGGCGAGAAGCCGTATGGGGGCTCGAAAAGGGAGAGACCGGCCTGGGTATTCGGGGTGTTGTTCCGGTATTTAGGGGTGCGGAGGTTTTGGGGACTTTGGAGATCGGACACTCCTTCGGCGAGACTTTTCTGCAGGGGCTCCACCGGCGATGGGGGATTGATCTCGCTCTATATTCGATAACGAATGGTTCATTCGAGCTTATGGCCGCGGTTTCCGGAGAAGAGCCGGGCCGTGTCTTCTTCGAGCCTGCTCCGGCCGTGACTGAACGCGATAAACCGACGATTCTTGTTGCGCCGCCAGGACTTCCTGATCGTGCCGTACTGCAAAGCCCGGTGCTTGACTACAACGGCGAACTGGTCGCCCTGATAGAGATAAGCACGGATCGATCCGGCATTCGGAAACGCCTCGTCGGGACCAGGAACCTTATGATCGCTGTGGGGGCGCTGGGCATCATAGTGTCTTTCCTCCTGACCTATCTGGTGGCGAGTCTCTTCATACGACCTATCAAAACCATCGTGCATGGGGCACAGGAGATCGCCGAGGAAAAGCGGGACAGCTATCTGGACCCTGGTTACGGGGACGAGATCGGGACCCTGACCAACGCTCTCAATCGAATGCTCGCGGCACTCATGGAGCGCCGGATGCAGATCGAGGAGTATGCAAGAAACCTCGAGAAGCGCGTCCAGGAAAGGACCGCCGATCTCGTGGCCTCGGAGGAGAAGTTTCGGACCCTGGTGGAAAACGTCCCTCTCCTGGTCTACCGGCTCCTGGAGGACGGGACCACGGAGTTTATCAACTCTTACGTCACAGAAGCCCTGGGTTACGGTATAGAGGAAGCGGTCGGGGACAAGGACTTCTGGTTTGATAAAATTCTCGGCAAAGATGAAGATGCCTTCCGGGACCTCTTCGAGACCTGCTTTCGAGAAGGAGGGGAGTGCAGGATCGAAAGAGTGGTCCGAAACAAGGAGGGCCGGGCCCTTGTGTTTCTGGACCATGCGATTCCAGCTGCTGACGATCAGGGCCGGATTCTATGGGTCGACGGCATTATGATGGACATCACTGGTTTGAAACAACTCCAGGAGCGATCCCTCCGAACCGAGGAGATCAGACTCCTGGGTGAGATTTCCGCGCGCGTGGCACACGAGATTCGAAACCCTCTTTCAACGGCCGGCGGGTTTGCGAGACGTCTGCTGGAAGCTCTGCCCGAGGGTGACCGCAATCGAAAAATGGCGGAAATCATCGTCCAGGAAGTCGCACGCATGGAGACCTTCCTGAATATTCTTCTTACCTCCATCAGGCGGGTTGATCTCCACATAGCGGATGTCGATATGAATAAGATTTTGCGGGCTTGTGTGGCCGGGATGGCGGGTCTGGCCGATTCCAGGCGAGTGAGTATCCGCGAGGACCTGGACGTCCGGCTGCCTTTGATTCACGGGGATGAAGACCGGTTGAACCAGGCAATGGATAGCCTGATCAAGCATGCGATTGTTTCCATGCCCGAAGGTGACACCCTGGAGGTGCATTCACGGGCGGAGCGGGATCATGTCAACATTCGACTGGTGTTTCATGGAGGACGGGTACCCGAGGACGACCTGGAGCAGTTCTTTTTTCCCCACCTGGAGCAGAATCCCGAGGAGAGCGTTCCGGATCTGCCCCTGTCCAAGATTATTATTCACCGCCACGGGGGCCGTGTCGAAGCATTTAGGGAAAAGGACCTGTTGATTACGGAAATCGATCTGCCCCTGAGGCCTATAGCCGAATTCCTGTAACAGGAGTCGGTCCGAGGTGGAGGAGTCGGCTTTTCCATGATACGATCCATATTGCTCAACGGATTCATCGGGCTTCACACCCTGGTTTTCTGTGCCCTGGCCGTGCCCCTGATGCTGTTCGATCGCACAGGGACGATCATTCACCGCTGGTCAGCGGTGCCCTGGGCCCGGATCATAGTCTGGGTCTCCGGGGTGCGGGTCGATGTCCTGGGGCTGGAGAACCTTGACGCCCGGGTACCCAGGGTCTACATGACCAACCACCAGAGCTTCTTTGATATCTTTACGCTTCTTGCGTCTCTCCCGGTTGATTTCAAGTTCTTGTTGAAGCAGGAGTTGATGAGGATTCCGGTCCTTGGTTTCACGATGAAAAGGGCCCGGTACATCGCCATAGACCGGTCCAACCCGCGCAAGGCCGTTCAGAGCATGAATGAGGCGGCTGATCGAATCAAGGCCGGCACCTCGGTTGTGGTGTTTCCAGAGGGAACCAGGAGTGAAGACGGACGCCTGCAGCCTTTCAAGAGGGGAGGGTTCCTACTTGCCCTCAAGGCGGGATGCGAACTGGTGCCGGTTACCATCGAGGGAAGTAATCGGGTTGCGCCCAAGGGAAGCCTTCGAATTCGACCGGGTAGAATTACCCTTACCATCGGGAAACCCATTTCCCTGGACGGCTACAGCAAGAAGAACGTTGAGGAACTCATGGCCCGGGCCCATGATGTCATGCGGTCGCAGATGGGGGACAGCAAATGATAGCGTACGTCGTGGGAGCGGTTTTTCGGCCCCTGGGGGTTTTGGTGTGTTTGTTCGTTCTGGCGACGGGTTTTTCCGAGGATGCATCAGGATACGTGGTGCCTCCTGAACAGCTGCTCGAGTTCATGGCCGAGAACGTAATGGGTTTTGAGACGCTGGGTATAACCTGGAAGTACAGCCCGGGCGGGGGAGAGATGGGTGGAGAGCCTGTCACGGTGGATGTATGGTTCCGTTCTCCAGCGGATTATTCGGTTCATCACCGTGAGGGGCCTGACCGGGTGAGACCGGGAGGCCCTGGTGCCTGGTTTCTCGAGCTGTTCTGCGGGAAATCTCATCGGAGCGAGCGGTTCCTTGTCAGGCAGGGCTTGGATCTCGGCACCTCGGTATACACGCGCCTGGACAGGACGGTGGCATATCGCATAGGCCGGGAGATCCCGGAAGCCCCGGTGCTTCTTCTGGAGAAGTCCCGTTTCATTCCGCTCCTCCTGCGCTGCGAGCCTCACAACGGCGACGGGATCATGGAGGTCCGCTTTCTGGACTACAGGCGTGTAGACGACGGATGGTTTCCCCATGAAATCCTTTATAAGTCTGCGAGCGGGGTGACCGGTGCCTATACCGTCTTGGAGGTCCGGCCGAATGACCCCGCTCCACGCGCATTTTCCACTGTTGAGGGGGGGAAGTCAGGCGGAGTCGTTTCGGATATCCCGGCAGCAGACCGTTGAGCGATCGATCCGGCATAAGCCTTCGTGTGGCCGTCGCCCTCCCGGTCAAAGAGACCTTCTCTTATGCCCCGCCCGATTCGCATTCTGGAGGACCATTGGTGGGCCGCCGCGTAACCGTGCCTTTCGGCCGCAGAAAGGCGACCGGCTATGTCCTGCAGCAGGAAAATCACGATCCTGACCAACCTCTTCGTCCGATCCTGAACATACAGGATGACTCCGCCCTTTTCCACGCGGGCATGGTCCCTTTCCTGTTGTGGGTGGCGGACTACTATAGGCACCCTGTCGGCCTCCTTATCCATGCGGTTCTCCCAGGTGGCGGAAGGTCCCGCTCTTTTTTTTCGGTCCGTTTGACCGACCGGGGGCGTTCCCTCCTATGCGAACTCCCGGTCGCTTCGACCGAACACCGCATGATGGCTTGGATCGGGGCCCATCCGGACAGGCGTTCTCCGTTTCCACTGCAAGATGTTCGAATGCTGGAGCAGAAAGGACTGGTTTCCATCGAGTACCACCATCCGGTAAGGGGCCGAAAGGGTCCCAGCGTCCAGCGGTTGGTGCGCGCCTCCGAGGGTGCCGGCCTCGAATCCCTTCTGGAGAGCAGTTCAGATACCCTCAAGGCCCGGAATGAGTACCCCTTTCTCAAGGAGGTGTTTTCTTCGGACGGTTTGCTGCTCCGCGATATCAGGAAGAAGTATGCAAATGGGGAATACCTGGTGAGGAAGTGGGTCCAAAAGGGGGCCCTTGTGACCTGCAATATTCCCGTGCTCAAGACCCCGGCCGGATGCGAGCCTGTTCTGTTTAAAGAGCCGGCCGGGCTCTTTCCGCAGCAGGAGGCTGCACTGGAAGATATCCGGGCTTTCCTTCGGAAAGGAGACTTCGCCTCCTGCCTGGTTCACGGGGTGACGGGCAGCGGAAAGACCGAGGTGTATTACAGGGCCGCCCGCGAGACCATGGCCCTGGGCCGGCAGGCCCTTATCCTGGTCCCGGAGATCTCCCTGTCGGTTTACATGGAAGGGCTTTTCCGCTCCCGTTTAGGGGATCGCGTCGCCGTGTACCACAGCGAGCTGAGCAAGGCGGAACGCTACGACCAGTGGATCCGAATCGCCCGTGGAGACGTGGACGTGGTGATCGGTGCCCGTTCGGCGCTTTTCGCGCCCCTGCCTGATCCAGGTCTTATCGTGGTGGACGAGGAACACGATTTCTCCTACAAGCAGGAGGAGTCCCCCCGGTATCAGGCGAGGGATGCGGCCGTGGTTCGGGGCAAAATGGAGCGAGCAGTGGTTCTCCTGGGTTCCGGCACTCCGTCGATCCAGTCCTACCACAACGCCGTCAGCGGCAAATATGTCATGCTGAACATGCCCCTGCGCATTGAAAGCCGGCCCATGCCTCAAGTGGAACTGGTGGACATGAAAAAGGCTGAGGAACGGGGAGCCTTAGCCGGCGGAGTGTTGAGCCCCGAGATGCTGGAAGCCCTTGAAAACAATCTTGCCAGAGGACACCAGACCCTGCTCTTTCTAAACCGAAGGGGGTTTCACCGTGTCTGTCTATGCCGGCGCTGCGGCGAGGCGGTCCGCTGTCCGAACTGCGATCTGACACTGATTCACCACTTGAGGGATGACACCCTGGCATGTCATTACTGCGGGTTTCGCATGCGGCCCGAGGAGCACTGCCGGGCGTGCGGAACAGGCAGGATTAGAGCCCTGGGGTTCGGGACCGAGCGTCTTGAGAGCGAGTTGCGCCGGCTTCTTCCTGAGGCCGAAATCGATCGTATGGACCGGGACTCCACGAGGAGGAAAGGGGAGGCGTTCAAAGTGCTGAAACGGTTCGGTGCGGGGGAGATCGACATCCTCGTGGGGACCCAGATGATCACCAAGGGCTACGACTTCCCAAAGGTTACCCTGGTGGGGGTCATAGCAGCGGACGCATCCCTTGGATTTCCGGACTTCCGGGCGGCGGAACGGACGTTCCAGCTCTTGTGCCAGGTCGCAGGAAGGGCCGGGCGCGGAGAACTGCCGGGCAGGGTCGTTGTCCAGAGCTACGCCCCGGAGCACTACGCAGTCTCGACGGCCAGGCTTCACGACTTTGAATCATTTTATCGCCGGGAGACTGAACTACGGTCGCAGTTGAGCTATCCTCCGTTTTCGCATCTGGCCAGGCTTATTGTTCAGGGAGCGAGTGAGGAGGCTGCAGACAGGATTGCGCGAAGGCTTGGGAAGGGCATGGAGGAGATTCGGAGCGCCCGGGAGGATGAGCGGAAGGGCATTAAAGTCCTTGGCCCGGTGGAGGCCCCCATCGCCCGCATCAAGGGAAGGTACCGCCGGCAGATACTGGTCAAGTGCGCGCGGGTGGAAAGACTGCACAGGTTTCTGGGGCGGGTTGAGGATTTGATCGGACGCCTGACGCGCGGGACCGCCGTAAGGGTGCTCGTGGACGTGGATCCATATCACATGCTGTAGGGCCGGCGACTACGCCTCAGTTCGCGGGTCTCCCAATGCCCCTACTCTTCAGTCCTGATAAAACGCCTCAGGACACGATAGTTGCCGGTCAGCCCATAGAGCAGGAAAATGCCCAGGAGGGCTCCCCCGAGGAACTGGGGGTTGCGCACTTTGAGCAGGTATGCTGCAATCAGAAGCACCAGGACACCTAGAAGGATCACGATGTTTCTGGGTATAAGAGGCAGGATGACGCGGCCGAAGTGGACGAACCTGATGTGACTCACCAGAAGAAAGGATGTAAGGAAGATCACGACCCATGCGAGCCAGAGGTCCTTCCAGAAA
This sequence comes from uncultured Desulfobacterales bacterium, assembly GCA_964450535.1. GTDB lineage: Bacteria > Desulfobacterota > DSM-4660 > Desulfatiglandales > HGW-15 > JAIPEI01. The sequence continues at coordinate 86,454 of CAYVDE010000003.1, forward strand.
AGGATGGTGCCCAGGGCTACGAGCGCGCCTGCAGGGCTGGGCAGGCCGTTGAAAGTCCCTTTCGGTATGTTTGGATCGTGCTTGTCCCGAAGCAGGAACCGCCAGAGCCGGAAGCCCACCGCGAAAAAATACAGCCCGCCGAGTACGAGGGCGTGGGGCCTGAAATCCCCGATATTTATCATGAGCAGGGCCGGACAGAGTCCGAAGCTCACCAGGTCGGCTATGTCGTCGAGCCATGGGCCGAATCTGGTGCCGCCGTGCTTTTCCGCCATACGCCCGTCAAAGAGATCGAAGACCTGACCGGCGAGAATGGAGAGGGCGGCCAGGACGTAGTTGCCGTGCAGGACGAACGTGATTCCCAGGATGCCGCACGTGAGGTTCAGAATGGAGAGGATGTCCGCGTAAAAACGGTTTGGAATGGCCTTGAAGATTATGGAGGCCATGGACATGATAATGCCCAGATAGAGAAGCTGCGTAGTGAAATCCGGAATTTTCAGCGGGTCGTCCAGGATCGCCAGGTAGATGATGAGGGCGAAGAGAAGAACCGCCTTGATCTTGCCGATGTTGTTGGCCTGGACCGAAAAGGAGGTGAAACGCTTTATCAGGTAACGTGCTATGAATTGTCCGAAAAACTCGATCGCCGCCAGTATCCAGAAGGCGAAGACCGGAATCATGCCCTGGTAGGCGAAGAAGCCCATGGGCGGAAGGTAGGTGAGCTTGTCGCAGAGGGGATCGATCTCTTCGCCGAATCGCGTTACGAGATCGCAGCGGCGTGCCACAAGGCCGTCCACTCCGTCCAGGAAGGCCGAGATGGTAAACAGGAGGATGCCCCAGAAGATCTGCCCCATGATAAAATAGAGCACCATACCCACAAGGCCGATCAGGACCCGCCAGATGCAGATGGCGTTCGGGTGAAGGCTGCTGTGGTCGATAACATACCGCCGAGCCTGCTCACGTCTCAGGATGGCCACTATGCCCAGGTACATGAGCGAAGAGACGGCGACGGCTATTAAGATGTAAAGGGTTCGATTCATGGGATAAGTTTGACGATTCGAAAAACAAGATATCTTATTTCTCCCAACATAACATATCCTGGGGAACCGACAAGCGGTTTTCGCCGGTGTATACCCATGGTTCCCTTCTTGTGAGAGAGTAGACGGCCAAGGAGTCGCCGCTCCGATGCTTTGCCGGGCCGGGGCGGAAAGAAAGGAGGTTTTCGGCATGGGACTTCACGAGTCGGCTGGAAAAACGCCCCCCTCATCTATTCGGATAAACATATCAAGCCTGGTTTCCTCCTATTTCACGGATGAGGCGACAGGGCCCGTTTCCTTTGGGACGTCCGGACACAGAGGCTCTTCCATGGACGGAACGTTCAACGAGGCCCATATCGCTGCGATTGCCCAGGCAATCTGCGAGTATCGCATCTCTCAAGGAATTCAAGGCCCCCTGTTCATGGGTTTTGACACCCATGCCTTGTCCGAAGCGGCCTTTCGCACGGCCCTCGAGGTTTTTGCCGGGAACGGGGTGGACGTCGTTATTCACAAGGGGGGCGAGTATACCCCCACCCCTGTGATCTCTTTTCTTATCCTGGAGCACAACAGGGGGCGATCGTCAGGGCTTGCGGACGGTGTCGTGGTCACTCCTTCCCACAACCCTCCCCGGGACGGCGGGTTCAAGTACAACCCTCCCCATGGCGGGCCGGCGGATGTAAATGTAACAGGATGGGTCCAGGAGAGGGCCAACGGGCTTATAAAGGATAACGGGAAGGCCATCAGGCGGGTTTCTTACCGCCGGGCCAGGGAAGCCAGCACCACTTCGGAGAGGGATTTTATCACCCCTTTTGTTCGCGTCCTCGGCGAGGTGGTTGATATGGAGGCCGTGAGGGACGCCGGGCTTCGTCTGGGGGTTGACCCCATGGGCGGGGCGTCGGTGGGGTACTGGGGGCCCATCGCGGAAACCTACGGCCTGAACCTGGAGGTGGTCAACGATCAGGTGGATCCCACATTCGGATTCATGCCTCCGGATGCGGACGGTCAGATTCGTATGGATTGCTCGTCACCCTATGCCATGGCCGGGCTGATCGCCCTCAAAGACAGGTTCGACATAGCCTGGGGTAATGATCCGGATGCGGATCGTCACGGGATCGTCGACTCCAACGGCCTGATGAATCCTAATCACTATCTTTCAGCGGCCCTCTGGTACCTTTTCCAGAACCGGCCGGCGTGGAGTTCCGGGCTCCAGGCCGGGAAGACCCTGGTGAGCAGTTCCATGATCGACCGGGTGGTGGAAGGTCTTGGACGAAAGGTCTACGAGGTCCCTGTGGGATTCAAGTGGTACGTGGAGGGGCTGCTTCAAGGGCGACTGGCCTTTGGAGGGGAGGAGAGCGCCGGCGCCTCGTTTCTTCGCCGGGACGGTTTCGCCTGGTGCACGGACAAGGACGGATTCTCCATGTCGTTTCTGGCGGCCGAGATCCTGGCAAAAACCGGCCGGACTCCATCCGAGATATACAGGGAGACACTGACGTCTGAATACGGTGATCCGTTCTACCGGCGTTCGGACGGTCCCATAACAGATGAGCAGAAAACGTTGCTGGCCGCGCTCACCCCGGAAACTTTTCAGCGTACCCACGTGGCTGGAAAGGCGGTGCGGTCGGTGATGACCAAGGCCCCGGGTAACGGTGCCCCTGTCGGGGGTGTAAAGGTCCTCCTGGAGGACGGATCCTGGTTCGCCGTTCGACCCTCTGGGACCGAGCCCAAGATGAAGGTCTACATCGAGAGCTTCGGCGGCGAGGAGTTGTGGGAACGCATCAGAGAAGAGGCACTTCCCGCGGTCTTCGGGTAGCAGGAAGTAAGCTGTAAGTGCCCGTCGCATCGCGGAATAAAAAGCTCCGGTCGCAAGGCGAGCTGGATTTGAATGCAGTTTCGGGGAAGAGTGCCTCAGTAAACTTTATTGCAAAGGATGAGTTATGGATACAAGAGAGAAGCCTTCCTTCCATGCATTTACCTTTGTGTATGTCGCGGCCGGAGCGGCGTTTCTGCTGCTCATCGTTCTGGATCGGGGCGGCATAGGCCGCACGGTTCTCAAAGCCATTCCGGTCAGCACCCTGATCGTCTTGGTGCTCCGTGATATTCGGGGTTTTCCCGTAATTTTACTGACGGGAGCCCTGCTTGGCTCCGTGTGCGGGGATGTCTTGCTCGATCTCCCGGGTGCCGGCTTTTTTATTTACGGCCTGGCGGCTTTCCTTGCGGCCCACGTTTTCTACAGCGTCTTGTTCTTCCGGTACGCCAAAAGACCAAGTGGTTCCGACATGGCCGTCATAGCCGGACTGATCATCTTTGCCGGGCTCATGGTATGGATCTTCCGCGGCGTTGACCCGAACTTGTTCGGCCCGGTTGCGGCCTACATCGTCGTCATTGTCACAATGAGCATCGGCGCCCTTCTGGTGCCGGCCGCCAACCGCCTGCTTTTCTGGGGGGCTCTTCTTTTTATCGCCTCGGACCTGGTCCTGGCGGTCAACAAATTCCTGGTGGCTGTTCCATATGGGCGGCCCGTCAATATCAGCCTCTATTTCCTTGCCCAGTTCGCTATCGTTGCCGCCGCTCGGGCAATCTGGATGGATGGGAGGGCAAGGAAATGATGGCGACCGCTTTCAATGATCAGGCCTGCTGCGGCATCGCCATGGGCGCCGGCGAGTTCCAGGGCAGGGGCGCTGCCAAGGGAGGGTCCCCCTCTTCGTGATCTTCGTGGCATAAAAAGCATTTGTTTCACCACTAAGTACACGAAGAACACGAAGGAGATAGTGGTAAAATTCCGGACGAATAAACACGTCCATTGGGCGAGGCCATGTCAATTTCAGCGTTTCTGATTATCGCGATTTTTTTCATCTCCTTTGTGCTGACGATGGTCGGACTTGGCGGGGGGCTTGTGTTTTCTCCGCTGTTTGTCCTCCTGGGATTTGTAAAAACCGAAGCGGCATCCGCCTCTCTTTTCCTGAATATGATTGCTGCGGCATCTGCGGCCTATACGTATTCACGAAAAAAAATGGTGGATTTTTCACTCTCCATACCTCTAATCATCTCATCCAGCTTAGCCGCCCCGATCGGATCGTATTTGAATGTGCGTCTCGATCTCAAACCGTTCTTAATCATAATGGCCATTGTTTTGGGTTTGGCAGGCATCCGAATGCTGCTGTCGCCGGCAGGTGAAATTGAAGGCCTCGATGCGATATCTTCCCAAAAAGTAGGCGGCGGTGTTGCTATAGGCGCTTGTATCGGTCTTATGGGCGGGTTGCTCGGGATCGGGGGTGGTGTGTTCGTTGTGCCTCTTCTCATTTATGCGCTCAAGACGCCGACCAAAATTGCCGCTGCATCTTCTACGTTCATCGTGTGTTTTTCCTCCTTGACCGGTTTCCTGGGCTACGCCTCATTGGCCGGAATTAACTGGGGGTTCATTCTGCCGGCCGCACTGGCTTCTTTAGCGGGCGGGCAGTCAGGCGCGAGAATCATGAGCAGCCGTCTCAAAGGGAAAACCATTCGCGTCATTTTCAGCCTGATCCTTTTTGGGTTGTGCGCCAAACTGCTCCATCAGTCTTTTTTCAACTAATGAGTAATGCTTATTTTACTTCTTCCTGCCCGACTTCTTTGGCTTTTCAAAGAACATGTTCGAGCCGGTCAAGGCCGTCTTTGTTTCAACCAATCCCGCAGGGATCCTTTGCCTCTGGAAACCGTTCGAGCACAAAAGAAATTGATCCGGAATTGTCCTGCTCGGCGTTGTGGGACACGATGAAGTCGATTTTTGTCACGCTGTTCAACTGCACCATCAATTCATCGGACATGGGCTGGTCGATCGTGTCCAGCAGAACGGTTTTCTCGCTCCCTTCGACCAGATAGGCATTGTACGTGGTGCCGTCAGGAAGGGGTATGAGTGAGTCGAAAAGGCACCTGTCCCAGTCCACCGCGCCCAGCCAGTGTATTCGGTCCTCTATTTTTTTGAAAGCATGGTCATCTGCTTTCTTGAGCAATACCGGATGCTGCCCTGCCGCCTGATAAACAACTTACTGTTTTGTGTTCCAGATGAGTGGGCCCGGGGGAGCGACCTCAGGAGAGGTTTCTCGCCGGCCACAGGACTTCATCGGTCCTGATATTAATGACGCCCCGCCGGTTGAGCCTGACCTCCGGGAGGAAGTCGTTGGGGAGAAAGATAAAGGTGTAGAGGGGATCGTGAAAAGGATATCCCCTTTCTGAAAGGAGTTTCTGGAAGGCCGTGTCCATTGCAGCCAGTTCCGGGAGCGGCCGATCGGACATCATTCCTCCCAAAGGCAAAGGGAGCTCAAAAAACGGTCTCCCTCTCTCCGCGGCCGCAATGCCCCCTCCCATCTCGAGCACCCGGTTGACCGCACATGCCATGGCTTCCGGGTTTCGGCCCATGGCAATAATTTCCATGGCGGTGTTGAAGCTGGAGGCGATCCCTTCCACACGATCGGCATAGTTCCGGATGATTCCGTTTGCCACCCATTTCCCATGCCGGTTCAATACGGCCGCCCGGCAGAATCCATCCCCGCTTGGGATATCCAGAAACCCTTCCCTTACCGGAAACTCCACCTGTTCAACGCGTGTGATCACGGGATTCGTCAGCCGGATCACCGGGAAGCGGACTGTTTGCGGGTTTTCTCCATCCCTCAAGGGGATTTCAAAGAATTCCGGCCTTGCGGTCCAGGTTTTTTCGATACGGGCGGCCGGAGTGGAAAAAAACCGTTTCATGTCCATGTCAGGAAACGGTTCTTTCAGTGCACACTCTTCCGCTACAACCCTTCCCTTGGAGATGACGGTCTCCGGGGTGGGGTGGTGGAGGTCGCTCAGCACCAGTATGTCCGCATCCCTTCCGGGAGCTATCCCGCCGATCCGGTGTTCGAGGCCGAAATAGGCCGCCGGGTTAAGGGTCGCCATCCGGTATGCCTCCACAGGATCCACTCCCTCTTCCATGGCCGTCCCGATGAGTCGATCCACCATGCCTGACTCGAGCTGAAATGCCGGGGTGGAGCTGTCCGTGGTCAACATGACACGCCGGGTGGATGAAGGGTTTTCCCTGACCATCTGCAGCAGGTTTCGAAGGTCGGGTCGCAGGGAACTTTGCCTGAGCATGACATGGAGGCCCAGCCTCAGCCGGTCCAGAGCCTCCTGGGCGCTTATGCTTTCATGGCAGGACTCCACTCCCAAACGGGAGATGATGCCCAGGTTTTCAACCTTTGCGCCCGCGGTGTGGCCGTCAATCCGCTTTCCAAGATCGCGTGCGAAGCGTATGCACTCAAGAATCTTCAGGTTGCCTTGGATCAGGTCCTTCCACCTGGTGATCTCTCCGACGGAAACCGCCAGGGGATTCATGAGCAGTTTTTTGAGATTCGCAGCTGAAAAAACGGTTTCCTCGCCTTCCATGGGGGTCTGGGGGACCACCCTGATAAACCAGAAGAACTTGATGGGCATGGCCGCAAGGGATTCCATAAACTCCTCGAAGAGTTCCACGCCCATGAACATATAGAAGAATAGGTCGTCGCACACGAGGGTGGTCGTACCCAACCGGCAGGCCTCTTCGCCAAAAGAGATGGGGTTGTAAATGTTCCAGGGATGGCAGTGGGGCTCGATATAGCCGGGGACCAGGATTTTGCCTGACACATCCAGTCGCAGGGGTGTCTCGCCTCTTGAGGAGCGTGGACCTGTAAATAAGATCTTGTCTCCTTTTATCCCTACAACGGATTCGAGTATTTCGCCCGAATACACATTTAGGACCTCGCCACCTTCCAGAATCAGATCCGGCTCAGAGTCCTGAGGGTTTCGCTGCTTTCCATTCTGGTTTTCTGGGGTATCGTCCATGGGCCGGATCATCTCATGATCAATTTCTATCATCAAGCAATATGAGAAAGACTATTCTATCGCTGGCACAAACGTCCATTTTCTGTCCAGGCTTTGATCCAACATCAACCTGTTCGACCTTCCCGTGTTCCCGCGCCCCAAGAGGCGCGGCCGCGCACCCAAGTATGGCGCGCCCCTCGGCAATGTCTCTGACTTGGCTTCACGATACCGCGATCAGGCCCGCCTATACGATGTCAGCCTCTATGGGCGAACCCGCCAAGTCATGGCCCTCAAGCGGGTGGTCATGCCCAAAATCATCAAGCTTTCTGTACGAGTTGTCTGGATCTTTCGAAAAGCCAGATGGATCGCGTTGTTCAGCAAGGATCTTTCCCTCTCGGTCGAATAGATCGTGGAGCATTGCGGCGTCCGATGGAAGATCGAGGCCGGTTTCCAGATCACATCTCGAAAATCTTCTTGCCAACAGGCTGATAGTCCCATCTTATTGACACACAACCTCCTGCCTGTGTATTCTCTAAACTCGAAAAGCAACTTTCTATTCTGGAAGCCTATAATTTTAACCGCAGGAATATGTTGAATATTTCGAGGATTGAAATTTAAGTATGACGCAGGGACTGGGTAAATGGGGCGTTTTTCAGAAGTCTCAATCAGCACCACGGAAAGGAGGTTTATATGAAGATTCCCGACCGATGGAAACCGTATGTTTTCGGGGCGCTGTCAGGAGTCCTTCTGACAATCAGCGTCGGAGTTGCAGGCCAGTTCTTCGGCACATCGACCACGTTCCCAAGAGTTACAGGATGGATCTACGAAACAATCGGACTGAATCCGTCACTGCTCGAGTTCTACCAAGTCAGGGGAGGCAACTTCGGCGCATCTGCTCTGCCGAACTGGCAGTTTCTTTTTGTCATAGGTATAGGAGTCGGCGCTTTCGTAACCTCCATCCTCACGAAAACCTTCAAAGCTGAAAGGCTTCCTCCCATGTGGGCTGAACGGTTCGGCGACGGCCTGCCGAAACGGGCCGGCTATTCGCTTGTCGGCGGGGCGGTGGCCATTATCGGCGCCCGCATGGCAGGAGGGTGCCCCAGCGGTCACGGCCTGAGCGGCGTCAGCCAGTTGGGCGTCAGCAGTATCTTGGCAGTGATCTTTTTCTTCATTGCCGGGATTGTAACGGTGCGATTTCTGTATGGGGGGGAAAAAAAATGAGTCTTTTTCTAGGATTCGTAACCGGCATACTCTTTGGCGCGTGCCTGCAGCAGGGGACGGTATTGCGTTATGAAAAACAGATCGGGGCACTACGGCTCATGGACATGACCATTGTAAAGTTCATGTTCAGCGCAATTATGGTAGGGGCCATAGGCGTCCACCTTCTCCTGGACCTGGGAGTCGTTCAGTTTTCGCCCCGAGGCCTGAGCCTGGGTTCGCAGGTAATCGGAGGGTCGCTCTTCGGAATCGGGTGGGGGATTATCGGGTTTTGCCCGGGAACCAGTATCGGGGCCCTTGGCGAAGGCCGCTGGCACGTTATCTGGCCCATATTCGGCATGCTCATAGGCGGCATTGTTTTCGCGCTGATATACCCATTCACACAGGCCTACATTCAGCCTCTCGGTAATTTCGGCAGCATTTCACTCGCGACCCTTTTGGGGATCAACCACTGGATCGTGATCATAATCATGGCCGGGTGTGTATTCTTCCTCTTCCGCTTCTTTGAACGCAAGGGCCTGTAAAAAAAGGGGGAAGCGCCTGGTTAAACAAATATCCGCCGGACATTTCACGTGTCAGAATAACCGGACACCTTGACGTGCTAACAACAACTACAAATTGACATGTAGGTCCCATTTATCTATTATCACCGCTCAAAAAAGTAATCTCTTATCGCCTCACCCCCCTTACCGAACTTCGCCGGGACCGGAGAGATATCGAACGACTGGACCGGGTCGATCCGGGTACACATGAGGAAAATCGCAGCTTCAGACTCAGGCATCGGGTAAAATCCGCCGTTTCCCATAGGCCTCAAGGCACGCCTGCTGCAAACTTCCAATTAGTCCCGGTTCCCCGACGGGAGGACCATGGAAAAACTCATAATTACTGTGGCACCCACTGGTTCATTGCCACGGAAGAGGAACAACCCCAACGTTCCCATCACTCCGAGGGAGATCGTGGATACCGGTGTGCGTTGCGAGGCGGCCGGGGCCTCTGTTTTCCACGTTCACGCCCGGAATCCGGAGGACGAATCGCCTTCTGCCGACTACCACATTTTCGAGGAGATTTATGAGGGGCTGAGGGAACGTACCAATCTGATTATACAGATCTCCACCGGGGGCCGCGCGGGAATAGACTACGAGCAAAGGTGCGAGCGGCTGCGCCTGCGCCCTGAAATGGCGAGCCTGACCACCGGATCGGTTAACTTCCCCACCAGCGTTTATGCCAACAGCCCCGATCTCATCAAGCGCCTTGCCATGGACATGAAGCGGTGCGGCGTGAAACCGGAGATGGAGGTTTTCGATATCAGTATGGTCGCAAATGCCGTGGATCTCGCCGCAAACAATCTGGCGGACGGGCCGCTGCACTATAAGTATCGGCCTTCCATGCATTTTACCGAAAGCGAATTGAGATGAAAGAGCTTGCCTATCTAAACGGAGAGATCCTTGACATTGAACGGGCACGGGTGCCGATCGAGGACCGCGGCTATAATTTCGGCGATGCGGTTTACGAATTCATTGCCAGTTACAGCGGACGCCTGTACCGGCTGGAAGAGCATCTGGACCGCCTCGAGCGATCGCTCGGTGAGCTGCGGTTCCCTTCCGTTTCCAGAGAAATGCTCCGGGAGGCGGTTCTCAGGCTGTTCGATGCCTCAGGGATCCCTCGCGCCGGCGTCTACATACAGATCAGCCGGGCGGTGGCCCGAAGGGACCATGCCTTCCCAACGGATGCGACACCCCAGATAGTCATGACCGTACGGCCGGTGCGCGAAAAACCCGCCGAGTTGAGAGAAAAAGGTGCCGCGGTGATCACGGTCGGCGACATCCGCTGGGGACGTTGCGACATCAAGACCGTCCAGCTGCTGCCCAATGTCCTGGCCAAGCAGCAGGCGCTGGAGGCAGGGGCATTTGACGCGCTTTTCGTTGCAAAGGACGGTGTGGTGCGGGAGGGGACCAGTTCAAACTTTTTTGTCGTTACCGGAGACGGCCTCCTGACTCACCCCCTCACGCCGCGGATACTGCCTGGAATCACCAGGGCCGTGGTCATCGAACTGTGCCGGAGGCTCGAACTTCCCGTCAACGAACGCTTTTTTTCCCGGGAGGAGCTGTTTGACGCGCAAGAGGCCTTCTTGAGCGGGACGGTCACTGAAATTCTCCCGGTCACCCGGGTGGATGAACGCCTCATTGGGGATGGTACGGTGGGACCGGTAACGGAACGACTATACCGGGAGCTTCGCCGGGAAGCGGGAGCGGGTCACGGGAACTTGAAAACAGGGCAGGTACAGTCAAATAAGTAAGTTCTGGATTCCTACGCTCGCAGGAACAAGGCCTGAAGGACTTTTTGCGGAGCCTTCAATTCTCTTCCCGTATCCATCACCCTGACCTCAAGGCGCTTTTTCAGGCCACTGCATTTTGTTATGTGTTTCTTGTCGATACCCAAAGGCGTCTTCCGCTATCCTGCTACCCAAAAAGCAAGTTCCTGTCCAGCATTAAAAAGGAGGAATGGACCATGAAAAAGGCAGCCTCAATCATTTTGATCTTTGCCCTGGCCATGGTTGCTTTATCCCAGGCCATGGCCGCCGGTGACATCAGGGCCCTTGCGGGCAAAGGCTTGAAAGGCAAGGTGGTGGGCCAACAACTGGTGCTCATGGACCCGGCTGGAAAGCAGGTCCCGGCCCCGGACGGCGTCTACACCACTGCGGGAAAAGAGAAAATTATCGTTCAGAAAGGGCGCATAATAGAAATCGACATCCTGTCGCCGACCGTGAAAAACTCGACCTTTGGAATCATAGAAATAGACATATAGAAGTTGAACCCTTCATGAAAATGCGGCATTGCATCGCAGGGAAAACAGGGACGGGCATGGGCCGGATGCTGGCGGAGCGAGTAGCGGCGGGCGGTTACCCGGCAGCTCTGGCGTGGGCTACGGCAATGCGGAAGGCAGCATGGTACCGGGACTATGTCAGTACCTCTTTCAACGTGATGTTCGGGGCCTGGGGTGGATCAGCGAGCTGGATGCGTTGCCGTGCCTAGGCCCCGGCTTGGAGAGCTTGTGGAAGAGACGAACACACGTATCTATGCCTGGGCGTCGTTGATGTCCAACCACATGCATATTCTCCTCAAGAGCGGTCCTTCGGGACTTTCAGATTTCATGAGGCACTTTCTTCCCGGTGTTCAGCGTTGGGCGCTGTGTCGTGGATGCCCTCCCTGAAATCAGAAACGCCAAGGCTTTTGCAGAAAGGCCTAAAGGCAAGGTGTGCCTATGCTACTACAATGAGAACCAGAGGAGACATTACAAATGGAACGAAATGGAAATGAGTGTGTCCTGCAATCGGAGGGAAAGCCTTGATACAAGCCATCGTGAAATCCAGGAAGGGAATCTCGTGCTTCCCAGAGAGTGCGACATCATGAAGGACTTTGCCGAACACCTTCACGGCGTGGCGAAGAAGCTGGAGGAGAACGAGGAAAGCGGTGGAGGCATCCTTATCATATCATGCACATTCAGAGGTGTCTAAAGTCGCCGGTATTCAAGAGCAATACCGCATAAGACTTGACGTGGGAAGCGGTTTCGATAGAGCCGGGGTTCTACTCCTTGAAATGCCCCATCAAACGGCTTTCATTTCCCTCGCATACGTCAACCTGGCCCCAACGCCCCCTTTTCCCTGACCACTGCATGTTATGCGTTTCTTGTTGAATACCCGCAGGGTTTTCGGCTATCATGCCCCCAAAAAGCAAGTTCCTATCCCGTATCCCGTCATCTACTTTGCCCGTGAGAAGACTGACCTGGCCATCATGGACGGGGGATGGGGAGCCGGCTCGATGCCACCAATGTGATTACGCACTTGGTTTGCGGGATCACCAACATCTCTTTGGAGCACCAGGAATACCTTGGGAAAATCCTTTTTAGACATAGCCGGGGAAAAAGGCGGAATCATCAAGAAGGGCGTGGACGTGGTCACGGCCGTTACCCAGCCGCCGGTTGGCAGGACCCTGGAGGCTATTGCCGCCGAAAGGGGCGCCCCCCTGTGGCGTGTAGGCAAGGACATGCGGTATCGGCCAACCCTGGCAGGTCTTGATTACAGGAGCCTCAAGCTCAGGATGTGGGGTCTCCGCCTCGGTCTAGGGGGGAGGTCTTCGGAGCCGGAACGCGTCCCTGGCGCTGGGAATTGTGGAACGGCTGTCCGAGAAGGGAATCCGCGTCTCTGAGGAGACCATACGAAGCGGTCTGCAGAATGCCGCGTGGACCGGCTGTGAACAGGTAACATATGGTTTCCAATGCCAGACGGGTTACCGCCTTAGGCTGCCGCCGGACCTGGAAAGCGATGGGGAAGACGATCTGAGATGTTCTGGCTATTGGTCTATCTCTTTATTGCGTTGGCCGTCTCTTTTTTCTGTTCCATTTTGGAGGCGGTTATCCTTTCGGTTACTCCCAGTTTTGTCGAGGCGTTGGAGCAGAAATCTCCGGCAACCGGCGCCAAGCTGCGTTACCTTAAACAGAACATCGATCGACCCCTTGCAGGGATCCTGAGCCTCAACACCATCGCCCACACCGTAGGGGCAGCCGGGGTAGGGGCCCAGTCCATGGTGCTGTTCGGAAGCGGCTATGTGGCGCTGACTTCGGGGATTCTCACCTTCCTGATCCTGATCCTTTCCGAAATCATTCCTAAGACGCTCGGTGCCCTGTACTGGAAGCGATTGACGCCCATGGCCGTGCGGATTCTCCCCGTTCTCATCGGGTCTGTTTACCCCTTGGTCATCCTGTCACAAAAGATCACCCACTGGCTCTCAAGGGGAAAGAAGGGGCCCATGGTGAGTCGTGAAGAGCTTCAGGCCATGACCGATCTGGCAAGAAAACTGGGCCTGTTCAGTAGACAGGAGTCCCGCATCCTCAAGAATCTCTTCCTGGCAGGCAAGTTGAAGGTCAGAGACGTCATGACCCCCCGACCGGTGCTGTTTGTCCTCCCGTCGGATATGACGGTGGGGGAGGTGATGAACCGGCACCCCAAGATTCCCTTTTCCCGCATTCCGATCTATAACAACGACACTGAGAACATCCATTCATTTGTGTTGACCAACGACGTTATCCTGGAGGCTTCCCGTGGCTGTAGCCATCGGGTACTAGCGGATCTCGGAAGAACAATCAAAATGGTGCCGGAGACCATGCCCCTGATTCTGATCTTTGAACAGTTTCTCAGCGAGGGTAAGTATGTTGCCATGGTGGTGGATGAATACGGCGGGATCGAGGGGATTGTTACCATGGAGGACGTGATGGAAACATTGCTGGGGATCGAGGTGGTGGACGAATCGGATCTCGAAGCGGACATGCAGGCCCTGGCCCGCCGGCAATGGACCAAGCGGGCCCGCACCCTTGGGATCATCCACCCGGAAGAGGATTCGCCATGCCCGGCGCCACAGGGAAAGCCCGACGCCGGACCATAAGCATACCGGGTTGACCGGACCATGAAAGAGAACCTGTCAGGAGGTCTTGCCTGCTGCATGGTTCCAGCCCGGAGCGGTCATCGCGGTGCAGACTTTCGGTGGCCTGCTCGCCGACGGAGGATTCTACCGCACGGACATGTTCCGGGTTGCGCACCTCCAGGAGATCAAGCCCATCGAGGAGCTCTTTCGCCACAAGGTGTTCCGAATGCTCCTGCCCCGTCATGCGGACTCCATGGAACATCTGGCCCGGCATATCATTCGCGCCTCCTTTGCCCAAGACCGCATGACCTATCTCCCCGGGAAGCCAGGGTCATCTATGAATCCAGGGATGGAAACCGCACCAAAACCTTCGACGCCCGGGAATGGCTTGCGGCCATGTGCTCCCACGTCCCCAATAAGGGCAAGCAGATGGTCAGATACTATGGCTACTACAGAAACGTCTGCAGAGGAAAACGGAAAGCTAAAGGGGAAGATGATTCACTACCCACGGTCCTTCATCCCGATGATGCATCATCCGCTCCTTCAAGAAAGAAGTGGGCCCGGATGATTCAGAAGATCTACGAGGTGGATCCCTTGACCTGCCCCAAATGCAACGGGGCGATGCGTATCCTGGCCT
>CAYVDE010000004.1:0-86070 GCA_964450535.1 uncultured Desulfobacterales bacterium
TTTCACCGTCCATCGGGCTGGTCTTTGCCGCCTTTTCGGGGGATATGGGTCGATGTGGGTCGTGGGTTTTGCCCTGTTCCTCGTGGTGGGATGCGTCCCGGAGGAACGCTATCGCTACAGGCGTATTGTCTCCGATTATGACCGGCCCGTTTTAGCGGGCCACCGCTTCGACACCGAAACCCCTGCTCCCACGGCCCTGCCTGAACCCGGAGCGGCGGTGGGTCTCGAGGAGGCTGTTCGCATCGCTCTCGAGAATAACCCGGACATGGATGCGGCTGTTGCCAGGATCCGTCAGTCCGAGGCCATAACCGACCAGGCCATGGCCTCATTCTGGCCGGCCGTCTCGGTTTACACCGAGTACACGGCGGGAGATGCCCCGTCCGCTTACCTCTTCAAGACCATCGACCAGCGAAACCTGCCAAGCCAATTGAATTTCAACGATCCAGGATCCTTCAAAAACCTGGAGATCGGCCTAAGGGCCCGCATGAACCTGTTCAGGGGGGGCAGGGACTATCTGAGAAAGAGGATGGCGGAGACCGGCCTGGAGATCCGGCAACTGGACCGGTTGAGCGTTCAGAACGGACTTGTGACATCCGTGATCCACGCCTACTTCAACACCCTGGCGGCGGAAGACTTTGTCCGCATCGCCGGTGAATCCGTTGAAACGGTACAGACCCAGCTCCGGATAATGCGGGTTCGCTTCAAGGCAGGCGGGGTGCTGAAGTCCGATGTGCTTTCCCTGGAAGTTCGGCTGGCCCAGGCTCGGGAAGACCTGATACGCTCAGAAAACGGACTCAGCCTGGCCCTTGCTTCTCTGGCCAATCTCATGGGACTGGATCCGGACATTGACATACAGCTCGAGAAGGCCGGCAGGGTGGCGGTTGACCTGCCGCCTGGTTATACCCAGGGCCTCCCAATCGCTATGGCCCACCGTCCTGAGCTGGAAAAGGCCCGGCTTGCCGTAATCAGTTCCCGAATGGGCGTTGATGCGGCACGGGGAGAATATTTGCCCCGGGTGGACGCCCTTGCCCATTACTATTTGGCAGACGAGGGTGCACGGTTCGATGCCGGCCGGGCCAACTGGACCGCTGGTGTGATCCTCGACTGGGAGCTGTTTTCCGGCGGGGGCACCGGCTCCGCAGTGCGCCAAGCCGAGGGCGTGCTCGAAGAAATGCTCGCAGCAGACCGCAAGGCGGCGCTTTCCGTTAAACTGGATGTCAGGACCGTCTATTTGGCATTGGAGGAGGCCAAGGCCCGCGTGGAAGTGAGCCGTGCAAGTGTGGCACGGGCGGAGGAATCGCTTCGACTCGTCAAGAAGCAGTATGAGGGAGGCTCCGCCACGGTGACGCGGTATCTGGACGCCGAAATGGATCGGAGGTGGTCGGAAATTCGTGCCTCTGCCGCCCGATACGACTTGGAAAAGGCCCGCGCCGATGTGTGTCGCGCCCTTGGGCGCTGGGCCGGGCTTCAGGTGTTGTAAGTTGAAAGTAACTTAGGGGAGCAATACTTGAAACAAGGCCCCATCAAACGAAAGGGGGGCGTTCCAAAGGCCATTGCATCAGTGGTCGGGACAGCCCTCCTGGTCCTTCTCATGGCGTACATGTCCGGGGCCCTCACTCCGAACAAGGTGGGCCCTGAAACCCCTGTTCCGGGAGATCCTCACATCCCTTTCCCCGGGAGGACCGGCAAAGCCCTGTTGGAGGTCATAACCGAGGTGGAGCGGGCCGTGGGTACGGTCCGGCCCATGACCGAGACCAGGATCGAGGCCCAGGTAACCGCCCGGGTCCTGGAGGTAAAAGTCAGGCCCGGGGACCAGGTGGACAGGGGGGACATCCTTATCGTTCTGGACGGCGAACAGGTGCAGGCCAGGCTGGATCAGGCCCGGCAGGCGGTCCAGTCGGCACAGGCTCGAAAACGTCAAGCCGCCCAGTCCGTGCGTTCGGCCGAGGCAGTGCTGATCGAGGCGGAGGCGGCCTACGATCGGACCAGGACATACTTCGAGAACGAGGCCGCTACAGAACAGGACATGGAGAGGGCACGGTCGACCTTTCTCCAGGCTCGAGCAGGGGTCGAGCGCGCCCGGCAGGGGCTGCGGGAGACCGAGGCCCAAGTCAGGCAGGCTGAAAAAGTGGTGGAGGAGTCTCGAATCGCCCAGGACTACACACGGATTCTGACTCCGGAGTCCGGCCAGGTCGCCAAGCGCGCCGTCGAGCCGGGTGACCTGGCCTGGCCCGGCAAGACCCTGCTGGTCCTCCATACACGAGGCGCCCTAAGGCTCGAATCCCTTGTGAGGGAAGGACTTATCGAGCGTATACGCGTCGGAAGCCGGATGCAGGTCTTTCTTGACGTCCTGGATGAGACATTCGAGGGCGTCGTGGATGAGATAGTGCCCACCGCCGACCCGGTGACCCGGACCTTTCTCGTCAAGGTAACCCTTTCCCGCTCCGAAGGCCTCTACCCCGGCATGTTCGGACGGCTTTTAGTGCCGGTGGGAGACCGAGAGATCGTGACCGTTCCTCGGGAGGCGGTAATTCGAGTGGGACAGCTCGAGATGGTCACCGTTCGCTTAGGCGAACGCTGGGAGCGCGTCTTCATCAAGACCGGCCGCACCATGGGGGATCGCGTTGAGGTCCTGGCCGGACTGGAAGGATGGGAGACCTTGGCCCTGCAGGGTGCGCCGCCATGAACGGCACGGAAACGACACCCAGAGGGCTTTTACCCCGGATCGTAGGGCCCTTTCTCACGTCCAAACTCTGCTTCCTCCTGATCCTCGCCTCCCTGGCTGTGGGTGCGGCGGCCATCCTGGTGACGCCCAGGGAGGAAGAGCCTCAGATCATTGTCCCGATGGCAGACGTCTTTGTAAATGCCCCGGGCGCCGGCGCCGAGGAAGTGGAAAAGCTCGTATCCACCCCCCTGGAGAGGCTCCTCTGGCAGATCGACGGGGTCGAGTACGTTTATTCCGTCTCCCGCCGCGACCAGGCAGTGGTTACGGTCCGTTTTTTTGTGGGCCAGGACCGGGAGCGCTCGCTGGTCAAGCTCCACAACAAGATCTCCATGAACATCGACGAGGCCCCGCCGCTCGTGAAGGGTTGGGTCATCAAGCCCGTAGAGATCGACGACGTTTCCATCGTCAATCTCACACTGTACTCGGACCGCTATTCGGACCACGAACTCCGGCGCATAGGTGAGGAGGCCCTCTCCCGCCTCTCCGAAGTCGAGGACATCTCACGAACCGCAATTGTAGGCGGTAGAAAGCGGGAAGTCCGGGTCGAGTTGCTGCCCGAACTCATGTCCGGTCGAAATGTGAGCCCTCTCCAGGTATTTCGGGCCCTGGAAGCAACGGACGCGTCGGTGAGCGCCGGGAGCTTCGACAGGGCCAACCGTTCCATCGCCGTCACGAGCGACTCCTTCGTGGCATCTGCGGAAGAAGTGCGGCGTCTCGTTGTGGGTGTCCACGAAGACCGCCCGGTCTATGTAGGAGACGTGGCAAAAGTCATTGACGGGCCTGAAGAACCGGGACACTACACTAGGATCGGGTTCTCCCGACGCCACCTGGAGGCCCAGGGTCCGCCGGAAGGCAGGGAGTCCTTTCCGGCCGTGACCTTGGCCCTGGCCAAGAAGCAGGGCACGAACGCGGTCCTGGTGGCCAGGGACATCCTGGATCGACTGGAGACACTTAAGAATACCGTGATGCCGGACGGGGTGCATGTGGAGGTGACACGCAACTACGGGCGTACGGCTCAGGACAAGGTTAACGACCTTCTTGTTTCCCTGGTATTCGCTGTCCTCACAGTGGTGGGCCTGCTCGCCCTTTTCCTGGGCCGCAGGGAGGCCATGGTGGTCGCCCTGGCGGTCCCCATCAGCTTTTCCCTTGCTCTCTTTGTTAATTACCTCTTCGGATATACTATCAACCGAGTTACCCTATTCGCCCTCATTCTCTCTCTGGGCCTGGTGGTAGACGACCCAATTACGAATGTGGACAATATTCAGAGGCACATCCTGAGCCGAAAGCGAAGCCCCATCAATGCAACCCTATTCGCTGTGAATGAGGTCCTGCCGCCGGTGATCATGTCCACCCTGGCAATAATTATTTCCTTTACACCCATGTTCTTTATCACCGGCATGATGGGTCCGTACATGGCGCCCATGGCGGCCAATGTACCGTTCACTGTCATTTTTTCCACGCTGTGTGCCCTCACCATCGTGCCCTGGCTCGCCTACCACTTGCTCAAGCGCAAGGGCAAGGGAGGCGATCGCGGCGAAGAGTTTCAAGGGGATGTGATCCCGGGCTGGATCAGTCGAACATATCGGTCCGTGATCAGCCCGTTTTTAGATCACCGCCTCATGCGATGGGCCCTCGCCTTGTTAATACTGGCGCTCCTGGGCTTTTCCGCGTATCTGGCCGCTTTTCGGCATGTTCCCCTGAAGATGCTCCCCTTTGACAACAAGAACGAGTTCCAGGTCGTCATCGATATGCCCGAGGGCACTCCACTGGAGGCCACGGACCGGGTGGTGCGCGACTTCGAAGAGTTTCTTCGGGGGGTGCCGGAGGTATCAAACTTCGTATCGTACGTCGGCACGGCCTCGCCCATGGACTTCAACGGAATGGTCCGCCACTACTACCTGCGCAGGGGCGGTCACCTTGCGGACATCCGCATAAACCTGTTGTCCAAGCAGCGGCGGATCCAGCAGAGTCATGAGATAGTCCTGAGGCTGCGAAGCGCCCTGGAGGACATTGCGCGTGATCACGGCGCGGCCATGAAGCTCGTGGAAGTCCCTCCGGGGCCGCCCGTGATATCAACCCTTGTAGCGGAGATCTACGGCACTCCTGACCAGCCCCATGAGGCCCTGATAGGTGGAACTGCGCACATCAGGAGGATCATGGCCGAGGAACCCTTCGTTGTGGACATCGACGACTCCACAGAGCGGAAACGGAACCGGCTGGACTTTGTTCTGGACAAGGAAAAGGCTGCTCTTCACGGCGTTTCCGCCGGCATGATCACCCGGTCACTTCGGATCGCCTTGGCAGGAGAGTCTCCGGCCACGGTGCACCTTTCGGGCGAGCGCCATCCTCTGCAGGTGAAGGTCATTCTGCCCAGGGAGATCCGGTCGGGCCTGGACGGCCTGCGACAGGTTCCAGTTCAAACAGCCGAAGGCGCCACGGTTCCTCTCGCCGAACTGGGACGATTTGTCGGAGTTCCCGAGGACCAGCCGATTTACCACAAGAACCTTGATCGAGTGGCCTACGTGTTCGGAGAGACGGCCGGCAGGGCCCCGGCCGAGGCCGTGCTGGACATGCAGGCCCGGCTTAGAGATGACCCGCCGCCCAGGGGCATTCGAGTCGAATGGGCTGGAGAAGGCGAGTGGCAGATTACACTCAGGGTGTTCCGCGATCTGGGTATTGCAAACATTGCAGCCCTTACGGGCATTTACCTTTTGCTGGTGATTCAGCTGAACTCCTTCGGGATGCCGCTCCTTATCATGACCGCCGTTCCCCTGACCTTCATAGGGATTATGCCCGGGTTCTGGCTCTTCAACATCCTTTTCGCAGACCCGGTGGGCGGGTTCGGGAACCCCGTATTCTTTACTGCCACAAGCATGATCGGTATGATAGCATTGGGCGGGATAGTCATTCGAAACTCCCTGGTGCTTCTGGAGTTTATTCAAGGGGAGCTCAGACAGGGGAGGCCTTTGAAGGAGGCCATACTGGAAAGCGGTGCCGTGCGGTTTCGTCCCATAGTGCTTACGGCGGCCACCACTGCGCTCGGTGCATGGCCCATTACCCTGGACCCCGTTTTTTCCGGCCTTGCCTGGGCCCTCATATTCGGGCTCTTCGCTTCCACAGCCTTTACCCTGGTAGTGGTGCCTGTTGCATTTTATGTCTTGAACCGAAAGCGGCCGGGGGTGTTGTCGGGTGGGAGAGAGACTGTTTGGAATGGTTCGTGAAGAAGGAGTTTGCAGGCCTGTGATCGGGATCGCTTTTCGGTGAATGCTTGAAACCCGGCGGTAAAGCCGGGTTCTATAAGCAGAGGAAGAAGCCTTTTAGGATTCCGGCGCGGACACGGGCAGCCTGCCGAATTGGTTGGTAGGCCTTAGTCGAAACCGCAAGGGTGAAATGAGTCGAGGAGTGGGCAGGATGCCGCGAAGAGCCCGGTTTTGTGGAGTCGGAGGGGACCCTCCGGCGGATGCGGTTGAAAAGCAGAGGTGTACGGACTGTTTTCATTGTCAGGGTTGCAGTGGGGAAAGGTGCAGGTTGTGCCGGAAGCATGGACACTCGGCCCCGCCGACCCTGGCCGGGGTATTCACTTACGGCGAGTATCTTGAATGGAAGAAGCGGCACTCCATACCTGTGTCTCAGGGCGAAGACCCGCTTTAGATCCCACCCGGTGCTCAGACTGCGAGGCGTGCCTGGAGCTTTGTCCCGAGGTGTTTCGCCGCAATTCGAGCACCGGCCGGATCCAGGTGGCCGACTTGTCTGATTTCCCTGAAAAGGCGGTTGACGAGGCTATCGCCACTTGTCCCCGGGACTGTATCGAGTGGGAGTATGACCGGTAAAGCGAAAGGGAAGAGGCAAGGAGGGCGGGCTCTCAAAGAGTTAGTTCTCAAGGCCCTGGAGACAGGGGACGAGACAGAGGCCCTTGATCTGCTCGCCCACATCCCGGCCAGGGCCTTGGTGAGCCCGCTTTTCGGGGCCCTCCATCGCATGGAACCTCGAGTGCACTGGACCGCGGTTCGCGTCATGGGGTCGGTTGTTGCAGGCATGGCACGTGAGAACATGGAAGAGGCCAGGGTGGTACTCAGGCGAATGATGTGGAATCTGAACGACGAATCCGGCGGCATCGGCTGGGGTGTTCCCGAGGCCATGGGGGAGATCCTGGCCAGGCACGAGGGGCTGTCAGAGGAGTTCACGAACGTTTTTGCTTCCTATACCCGAGAGGAAGCCAACTACCTGGAGCATGAGCCCCTGCAGAAAGGCCTTCTCTGGGGCATCGTGCGACTGGCCCGGGTCCGGCCCGGACGCCTGAGGTCGGCCGGGCCCGACCTTGCCTCGTTCCTTGAAGCGGGAGATCCGGTTTTGAGGGGACTCGCCGCGTATGCGGCCGGCCTTCTCGACCTCAAAGGCTTGCGTTCCGCCCTGGAGCGGCTCCTTGGTGACAATGCCGAGATCACGGAAGACCTCGGGGGTCTGCTCCCCTCGTCCCGCATTCGGGATATCGCCGGAGAGGCCCTGGAAGTCATGGACCAACAAAGACATCAGCCCCCGGTGGCCCATGAAGGCCGGTTGAAAAAATCGTTGTAAGACTGATCTTAAACCAGAGGGCGGCTATAAGGGCCGTCCCGCAGAGGAGAATTTGCATGGATAACCAGCAGCCCGATGTAAAGATGTATTCCCTGAGCACCTGCAGTCACTGCAAGGCCACCAAGAAATTCCTTAACGATTGTGAGATAAGGTATGATTTCACCGACGTGGATCTTCTCGAAGGCGAGGAGCGCCAGGCAATCCTCGAGGACGTTCGAAAGATCAATCCCCGCTGCTCCTTTCCCACCATCATTATCGGCAACACGGTCATCGTGGGCTACAAGGAAGACGAGATCAAGGAGGCATTGGGAATCAGATGAACGAAAAGGTAGAAGAATTCTATGAGATGCTTCGAAAGGTCCAGGAGCCCAAGGGTTACTTTTTCAATGAGGACAAGGTGCGGGTAATGGAGCTGCTCGAGGCGCTCCTTCTGAACAGGGAGCGTTACGGCTACATGTGCTGCCCCTGCCGGCTTGCCACCGGAGACCGTGAAAAGGACAAGGACATAATCTGTCCGTGCGTGTACCGGGAGGCCGATGTGAAGGATTATGGTTCCTGCTACTGCAACCTTTACGTTTCCAAGGAGTGGAACGAGGCGGGCTTTGACAGGCCTTACGTGCCGGAGCGCAGGCCACCGGAGAAGATGTTTTGAACTGAATGGAAACATGCCGGTGTTCGAAAATTATTTCCGGATGAGTGATGAGTACGGGCCAGAGGTGATCTCCCTTAAAAAAGCGATTGAGAACGCACTTGACGGTCCGGTCTTGGAAAGACCGACCCGTATCGGCGAACCGGTTTTGTTTGACAGGGATTGCCGGCTTCCTTAATATATATGGATAAGATAAGGACACGATGAAACGGAGATATCTATGAAAACGATGAAAACAAGGCGGAACCAATATATGGCTGCCGCGGTCGCCTTCCTGTTCCTGGCGACGGCATTTCCCGGCTGTGGCGGTGGAAAGGCCCAGCAGGGCGCGGTCATCGGAGGACTGGGCGGGGCCGCTGTGGGAAGCCAGATGGGCCCTGAGGGGGACCGAAGGAAAAGCGCCCTCATCGGGGCCGGTATCGGTGCCGTGCTGGGGTATCTGATCGGGAACGAATGGGACAAGTACGATCAGCGCCGTCTGAACCACACGCTCGAGACGGCACCTTCAGGACGTACCACTGAATGGGTGAACCCGGACACGGGCAACCGATACATGGCAACTCCCGAACCGGCATACCAGTACGATGGACGCGTATACAGGGATGTTGAGATCGACGGGTACGTGGACGGGCGACGTGAGACCGTACATGCCAAGGCCTACCGAAACCCCGATGGGACGTGGCAACTCGTGCAGTGACTCTTCCGCTTAGGCGCGGATCAAGGTATCAGCCTATAGCGCCAGGGGAAGGAACAGGCTGCATTCCGCCAAAAGCCGCCACGGATTAGAATCACTCGAATATCCTGGCACGCAGGAAGATTTGAAATCCCAGCTTACGGGTGCGTGGTCCCACCACCTCCAGGATGGTGCCTTCTTCAACGCCGGGAGGAATTTCAACAGTAATACGGACGGTTTTGTAAGGCATGTCGATGCGGAGGCCCCTCTCTGTGCCGTTTCTGGCCTCGGTCGCAGTCAGGGGAAAGTCGTACACGCCTTGTTCCCCCGGTGCAAACCCATTCATTATCCGGTCAAAAATCAAGGCATTCGGGAATCCTGTCTGCCGGGAGACGTACCTGGAGGTTAAATCCCCACAGGTAAAATTCACGAGGCAGCCTGGGCCGAAATCACGGGGAGTTCGGGGCTGATGTGTGGAACGGCGGATCGGTATGTTCTGCGAATCGAGTTCCCTTTCGTGCCGGGACCGGCTGTTGCTGTCGCTCAGCACATCGTAGGCTTCGCGGATCTCGCGAAAACGCTCAGCGGTTTCCCTGCCGCCTTCGGCCGTATCCGGATGATAGCGGAAAGCCATTTCCCGGTAAGCCCTCTTGATCTCTTCAGGGCCTGAGTCGCGGGCAATTCCCAGGATGCGGAAATAGTCTTTTTGTGACATAAGACTACCTTAACTAATAATTTAATAGGAAAAAAATTAGCTATTATATGCTAATATTTAGTAGTTTTATTAATAATTAATGCAACAAATAGCGTCTTTAATTTTACCAATGCCTCCTTCGTGGTGAGACAGATGATATTATACCACGAAGATCACGAAGTGCACGAAGAGGGAGAATAAGAATATGTGATCTTCTTTGTAGAACCATTCACTTAGTCCAGGGCGTTTTTACCGCGTCCAACAACACAGCCACGGATACGGATCACGGGTCTCAGTGAGAAGATGTGGCTGTCCCCAGCTCATATCCATTGACCGTATTTTATCTCATTTGTATTCCCGATTCAATTTATCAAGGCGATCAGACCGCTGAAAACGATGGGTTTGTCTTCTTGAAAGGCCTGCCGGTAAAGGCCTTCGCTTTACAGTAGCCCGACGCTCTACTGCTGATCAGTCTTATGCCGCCTGTGAAACAATACCCAGGTCGAGGCCCTTTACATCGGGGCAAACGTTCTTATTTTTAAGAATGAGTAATTCAACATGCATAAAACAGTCAGGTTACGGCAAGATCAGAAGAAACACACGGAATTTGCCAAAACATATGTCAAAGGAGGCGTAGACCATATGGAAGAGCAACGCCATTCAAATAAAACAGTGGAGATTCCAGGAGAGCTTCCCATCCTGCCCTTGAGGAACATGGTGGGTTATCCGCTTTCGGTGATCCCCCTGCTTGTGGGAATTCCCAGATCAGTTAAGTTGTTGGAGGACGCCTTGAGCGGCGACAAACTTGTGGGATTGGTGGGCATGCCTGATTCCTCCGTTGAAACCCCTCAGCCGGGGCAGACTTACGAGATAGGGACTGTTGCCAAGGTGGACAGGGTGGTCAAGAGTTCCGACAACACCCTGCAGGTCCTGGTACACGGGCTGGAACGATTCAAAATCACTCATTGGATCGAGACAGACCCTTACATGCGTGCCCAGGTGGAGCCCATACCAGACCGGGTGGACAAAGGAGTGGAACTGGACGCGCTTCAAAGGAGCCTGAGGGAACTGTCAAAAGAGGTGGTCAAGCTTTCCCCGAATCTTCCAGACGAGATCACTGCGTTCCTGGATCAGATTACCGATCCCCTGAACCTGGCCTATGTGGTGGCGGGTAACGCAGGGCTTGATGTGAAGGAGGCCCAGGAAGTCCTGGCGGCGGATACTGCATCTGAAAAGATGCGAAAGCTCATCAGGCATCTCACCCGGGAAAAAGAGGTGCTCAACCTCGGCCGGAAGATTGAATCCGAGACCAAGCAGACCATGGACAAGGCCCAGCGCGAGTTCTACCTGCGGCAGCAACTGAAGACCATTCAGAAGGAACTGGGCGAGGACGAGGCCGGGTCTTCGGAGGCGGACGTTTACAGGCAGAAGCTGGAGGAGACGGAGCTGCCCGAAGAGGTGCGAATGGAAGGCGAGCGGGAACTCAAGCGCATGGCCTCCATGTCCCCGCACTCTCCGGAGTACTCGGTGATTCGAACATATCTGGACTGGATCGTCGAACTCCCCTGGCAGGAGAGCAGTGAAGACCGGATGGATATTGAAGGCGCCCGGAAGGTCCTGGATGAGGATCATTACGACCTTGAGGATGTCAAGGAGCGCATTATAGAGTACCTCGCCGTTCGTAAGCTGATACAGGATAGAGGCCTGGATCTGGATAAGGAAGCGGTGGACGACGGGCGTGTACCTGATGCCAAAGGCGCTATCCTCTGTTTTGTGGGCCCCCCGGGTGTGGGTAAGACCAGCCTGGGCCAGAGTATCGCCAGGGCTTTGGGCCGGAAGTTCACCCGTATGAGCCTGGGCGGGATGCGAGACGAGGCGGAGATTCGAGGGCACCGGCGCACCTATATCGGGGCCATGCCGGGGAGAATCATTCAGGCCCTTAAGCGGGCCGGGACACGAAACCCGGTTTTTATGCTGGACGAGGTTGACAAGGTGGGGGCCGACTGGCGGGGCGATCCGAGCAGTGCGCTTCTCGAGGTCCTGGACCCGGCCCAGAATCATGCGTTTCGAGACCATTACCTTGATCTGGACTTCGACCTGAGCGACGTGATCTTCATCACCACGGCCAACCAATTGGAGACCATCCCGGCGCCTCTTCGCGACCGGATGGAGACCCTTCACCTGGAGGGCTATACTGAGCTGGAGAAGCTCCATATCGCCCGGAAGTACCTGGTTCCCAGGCAAGTCAGGGCCAACGGACTCAGAGTGGATGAGCTCACCTTCTCGGATGAAGCCATTCAGAAAATCATACGGGACTACACCCGGGAAGCGGGTGTGCGGAACCTGGAACGCCAGATAGGGGCTGTCTGCCGGAAGTGCGCGGTCAAGGTCGCGGGCCAATCACTCAACCACGACCTTGTAACGCCCGATCTGGTGCGGGACTACCTGAAGAAGGAGCGTTTTGAATCGGAGAATTCAGAGGAGATAGAAATCCCGGGGATAGCCACGGGTCTTGCCGTTACAGCCGTGGGGGGCGATATCCTGTTCGTAGAGGCCACGGGCATGAAAGGCAAGGGCCGTCTTACGCTCACGGGCCAGCTGGGGGAAGTCATGCGGGAGAGCGCGCGCATAGCACAGAGTTACGTGCGGTCCAAGGCTGCGCGACTCAACGTGGACCCGGCTGTGTTCGAACAGACGGACGTGCATGTCCACGTGCCGGCAGGTGCCATCCCCAAGGACGGTCCTTCGGCAGGGCTTCCCATGGTCCTGGCCATGGCAAGCCTGTTCAGCGGCCGCCCGGTGCGGGGGGACCTGGGAATGACGGGGGAGGTCACCTTGAGGGGCCGT
The DNA here is from genome assembly GCA_964450535.1 of uncultured Desulfobacterales bacterium. Classification (GTDB taxonomy): domain Bacteria; phylum Desulfobacterota; class DSM-4660; order Desulfatiglandales; family HGW-15; genus JAIPEI01. Next base: position 12,164 of record CAYVDE010000004.1, read on the forward strand.
GTGCTTCCTGTGGGCGGCATCAAAATGAAGGTGCTGGCGGCACACCGGGCCGGACTCAAGGCGGTCGTCTTGCCCAGGCGTAACGAGCGGGACCTTGAAGATCTGCCGGATGAGGTGAGAAAGGACATCCGTTTTGTTCCGGTGGATCTCATTGATGAGGCCCTTGGTGAGGCCCTGGGTACTCCGGTGTACGAGGAGGAGGATTCACCTGCCGCTGTGAACGGTTGATGCTTTCCTGAACCGGCTCCGGCGGTCAGTCATGAAGCAAAAAAGGCAGGGCGATTGCCATGCCTTTTTTGCTGCCTGGAAGGAGGATATGGTTCTACTCCCATTACTTTATCCGGCCTGAGGCGATCTCGCCGTAAAGGCCGGAGCCCACGAGCAGTACAGTGTGTCGAATCCGAAGGCGGACCGGAAGCCCCCCAAGTCGTTCCAAGCCCCACCTCGCAGGAAGCGATCCCGTTCAAAGGGTTCGCAACACACGGACTGCTCGCAGGGTCTCCGAAAAGTTGTGTGCGCGATCCGGGTCAGGAGCGGGAATCACTCCGCACCCGCTGATCAGCGCCCTTTTGTGGTCGGCCCATTTCAATCCACTTCCCTGCGAGGCCTTCCAGATGCGCCCATCTTCTGTAGCAAAGATGATGCCAGGAGGATGTTTTCTGGATAAAGTACGTAATTACAGGCTGTTGAGAGATGTGGTCTGTTTTTAAGGGGCCCAAAATATAGAGGATGAAAGGCTTTGCTGTCCGGGATTCAGGCATCAGGGGGTGAAATACACCTATAACCAGCTGTTGAAATTGTAAAATCGGATTGTCTTGGTGGTGTAGCAGATTCGGACATGTTCGCAGGGAGCACCCTTCTCAGCCTTCACCGCGATAATGATGAGGTTTAGGAAGAGGCGCTTGGAGACGGCGGGCAGCGATGAACCGGAATAAAGAGGATGAGTGGTCCGTTTCGCAGGAAAGACACCGGAATAATCACGCCCGCCGATGGTGAATCAGGGTGTGTTTTTACTACATGCTTCGGACTTTGGTGATCATGGCGTCCGCGAAGTCCCGGGCGTCATCCAGGTCCCCCTGGTCCGGGTGACCTGCCGCACTCTGGGCCTCCAGGGCCCAGGGCTTGTGCTCCATCTTTTTCATAAGGGCTTCGATGATGGAGCCTTTCACCTTGCCACGGCAACCGAAAGTGCCGAGCGTATTAAGGCGGGAGGCCAGTTGGGTGGCCTCGTAAAAGGCTGAGATGGCCAGTTCGCCGCCCCGCAGGGAACCATGAGTCGCAAAGAAAGCAATTTTCGTATCCTGAGGCAGGCTCTTGATGAACGCGGCAACCTTTGAAGGCACGCTGTGGGCATGTACGGGAAAACCGCAAAAAACCACGTCATACTCATCCACTGGGCCCACATCCGCCAGTGGAATAATGTCCTTGGTGGCTTCCTTGATGCCGTCGTAAATCGCTTCAGCAACCATTTTAGTGTTTCCGGTGTCGGAATAGTATGTTACCAGTGCCTTCATCGTGTCCTCCTTGTCAAAATCAATGCCATGGTCTATGTACAGGATTTAGGAAGCCTTGACAAGAAATTTAACCGCGAGATTAAACCGCCTTGCCGAATGAGGCCTGTGCTTTGGTTTTTTATAAGACGGAGGCAATTACAGATCATGAAAGCAATGGTACTTGAAAGAATCTGCAGTTTGGTGGAGGACACTTCGCCTCTCGAGGACCGTGAGGTCCCTGAACCGGTTCCCCGGCAGGGAGAGATCCTGGTGGAGGTGGAAGTATGCGGGGTGTGCCACACCGAACTGGATGAAATCGAAGGCCGAACACCCCCTCCGATTCTGCCGGTGATCCCCGGTCATCAAGTGGTGGGTCGCGTGGTCGGGTTCGGTCCCGGAGCGGCCGCGTTTCAGACCGGAGACCGGGTGGGGGTCGCCTGGATCCATTCTTCGTGCGGATCGTGCAGGCACTGCCTCGCCGGCGAAGAGAACCTGTGCCCTGATTTTCGTGCCACAGGCCGCGATGCGGACGGAGGTTATGCCGAGTACATGACCGTCCCTGAATCATCGGCTTTTGCAATTCCCGGCGTCTTTTCCGAGGTGGAAGCCGCACCGCTTCTGTGTGCAGGTGCCATCGGATACCGTTCCCTCAGGCTGACAGGCCTCGAGGACGGTTGCGCCCTCGGGCTCACCGGTTTCGGCGCTTCGGCTCACCTGGTCCTCAAGATGGTTGGACACCGCTACCCCAACACCCGGGTCTATGTGTTCGCCCGCAGTGAGAGGGAGCGCGCTTTTGCGCTGGAACTCGGGGCGGTTTGGGCCGGATCAACGGAGGACCGGGCACCGGAGGAACTGAACTGCATCATTGACACGACCCCGGCTTGGAAGCCCGTGGTAAAGGCCCTTCAAAGCCTAGCACCTGGAGGACGGCTGGTGATCAACGCCATTCGCAAGGAGAATGGAGACAAGGCCGAGCTGTTGGGCCTGGTCTACGAGGAGCATCTATGGATGGAAAAGGAAATAAAGAGCGTGGCCAACGTGGCCCGGCGGGATGTCTCGGAGTTTCTTTCCCTTGCGGCCGAGATTCCGATCCTCCCGGATACCCGGGAGTTCGATCTTGCCGATGCGAACCGTGCTTTGCTGGAGCTCAAGAATAGAAAGATTCGGGGTGCCAAGGTCCTGCGAATCAAATAGGAGATCTTGTAATCCCTTGATTTCCTTGATCTTGCAAAAAACATCTCACTTCTGAATTGGAAACTTGCCAGTGCCCGAAAGGCGTTTCTGGATGGGCACTAATTTGCAATTATCCTTGACGATTTTGGCGTCTTGGCAATAGATGAAAAATAGTTATATTTATTTATACGCGAGGACGACTTCAACTCCGGGCCGGAACACCATATCCGGCCGATAATGGAAAGGGTTCATGGCAGACGACTTCTACAAGATCCTGGGAGTATCAAAGGACGCATCCCAGGAGGAGGTAAAAAAGGCGTACCGTAAACTGGCCCGAAAGTGGCATCCCGACCTCAACCCCGGGAATCAGGATGCGGAGCAGAAGTTCAAGGACGTCTCCCGCGCATATGAGGCCTTGGGTAACGAAGACAAACGCAAGCTTTACGACGAGTTCGGAGAAGAAGGCCTCCAGTCAGGTTTCAATGCGGATCAGGCCAGGGAGTATAGTAAGTGGCGTTCCGCAGGCCAGGGATTCAGCCGCGACACCGGTCGGGGCTGGGCCGGAGCAGGCGCTTCCGCAGGGGGGTTCGGGCAGTACAGCAGCTATGAAGACATCTTCGGCGATATCTTCGGGTTCGGAGCGGGAGCAGGGACAGGCGCGGATTTTGGACGCGAGCATCCGTCCCGTGGAAGAGACCTTGAGCACGAGATGACCATAGACCTCCTCAGTGCGCTCCGCGGCTTTGAGACCGAACTTGCCATGGAAAAGCCGGTGAGCTGTTCCAGGTGCGGCGGGGGCGGCCAAGAGCCCGGTTCGACCATGAGACCGTGCCCGGCGTGCGGGGGCTCGGGCCGGCTCAATGTGGCGGAAGGCCCCATGCAGTTTACCAGAGCCTGCCCTCAGTGCGGTGGACACGGCCAACTGGGAACCCCGTGCTCCAACTGCGGGGGGAGCGGTCGAGTTCGCGGGAGCGAACGGATCAGGGTAAAAATACCCAAAGGCGTAAGAGAGGGTTCACGTGTGCGGGTGTCGGGCAAGGGTGAACCGGGTGCCGGGGGCGGCCCGGCCGGAGACCTCTACCTTGTTATTCATATCAAACCGCATCCACTCCTGCGGCGGGAGGGGGACGACCTGCACATGGAGCTTCCACTGACCGTTCAGGAGGCGATGGCCGGTGCAAGCATTACCATTCCAACCCCGGATGGGTCCGTAAACGTGAAGGTCCCCCCCAAGAGCCAGAGCGGCCAGACCCTTAGGCTCAAGGGAAAGGGCGCCTATAACGCCAAGAAAAAGACCGAGGGTGACCTCCTGGTAAAACTGAGTGTAAAGGTTCCCAGAACGGATGATCCTCGGGCCCTGGAGGCTGCAGGGCGTCTGGAAGAGGAGTACCGGGAGGGCATTCGCAAGGACTTGAGGTTGTAAAAGGATCTCCTCAACGGTGGTTGCGCTCCTGAAGCAGCCTTCGGACATTGCCGGCCATGTCCTCGAGAATGTGATCAAATTGGGCCCGCATGTCAAACATGCACTGCCTCATGTGCAGTATGATCTCAACACCGGCCAGGTTGACGCCCATGTCTTCCACGAGCAGCTTTGCCAGCCTCAACCTTTCCAGATCGGCCTCTGAGTAACGCTTTTCGCAATGGTCTCCCGGGCTGTCCGGACAGACTATTTCCTCTTCTTCGAGTTCGTCCAGAAGCCGGGCTTCCATCTGAAATATTTCTATGATCTCAGTGCTCGTCCAATATTTATCAGCCATGACAGGCCTCCTCAGCCTCAAAGATTGAACTCCTCCTCTTGGCGGACGGCGGTGCAGCGCATGTCAGAACCTCTGCTGCGAATAATGTCCAGGCACCTTTCCACGATTGCGTCCAGCTCTTTGTCCTCACGGTCCTGGTTGTGATGATAGAGCCCGAGGTGACGGACCCCGGCGGCCAGGGCCAGATCCACGGCGTCGGCATAAGAGGAGTGTCCCCATGTCTTCTTTATTCCGTACTCTTCGGGCGTGAACTCCGCGTCATGGATGAGAAGTTCCGCGCCTTGTGAGAACTCGGCGTAATCATCGAATATCCTGCCCCCCCGGTGACGATACCCCAGCTCGTTATCGGTCAGGAATACAAAGCTGCGGCCTTTTTCAGTAAACCGGAACCCTAAGCCGGTATTTGGATGGCTGAGCTGAATGGATTTGATTTCAATGGAGTCTATATAAAACGTCTCACTGCAGTCATTGGCGTAAAGAACAGCAGCCTTGAGCTTTTCAAACGGGTAAGGGAAATATGGTGCGCTCATGGTCTTGGAGAGCAGTTTCCTTATGTCTCCCTGCGTTGTGGCGCAGCCCATGAGGTGGATAGTAGAGTGTTCGCTGTAAATGGGTTTGAAAAAGGGGAATCCCAGGATGTGGTCCCAGTGGGAGTGGGTGAATAATATATTATACTCGAAACGGCCCTCCATCAGAAGATTGTTTCCCAGCCTGCGGATTCCGGACCCTGCATCCACTGCAATGATTGCGTCGTTCTTGCTTCTAATCTCAATGCACGTGGTGTCCCCTCCGTACTTCAGGTAGCCCTTGCCTGAGACCGGAATGGAGCCGCGAGCCCCGTGGCATCGAATGATCATTCAAGCCCTCCCATGGTCAATATTTACGGCTTCTCAGGATGTTGAACACCAGCCAGAGCCCGAGGATTCCGGAAACCGAGTAGCCCAGTACTCCCAGCAAGGGAAAGCCGAAGAGAAACGGGCCGATGCCTGTGGTGATTATCATGGAGGAGCCGATGATCATGGCGCCGATGATGATGCCCAGGGTCAGACGGTTGGAGCTGTTGTCCAGGGTCTTTCTCAGGGAGCCCAGGTTTTCATGCTCAAAGCGGATGTGAATTTCTCCGCGGTCTATTTTATCCAGGATGCGGGAGATTCGGAGCGGAAAATCACTTCCCAAGGCCTTGAAGCGGTTCAGGGTGACCTTAAACTCTCGCCAGGAGGTCTTTGGGCTGTGCCGTCGGGCCGCCAATCGCCTCACATGGCTCTCGGCTTCGGCAACCACGTCCAGTTCCGGGTGGATCATCCGTGCAGTGCCTTCCGCCGTGACCAGGGACTTTATCATGATAATGAAATCCGAAGGCAGACGAAGGCGGTGCGTGCGCAGCAGGGATGCGATGCCCAGCAGGATATGCCCCAGGTTCAGCTGCTTCAGGGGGACTGAGTAGAAGTTGTCGAGCAGGTCCAAAAGGTCCCGCTCCAGGCTCGAACGATCAATCCCTTCATGGCCTGTGGCCAGTTCGAGCAGGCAGTCGCTCAATCTGCGGCTGTCCCTGTTCACAACGGCCTGGATTAAGTCAACGAGCTGGTATCGGTTCTGGGTGGTGAGGCGTCCCACCATGCCCCAGTCCAGAAGACAGAGGATATTTCCTTCGGTGAGGAGGAGATTGCCTGGATGGGGATCGGCGTGAAAAAAACCGTCTTCAAGAATCTGTTTGATGGCGAAGCGCAGCCCGTTGCCGGCAATGGTTTCCGGGTGCTCGAGCTCCTGAGGGTCCACTTCTCTGAGACGTTTGCCCGAGATGAACTCCATTATGAGGAGTTTGTCCGTGCAGTCGTCAATGTGGACCCGGGGAATGCTGATCCCCTTGTCCGGATCCAGGAACGACCGGGCTATCTTCATGTTCCTGGCTTCCAGCGTAAAATCCAGTTCGCGAAGCAGGAGCCTTCGGGTCACCCGGACGATGTTAGGGAGATCATAGACCTGGACCGTTTCCACTCGTTCATGAACCTGCCGGGCGAACGCCTCCAGAATGTCAAGGTCAGTCTCGATTACGCCTCGGATGTCCGGGCGCTGCACCTTGACGGCCACAACCAGGCCACTGTCCTTCATAACCGCCCGGTGCACCTGGCTCAAGGAGGCTGAGGCCGTGGGGGTCTCTTCGAACCGGGAGAAACGATCCTCCACCGGGGCGCCCAGTTCCTCCTCTATCACCGGGCGAATGCTTGCAAAATCCAGTGTGGTCACCTGATCCTGGAGTTTCTGGAGTTCCAGGATCATGGGGGGGGGAAGGAGATCCGGCCTAAGACTCATGATTTGGCCGAACTTTACGAAGGTGGGCCCGAGTTCCTCGAGCGCGAGGCGAATTCGCTGATAGACTGTGAGATTGATCTCCTTGGAGTAGATGCGCCTGACCACACCCATGCCCGGCAATTCCAGCCGCTCGACCATGTCGTGGAAACCATATCGCAGTAGAACGGAGATCAGGTCGCGAAAGCGTCCCAGCTTGGCAAGGGTCTTAAAATCCAACTATTCCACTCCGACAGTGGGTTTGGATTCCTCCATCATCTGGAGACGTTTTTCGAGGTTTTCCACCCGGCCTCGAAGGGCCTCCAGTTCAGACCTCTTTCCTATATCCAGTTTACCAACACCCTTTTTCACAGTTTCCAGGACCCGGTTTTCCAGGTCGGCCCACTGTCCCTCTCCATCTTTCACCAGGTCGTCAGTGAGGCGTTGCGCGTCCTCTCGGCTCATCTTTGCTTCTTTTACGAGTTTGTCGGTGAATTGTTCGATCTTGTCCTTGGTAAGCAGGACGGCGCCTATGCCGGCGAAAAAACCTTTTTTCAAGTCATCCAGCATGTGATTACCTCCCCGAGTAACACCGGTTTAAGCCTTTCTTCCGGCAGTATGTGCATGAAGTCCTTGTCTAGGCCCCTTGAAAACCGGGGGTTTACAAAAGTTAAGTGTACTACCTTCCTCTTTCCGAAATCAACTGTCAACAAGGCCTTTATTGATTCAGGATTGAGTTATGCCGTCCTTACCCACCCTGTTGGTTGGTGGCGTGGCCTTGCCGGGTCCCAAACAGAGGAACCCAACGTAGTTTAAATTTCGCTCATATACGCTGGGACGAAGAGGAAAAAAGAAAAGCAAGTTTCCTTAAGCTGGAAGCAGGAGTTCGTAGCCGGATATCAGTCTTCTCTCCCCACGACAAGACTTTGTCCCGGTTGAATGACATCGGTTTTTTTTATGCGGTTCAGCGCGCAGAGCTCTTCAACGGTGAGGCCGTACAGCTTGGCAATACTGAAAAGGGTTTCCCCCTGCTTAACCATGTGTGTGGATGCGCTGCCGGCGGCGGGAGGGCTCGTCGGTCCTTGGGCCTGGACCCGTTTTAAGGCCGCTTCAAGGCGGCGATTCAAGGTCTCAACGCTGGTGTTGAGGGTGCGCCGGTCTTTTTCCAGCTTGGACACTGACTCACCGAGTCCATCGATCCGGCCTACCAGGCCCGGCACCTGCTTTACCGTTTCTTCAAGCCGATCCAGCCGCATTTCGATTCGATCCAACCGCTCTGCAAGAATACTCAAGGCCTCGTCGCCTTCGCCCTCCCCGCCCCCGATCAGCAGCAGGACAGCAGCCAGAAGGACCGCCGCTGCAATACCCCCAAAAAGGACGGTACGGCCGGTGCTGGAACCGGTTGACCGGCCGGTGGTTCTCCTTCGCGTGCCGGCACGGTTTGTGAATCGGCCTTGATCTTCGGCCATTTCCTCGACAATCCCTTTCACGTCATCATCAGAGCGAAGGTCCGTGGAAATCCGATCCATAATGAGCCTCGCCGCTGTACAGGTAAGGGTTAACGTCTCTTTTTAAGACTTTTTACTCCTCTTGCGATGGCATATTTGTACTGATACTGCTTCTTTTTGTTGTCGAATTTAATGAGTTGAAATTCATCCGTATCATGGTTGAATGGTTCTTCGAGCGTTTCAATCCACTCGGAAATGCGGCGGTTTACCTCTTCTATGCGCTTGTCGATCGGCATGTCCTTATCCAATCGTATGGTTGTGAATTCAGGCATGATAACTCCTTTCTAATGCTTCTGGACCCATTTGCAAAAAAGCCTCGGTCCGCGTAAATGCCGTCAGGAAAATTCGGCTTTACGCCCCGAGCCGGTTACCGGATACCGTTTTGCCGCGGCCCGGCGCCCTTTTCGGAAAAAACCCGGCTAAGCAGAAGGACGCCCGCCGGGCGTCCCTTAGGCCTGCTCATGGTCTCCAAAGAAACTGGGAAACTCAATCAGGACAACAACTATTATCTTAGTCAATTTACTGTTTCTAATCAAGGACTTTTTTTGAGTGTTCCTTGTCCCTTCCATCCCGACACCGGCCTGAGACGTTTTGCTTCGCTGTTCATGGATCGCAGTTTAATAAAGCCGGGAAGGCCCTGTATCGCTCATCTTTGGTAAATATAATCACCCGTGAATGGGAGTAAAGGCTCAATCCGTTCCAGGGCTGAGCGAGCTGCTCCAATTAGAGCGGTTTTCTGGTCAAGGACTACCCTGACGGCGATTTTTTCCATGAGCGGCCTGAACCTGCCTTTGTCCATGAAAGCTTCAAGGAATTGTCCCTCCTTCAGGATCGGCAGAATCCTGGGTGGAATCCCTCCCCCCAGGTATACCCCGCCCGTGGTCATACCCATGAGTGCGACGTTCCCTGCCGCAGCCCCCAGAATGGATGAGAAGCAGCGCAGGGTTTCGAGACACAGTGGATCGTTTCCCTCGATCGCAGCCCGTGTGATGGCGGCCGGCCGGTCTCCGTTTTCGATCAGACGCGCGAGCCCTGAAGTTTCGGGGTGCCTCCCGGACTCCCGCAGCCACTCAAAAACATTGACCAGCCCGGGACCGGACAATATCCGCTCCAGGCTCACGTGTCCGAACCGTCCTCGAAGATACCGCCACAAAGCGACTTCGTTGTTATTGGAGGGAGCGAAGTCCATGTGACCGCCTTCCGAAGGCAGGGGCTCAAATCCGTCTTTTCGGTTCAGCATAAGGGACATGCCGAGTCCGGTTCCCGGCGCTAGGAGGGCGCGGTTCAGACCGGGCCTGATTCCGGTGCGGTTGAGGGCTGCGAATTTTCTGTTTCCAAGTGAGGGAATGCCGTTGGCCATGGCAGTAAGATCGTTGACCAAGAGTACGTGCGGCCACCCAAAGCGCGATCTCAGTTCATTTTCGGAAACCGTCCAGGGAAGATTGGTGGTGCGGCAGCGGCCCCTGCTCACCGGGCCGGGGACTCCGAAACATGCGGAAGAGATAAGGTAAGGGCGCTTCTCGATGAAGCGGGCCAACAGGTCGCCCAGGCTTTTTGCCTCGCGGCTGGGAATGGTGTCGTGCTCCATTAGTTGAAGGCCTTTTTCTCCATATGTAAAGATCCCGAGGATGGTCTTTGTCCCGCCCACATCTCCTGCAAGCACCAGGTGTTTTTTATCGCCGGTGATCAACGTTTATCCTCCGTTGTAATTCAATTTCCGCTTTTAGTTCCCGTAAGCCTGGAAGCCGCTTCGGCGTCAATGAGCCAGGTTGGGGCCCCGGAGATTTGTGATGCTGGAAGACGGGTGTCTTTGGTTTCGAGTACGGCTCGGACCGCGTGCGCCTTTGCCCGGCCTGAGACCCCGAAGACCTTGCTTGCGGCGGAATTCAGCACGGGGAGGGTGAGTGTAAGCCGGTCGATCCTTGGAACGCCGCCCCTCACAGGGACGACCAGGCGTTCGGACTCGTTGAGTGCCGGATCGCCGGGGAAAAGAGAAGCCGTGTGCCCGTCGTTTCCAAGGCCCAGAAGTACCAGATCGAATCCTGGAAGGGAACCAGGAGGCAATTCAAAAATGCGGGCCAGCAGCCGCTCATACTCCACAGCTCCCGAATCCGGAGGTTGTTCGACGGGCATGGGAAAGATATTTTTTCGTGGAATGGGTACCCTGTCAAGGAGGTCCCGGCAGGCGTTACCGTAGTTGCTGGCCGGATCCTCCGGATTGACGCAGCGTTCGTCCACCCAGAAAACAGAGGTGAACTCCCAGGGGAATGAGGAACAGAAAGGTTCACCTGCCAGTAGCCTGTGAGCGGCCCGCGGCGTGGAGCCTCCGGAAAGGGCCACTGAGAAAAGGCCCTGTGTGGACACGCAGTGTGAGGCAGTGTGCAGTATGAAGTCCGCCAGGGCCCGGGAGAGCCCGAATTCATTAGGGAGAATGGTCACGCGAGGTCCAGGGAAAATGCCTTTAATGGAAACGCCTCCACGCGCCGGGAAAGCCGGCGGCTCTTGACTGTGCCGGTGCTATGATCGCCTTTTCCTTTTCCGCAGTCCGGTCTCCGGCGGACAAGGCCGTGCAGTTCAGCCCTGGTCCCGGCCCGGGCTCGGGCCCCAGGTCCCCGAATCATAGGGATAGAGCAGTTCGTAACCCTTTCCGCAAGTCTCGCACTGCTCGAGAATGGGCGTTAGAAACGCCCAACAGAGTTCGACACCGTCCTGCCTCCAGAACAGCATGTGGTCCCCCAGCATGCAGTCCAAAAGAACCTTTTCATAAGCCTCGAGCACAGGACCCGAATAATTCTGGTGGTAGTGGAAATCCATGGTCACTGTGCGCAGGCAGAGCTTTGCTCCGGGGTTTTTTGTCTGAAATGTCAAAGTTATTTTTTCCTCAGGATAAATCCCTAGGACCAGTTCGTTCGCCGTGATGTGCTCGCCCAGGGTCCCGCGGAACATGGAGTGTGGGACCTCCTTGAACCGTATGCGAATCTCGGTGAGCTTTGCCGCCAGGCGCTTACCTGAAACCATGTGGAACGGGACTCCCTGCCACCGCCAGTTGTCAAGGAACACCTTCATGCGGGCGTAGGTGGGGGTCAGTGAATCCGGCGGGATACCCGGTTCGTCACGGTAGGCCGGAACCCTTTTACCTCCCGCGGTTCCGGCCCCGTACTGCCCGAGGACCAGGTACTCCTCGATCCGGTCCAAGGGAAACGGGCGCAGTGAACGGTAGACCCGGGTCTTCTCGTCCCGGACCGGGTCAGCCTCGAACAGGGACGGCGGGTCCATGGCCGTGAGAGAAAGTAACTGCATCATGTGGTTTTGAAACATGTCCCGCAGGACTCCGGCCCGGTCGTAGTAACCGGCGCGGTGTTCCACCCCCAAGGTTTCGGCCGCCGTGATGTGCACCGATTTGATGTATCGTCGATTCCAGATAGGTTCGAATATCGAGTTGGCGAACCTGAACATGAGGATGTTCTGAACGGTCTCCTTGGCAAGATAGTGATCAATCCTAAAAACCTGCCGCTCAAGGAAGGACTCGTGAAGGACGGTGTCCAGTTCGACTGCAGAGGCAAGGTCGTGGCCGAAGGGTTTTTCCACCACTATACGCGACCATCCGTTGCCGTCCTTTCCCTCTTCGGCCAGACCCGCCTGCCCGATCATGCGGGCGGATCCAGGGTAAAGGCCGGGAGGGATCGCCAGGTAAAAGACGCGGTTGCCCTGGGTCCCGCGCGTCCTGTCCAGATCCTTCAGCTCGAGGGCGAGACGGCGGAAACTTTCCGGGTCATCGTAGTCCAAAACCCTGTAAAACAGCAGGGCGGCGAAGGACTCCCAATCGTATAAATCGGCTTGAAGGTCTTCCTGGACGGCGAGAAGCATTTTTTCACGGAAAGCCTCATCGTTCAAGGGAGACCGGGCGCACCCCACTACTGAAAACGCCTCTGGCAGGCCCTTGTGCTGGAACAGGCTGTAAAGGGCTGGAACGATCTTTCGCGCTGTGAGGTCTCCTGAGGCCCCAAGTATCACAAGCGTGCAGGGAGAAGGAGGGGTCTCCAGGATGCAGGATGGATAGGGCACCTTGAGGTCAGGGGCCTCGGTGACGGCCATCGCATCGGCCCGGGACTCTGCCGCCCAAGAGAAACTCAAGGTGTTTTCCATGGGTTTGACCCTCTACGGAGAAAGGGAGCGGGGGCATGACAAGGCGGCAGACCCCGGCCTTGAGGTCAGGGGATGCATGGAGACGGTATCAGGCAGGCTGGATCGGCCTGCCGCCGTTGTGTACTAAAGGGCGCTATTCCTTTTCGAACTGGTCCTTGGCTGCCCCGCAGACCGGACATGTCCAGTCGTCCGGGAGATCTTCGAAAGAGGTTCCAGGGTCGATTCCATTGTCCGGATCTCCATCCTCCGGATCATAAACGTATCCGCACACCGTGCACACGTACTTATCCATCTTCACTGCCCTCCTGTCATAGGGTTTGATTTGAAATCGGCCTTCCCTTTCTATTGCATCCGGCCGTCGCATGTCGGCTTTCCCCGAAGGAAAACAGGACGGAGCGGCAGGACCGAAAACCGGCGGGCTGAAACCATCCGTGCAATATTAACCCGTATGGCGGGAAAACCTTTAGTGATAAAAAATAGCCGTAGCCTTCGGTTATGTCAAGGGCAACAGACCCGGCACATGATGCTCGGCAAGAATAAGGCCAAGATTTCCGTACAGGATGAATTGGGGGTCACTTTCGATGATGCCGCATGGTAAAGGAATACGACTTGAGCGAATCGGTGGGCCAGGTGTACTTTGCAAGGGAGAAGAGAGTGCCTTACCTGAGCACACCCTTGAGCGAGGGGTCTGAGTACAGCCAGAGCACAGCCGAACTCATTGACAACGAGGTGAGGCAAATCATCGCCCGGCAATATGAGCAGGCTTCGAACATCTTGCAGGAAAAACGTGCGGTCCTGGAGACCGGAGCCAAGCTGCTCCTCGAGCGGGAAAAGATCGATGGAGAAGAGCCCAAGGCCTTGATGGGCGAAATTATACAACCACCGGAAGATCCTGCATCCCATATCGGTCAAGAGGTTCAGGGAGCGGAATGCAAACCGGCCCTGCCGGAATAGCATTGATCCATTAGGGGATTAGTCTCCCTGTTCGGCCATGTAGTCATCGTACATGGTTTCAAGCGCCAGTTTGTGCTTGGCCTCTTCCTGAGAGAGCATCTTGAAGATACCGAGGACTTCGGTCTCGTCCACGTTTTCCGCCAACTCGTTGTAGAGTCTCAGGGAGGCCTCTTCCCGCTTCATGGCGAGGCGCAAAATATCGGCGTAGTCCATCCCCTCCTCATAAGCCATGTCAACGATGTAGTTGCTGCGCTTGAGGTCGGGAATCCATTCGAACTGATAATCGCCCGGGGCCTTTTCTTTTTTCAGGAAGTCCTTCAGCATGGATTCGTGCTTGCGCTCTTCCCGTGCAAAGGATTCAAAGGTCTCCTGCGCACCGGAGAATGTTTCTTTCCGGCTCAGATTCTCGTAGAATGCGACGGCTTCCTTTTCCCGGTCAATAGCGAACTGCAAAATCTCATCAAAGGAATCAAAGCTCATGATACCACCCCCTTATATTGGAATGAAACCAGCTTAAGGGAAAACCGCCTCCTTGTCAAAGCCTGCAGGTGTGATAAGGCCTTCTTTTTCTTTGACCCGGGAGGCTTTTTGTTTTATCCTGGTATCTAAACTGACAGGATGATCGTATAATAAGGATAGCAGGAGCCAAAATTACCGGTTAAAGGGGTTCGGTTCAACACACAGTCCATCAGGGGGCGGCAAGCTGGTTGCGAAGGGAGGCGGAGATGAAAGAGTTGATCTCACTGATTGCGAAGGCGCTGGTCGATTACCCCGAGCAGGTCAAAGTTACCGAAATCGTAGGCGAGCAGACTTCTGTTATCGAGTTGCGGGTGGCCAAGGAAGACCTGGGCAAGGTGATTGGTAAGCAGGGAAGGACGGCGAAGGCTATGAGGACTATTCTCAGCGCCGCATCCGCCAAGATCAGGAAACGCCATGTCCTGGAACTGATTGAGTGAGACGGGAAGGCGTTTCCCTGCCATCATCTCTCTTTGTTTCAACCAGCCTCATCACTCGCCCGGGGGCGCCCATGATTCTCGCTTTTCGGGGCCCCGGTGAGTGTCCCGTTTTTCAGCCCCATTCACCGCTTCCCGGCCTAGATGAACTCCTTGAGTGAAACCTCAGGCCTGTTTCCTCTCAACACGGGGCGCTTCATGGGACGGCGGCGACAAGGTGTCCCGGCCCTTGAAACACCACATTCATGGTGGTAGGGTCCGTTTCAGGCAGGCGGATCGCTCGAGAACACGAGGGCGGCTGCGAGCGGTAGAAGCAGGTTTGAGTAAGTGACCCGCAAGGGGGAGTTCTATAATGAAGTCATATAAGACGGTGAACCACCGGGATGTTCCTCTGTTCAAGGATGTGCCTGATGAGGATTGGAACGACTGGAAGTGGCAGTTCCGGAATACTATTCGAGACCTCAACGCCCTTGAGAAGATCATTCGCATAGATGAGGACGAGGGGCGTGACCTCGAGAGAGTCCTTAAGACCTTCAGAATGAGTATCACGCCTTACTATGCCTGCCTGATGGATCGTGAATACAGGCGCGGCTCCGTAAGGCTTCAAGGCGTGCCGAGCATTCACGAACTGGCCTACGATCCCGACGATCACGAAGACCCCCTGGATGAGGACGTGGACTCCCCGGTCCCCGGCATCACCCACCGCTATCCCGACAGGGTCCTGTTCCTGGTCACCCGCATCTGCTCCATGTACTGCCGTCACTGCACGCGGAGGCGCATGGTCGGTTCACAGGACGAGCATTTGAGCGGCAAGGACATGGAAAGGGCTTTTGCTTACATCGAGGATCATTCTGAGATCCGTGACATACTGATTTCAGGAGGGGATCCTCTGGTCCTTGACGACGAGTCCCTTGAGGCAATACTTAAACGCCTGCGCAGGATCGATCACGTGGAGATCATACGAATCGGCAGCCGCACGCCGGTGGTCCTGCCCCAGAGGATCACGGAAGACCTGGTAAGCATGCTGCGCAGGTATCATCCTCTATACCTTAACACGCACTTCAACCACCCGGCCGAGATAACCCGGGAGTCCAGGGACGCCTGTGCACGGCTCGCAGATGCGGGCATTCCCCTGGGCAACCAGACAGTCCTCTTGAGGGATGTCAACGACTGCCCGTACATTATGAAAAAACTGGTTCACGAACTCCTCATGATCCGCGTGAAGCCTTACTACATTTACCAGTGCGACCTTTCCAGGGGCATAGCGCACTTCAGGACGTCCATCACCAAGGGCATGGAGATTATAGAAAACCTGCGCGGTCACACCACGGGCATGGCCGTGCCCACATTTGTGGTCGACGCCCCGGGCGGTGGCGGTAAGATTCCTGTCATGCCGAATTATATCCTCTCACAGGGCGACCGCCGTCTCGTGCTTCGCAATTACGAGGGTGTGATCACGACCTACACGCAGCCTGAGAACGTTTTTTCGGATTGCGGTCATTGTAACATCTGCGAGGATGAACGATATAAGCCCCTGGACGGGGTGGCGAAACTGCTTGCCGGGGAAAAGCTTTATCTCGAGCCCGCGGAACTCAAAAGGCGCAGGAGATAGTGAAAACTGAAAAGGAGTGAACATGGAGGAAAAACTGAGGCTGGAAGAATCGGAAAGGCTCTATCATGAGGCCCTCGACCTCGTTCCGGGTGCAATCCTGGGAATTAGAAGACCTTACAATTTTGTGCCCGGCGAGTACCCCGTATTTTTCGAATCCGCAAAAGGGGGACGCGTCACGGACGTTGACGGCAATGAGTACATCGACATGCTCTGCGCCTACGGCCCCATCATCATCGGCCACAGGGAGGAGGAGATCGACAACGCCGTGATCGATCAGATGCGGAACAAAGGGTTCTGTTTTTCCCTGACACAACCCATGCAGAACAACCTGGCGCGGAAGATGCGCGAGTTGATACCGTCAGCGGAAATGAGCCTTTTTCTCAAGACAGGATCCGACGCGACGACCGCCGCAATCCGGATCGCCCGGGGGCACACGGAGCGGATGAAGATCGCTCGGTGCGGTTATCACGGGTGGCACGACTGGTGTGTTGAGGTCAAGGGAGGCATCCCTAAGAAGCTCTACGAGGATATCTACGAATTTCACTATAATGAGTTGGATGAACTCGAAGACCTCATGAAGGTCCATGGGGACGACATGGCGGCGATAATAGTGACGCCTGTCGGGCACCCGCTGGCCGAGAAGGTGCAGGAACCGGAACCCGGGTTTCTTGAAGGAGTGAAGACCCTGGCCGAGAAGTACGGGGCGGTCCTGATCTTCGACGAGATTCGAAGCGGGTTTCGTTTCGGCCTGGGCGGGGCGCAAAAGGAGTACGGCATTACGCCCGACCTTTCCGTGTTCGGCAAGGCCATGGCCAACGGCTATCCTATAAGCGCCGTCGTGGGCCGAAGGGAGGTCATGATGGCGGCTGCGGACCGGGTTTTTATCAGCTCGACCTTTTTCCCCAACAGCCTGGAGCAGGTGGCCGCCATTAAGACCATCGAGATCCTGGAACGGGACCGGATCCTTGAAAAGGTCTGGGAAAAGGGGCGGCGCTTAGGCGAGCAGATCGAACGTATAGTCAAGGACAGCGGGGTGCCGGTTGAGTTCTCCGGGGCCCCCCTGATGCCATTCATCACGTTCCCGAAAGACAAAGACGGAAGATACAAGCAGCTGAGGACCGAGTTCTACACCAGGGTCATCCGTCGAGGGGTGTTCCTGCAGCCCTATCACCACGGGTATGTGGCATACCGCCATAAGGATGAGGATCTTGATTATACGGCCTCGGTTATTCGAGAGTCCCTCGAAGAACTGAGGTCGCTGGCCTGATCCAAGAACCCCCGTTACCTAAAATTGCTTTTGGATTGACACATTTGAGCTCCTTAGATAGGTTTCGCCTTATCCCCCACCTTGCCGGTGGTCCAATGCCGGATTTTTCGAAAGGATTGCTAAGACCATGCAAGACATCGCCTTTGAATCATCCGAGGAACAGGTCGAGGTGCCTGTGGCTGAACTCGTTGCGGAGGCCCTGGATTTCCTCAACAACTCAGCGGAAAGGCCTTTGGTGCCGGCTGAATTCATGGATCTTGTTGGAGACGGGGACGGTGGATCCAGGTTCAACCGGCTCCTTGAAGCCGCCGGCTTTGCAGATGACCCGGCCGGTTTCTTTGAATCCCTCATGAGAGCCGTAGCGCGGGGAGATGCCCGGGGCCGAGGGCCGTTTCAGATCAACGGAGTGGACATCCCCGGCCGGTTCATTGTGGCCCTCCTGGAGCGGACGGAGCCGGGGAATGAGTTCATTTCCGTGCGGAATGTTGACCAACTGGAAGACATAGCCAAAATCCATATGGAAGAGGATAGGCGGGATGACATCCAGAAGGTCATAGACCTTTATCCTGTCAGGCTGTCAAGGCACACAGCCCGCCAGATGATGGTCTCGCGGGACGTGGCCTACCAGTACCTGCCTTTTGTGGAAGAGCTGGATCCTGTGGGACACGTGAACACCTGGATTGGACAGTTTCACCAGGGACTGCTGGAGCGGATGTATCGCAACCGCGTCATCTTTCTCCTGAACATGACTTGCCCGGTGTATTGCCGGTTCTGTTTCCGTAAGCACAAGGAGTCGCGAAATGAGACCTCCCCCACCCCGGATGAGGTCAGGGAAGCGGTGGCTTATGTAAATGCCTCGCCCACCATCAAGGAGATTGTAATCACAGGCGGGGACCCGTTTCTCAATAAAAAGAACATGGAGGTGGCAATCGATGGTCTCAGAGATGTCCCTCACGTCAAGACACTGCGGCTCGCCACCCGGTCCATTGCATACTACCCGCACCTTTTCCTTTCCAACGACGGTGCCTGGCTCAGCTACCTCAAGCGGAAGAACCTCGAGTTGGAGGAGAAAGGGAAGCGAATAGAGGTTGCCACCCACTTCATCCATCCGGATGAGGTGTCCCCGGACAGCCTGGAGATCATTTCCGAGCTGGTCCAAAGCGGCATACAGGTCTACGTGCAGACTCCCTTCCTCAATGACTGCAACGATCGGGGTCCCGAACTCGCTGAACTCTTCAGCAGCTTGAGGGGCGCCGGTGCCGAGATGCACTATATCTACATTCCCTGCAGCCCGATTCACGGAAACAGCATTTACTGGGCCCCGCTTTCCAAGGGCATAGAGGCCGGCATTTACCTTAGAGCCCACGTTTCGGACCGGGCCATTCCAAGGATCTGCACGGCCACGCCCATCGGAAAAATGGACTGGAACAGCAGCGGCTGGGCCGTTGGGCGGGACCGGGAAAACGAGAACTTCATATGGATCCGCTCCCCTTACACCCCGGACTACTTCAACGCCTTCGCCCCTGTTGCGAATGAACTGGAGAACGTCCGCGTCAACGACGAAGGGACCCTCGATGTAAAATACATGGCCCAGATAGGCGACGATGCGCTTTTCGCCGGTTCAAGGGTCCCGAGGCATCCTCTGAACGGAAAGACCGATCCCGGACTCCTGAATACCGTTCGCGCTGAGGGATTAAAGGACCAGCGATTCGCTCGTCCGGTTGTCTCTTCCGGTGTGCAAGGGGTTGTGCGGGTCCACGAGACACGGGCGGAGCTGGACATTGACCGCTTTAAGGCCGGAATAGATTATATTCGAAGGAACGGGCACATCACCGACGTGGTTGTTGCGGGGAAGCGGGACGGGATCGACAGCTTGAGGGAGGTTCGGGATATTGTCAAGCACCTCCGCGACATTTCCCATGTCAATTCGGTCAGGCTTCGAAGCCTCGCATTCGCCGAAAACCCGAGTGCTTACACCCGCAGTGTTATCCGCGAACTGGCCGAACTGAACAGATTGACCGTGACAAGGCCCCTCCGGCTCGAGATCGAGACATTGTTTTTTCATGGCGACGAATTTCTGGATGAGCACAAGAGGAAGGCCGCCCTGCTGCGAAGAAAAGGCATATCCGTTTACGTTAATACTCCGATTATTTCAGGAGGCAACGACAATCCCGAAGAGATCCAGCGGGTGGCTTATTTGTGCAGGGATACAGGTCTTGAATTTCATCACGTTTACGCCTCCGGCCATCCCTTGCAGACGTCCCTGAACGACGAGCGCCCCTTGGACGTGGACGATGTCCTGGATATTGCCACACTTGTCAGACGTGACGGCAGTGGCCGGGAGATACCGGCATACATACTGCAGACGGAGCTGGGCGAGGTGGACTTCGGCCTCTCATCCAGATTTGTTGAACGTGAAGGCGGGCTTTGGGCCCGGTTGCTCCCATATGACCTGGCCTACTTTCGGGCCATGGACCCTGAATACAACTGGCCTGAAGGTGTGATAACAGACGAGAACGGCTGTCCGGTGGTTCCGGTGCCGGGTCTCGTTTCCAACACTGGGTTCATGGTGTCCTGATTAGAGGGGTGAGGTACGTGTCTCCGTTAGAGTCTTGATTTTTTCTGTTTGGCCCCTTCACCCATAGTGAAGGGGCCTGCTCGTTTCGGAGCGGAATGATCTATAACAACGCCGCTGATTATTCACCACTGAGCGCACGAAGACCAACCTGTCTCAAATGATATCGAACTTCGGCCCTTTCCCGGCCCGCGAAGACGGGCTCATAACGGTGGACCTGCATGCCGCCGGGGAACCCCTGCGCCTTATGGTGGGCGGTCTGCCCGACATCCCCGGAGGCACCTTGCAGGAGAAGAGGCTCTACCTCCAGGAAAATCTGGACTGGGTCCGGCTGCTTCTCACCAGGGAGCCTCGAGGCCACCGGGACATGTTCGCGGCTGTGGCCACCGAGCCCGCCGGCCAAGAGGGGAGCTTCGGAGTCGTGTTCATGGATGCCAGGCGTTATCCCTACATGTGCGGCCATGGTATCATCGCCGCCGTCACGGCTTTCATTGAGCTGGGCTGGACCAAGCCGCCCGTGAACCCCCCGTTTCTTACGGTGGACACTCCAGCAGGGCCTGTTCGCGCCTTTCCCCGCGTCCTCCGGAATGGAGCGGGAACGGTTCGCGTGGAATCAGTGGCTGTGGAGCTGGGTCCGGCCTTCGTATTTCAGCAGGAGCAGAAACTTTACCTGCCCGATTATGGGAGCGTCATGGTTGACGTGGTCTTTGCAGGCGGGTTCTTCGTGCTGGCGTCTGTCGAGCAGCTTGGGTTGACGCTCTCTTACGATCGTTTGCAAGAACTGGCCCGGCTGGGGATGGCCGTGATCGAGGAAGGGAACCGTAGCCTTAGGGTCAGGCACCCGGTGCTCGATCACATCCGTACTGTTGACGTGGCCGCCTTCTACGATCCGGCCGGTCATGAGGAGCAGAGAGGTAAAGGATTCGTGGTACTGGGTGAGGGGCATGTTGACCGGTCACCTTGCGGCACCGGGACCTCGGCCAAGATGGCTCTGCTTCACCGGCAGGGGCTCCTGCCGACAGGGAGTGTGTTCGAGAACTCCGGGCTCACCGGCACGACATTTATGGGGCGGATCGTTCGCGAGACCGAAGTCGGGGGGATTCCAGCAGTGGTCCCTGAGATTCGGGGGTCGGCCTGGATTACTGGATTTCATCGGTTCGTGACGTCCCCGGACGATCCGTTTCCAGAGGGGTTTCTGGTATAAAAATGAATCTATTGCGTCCATTTCGACGACTTGATGACAGCGACTGCAGCAAGCTTCACGAGGCGTCTCTTCACATTCTGGAGAGGACCGGGGTCCGGCTTCATCACCCCCCGGCGGTCCGGCTGCTGGAGAAGGCCGGCGCGCGGATATCAGAAGGGAACCGCGCTCGCATCCCATCAGGCCTGGTGGAGCGGGCCCTTGAGACCGCCCCCTCTACGATCACTCTTTTCAATCGTCATGGTGAGCCGGCTGTTGAGGCAGGCGGCTGTCGTTCGTATTTCGGCACCGGATCGGATTGCCTGAACGTGCTTGATCACCGGACCGGAGAACGCCGCCGGGCCCGAATAAAGGACGTAATAGAAGGTGTGACGCTCTGTGACGCGCTTGATAACGTAGACTTCGTAATGAGCATGTTCCTTCCTTCTGATGTTCCCCGCATGACGGCGGACCGATTCGCCATGCAGGCCATGCTCGAGCATACGACCAAACCCCTGGTGTTTGTGACCACGGATCCGGCAGGGTGCGAGGACGCCGTGGCCATGGCTGAAGTCGTGGCAGGAGGAGAGGATGCACTGCGGGAAAGGCCTCTTGCAGCCTGCTACATCAACGTGACAAACGGGCTGCAGCACAACCGGGAGGCCCTGGAAAAGCTGATGTTCCTCTCCGGCAAAGGCCTTCCCGTGACATACGTGCCGGTTTCTCTGGGCGGTGCGAGCGCGCCCGTCACAGTGGCCGGCGGCATGGCGTTGTGGAACGCCGGTTGCCTGGCCGGTTTAGTGATCGGGCAGTTGAACCGGCCCGGGTCCCCCTTCATCACGTCCGGGTGGGGAGCCAGCGCCCTTGACATGCGGACAGGTCTCAGCCCGTATGTGGAGCCTGAAAAGCAGTTCATAGCCCAGGAACTGGCCCACTTCTACGGCCTTCCAATGTTCGCGTTCGGCGGCATTTCGGACTCCAAGCAGGTGGACGCGCAGGCGGGTGCCGAGGCTGCCCTCACTCTCCTTGCGAACGCCCAGGCCGGGAGTCACCTGGTGCACGACATGGGGTATCTCGAGTCTGGTCTCACCGGATCTCAGGCCCAGCTGGTGTTATGTGATGAGTTGGTGGGGTGGGTACGCACGGCACTGTCCCCTTTGGAGATCACCGAAGAGACCCTGGCGCTGGATGTGATCGATGAGATCGGACCCGACGGGCAGTATCTTGACAGCCTGCACACCCTTCATCACTACCGGGACCGCTGGTATCCCGAGGTCATGGACCGGTCCGGGCATGAATCCTGGGTCGCCCGGGGCGGCAAGGACCTGGGCCGAAGGGCCGCGGAGCGTGTGGAGGCCCTCCTGGCGGAACACAGACCGGAACCCCTTCCGGACCAAGCCGCAGAACACATACAAGCCATTGTCGATCGCGCGGCAAAGAGATCTTAGCGGCTGAACACCACCCGCCCGTCGAAGATGGTCATGTCCACGGAGGTCTCGATGATCTCCATGGGGTCCACGGAGAAGATGTCCCTGTCCAGGACGACCATGTCCGCCCGTTTTCCGGGTGAAATTGTTCCCAGTTCACCTGTAACGCCGTTCGCCTCCGCCGGTGCCAGGGTATAGCCGCGGACCGCTTCCTCCACGCTTATCCTTTCACGGGGGTACCATCCCCCTTCGGGGGAGCCGTCCCGCCGTTGACGGGTGACGGCCGCGTGGATGCCCACGAGCGGTCGCGGATCACAGACCGGCGAATCAGAGCTTAGCATGAGCGGAATACCGGCATCCAGCATGCTCCGATACGCGTAGGTCCATTGTCCCATTTCTCCTACGCAACTATCTATCATGTGGATGTCCAGAATCAAGTTATGTGGCTGCACACAACCCACCAGGTTTAGACGCGCCATGCGGTAAAGGTCCTCAGGCCGAATCATCTGTAGGTGCTCGATTCGGTGTGGGACGGCGGGGCGTGATGCGGGATCAATATCCTCAAAGGCTTTATCCCGTTTCACCGCCTCGAAAACTGAAATCAATTCCCGGTTGGCCCGGTCTCCTATTGCGTGAACCATGACGGCGAGCCCGGCCCGGTTCGCTTTAGTGATCCGTTCACGTAAGGCTTCCGGCGGGTAGAGGCTCATGCCCACACCACCATCCAGGTATGGGTCGATCATCCATGCGGTGCGCGCCCCCATTCCGCCGTCCATGAAGTATTTGAGGTGTCCCAACCTGAGTCTATCGTCTCCTAAGCCTGTGCGGATACCCAGGGCTTCCGCCTCATCCAGGCGTTCACCAGGAAGGCTCACCCAGCACCGCAGGTCCAGCTTTCCTTGCTCCCTGATCTGCTGCCAGGCGCGAAGGACGGGCGGCCCTTCCAGTCCTCCCATGAGCCGGACGTCGAATATCCCGGTCAACCCATAGGAGTGGACTTCGGGAATGCCGTCCAGCATGGCCTCGTATACCCCGGCGGTGCCTGCCCTGTCTATGGCCGCCTTGATCAGGTTGGGAGCCAACTCACGGAGGATGCCGGTGGCACTTCCCGAGGTGTCCCTTGCAATGACGCCGGCGGGCGGGTCGGGCGTGCTGTCGTCGATGCCGGCCTCCTTCAGAGCGACTGAGTTGACCGTGGCCAGGTGAAGGTCACATCGCCAGAGCGCCACGGGGTGATCCGGCGCTACTCGGTCCAGGTCATGGCGTTCGGGCATGTGTTCGACTTCCCAGTCCGACTCGTTCCAGCCCTGTCCCACGATCCAGGCTCCCTGTGGAAGGTTGCGGGCGGCCTCCGCTACACGGTTTAAGAGGTCCTCCAGCGAGACCGTGTCGGCCAGGTTGAGCTGCTTCCGTCCCATGGACCAATCATAATAGTGGAAGTGGCTGTCCGTGAAGCCGGGCAGGACAAGCCTTCCTTCTAAGTCCTGGGTCTTGGTTCCGGATCGGGAGAGCGACGCTATTTCAGAG
The DNA here is from genome assembly GCA_964450535.1 of uncultured Desulfobacterales bacterium. Lineage (GTDB taxonomy): Bacteria > Desulfobacterota > DSM-4660 > Desulfatiglandales > HGW-15 > JAIPEI01. The sequence goes on from CAYVDE010000004.1 coordinate 36,022, forward strand.
TTATCTCCTACGGCCAGGATCCGGCCGTTGCCCATGGCCACTGCCTGGGCCAGGGGGCGGGAAGGGTCCATGGTTCGAATGACTGCGTTTTGGAAGATGCGTTCCGGTTTCATGGAAGAAAGCCTCCGGGAAAGGGATCGTCGGGTTCGATGTAAAAGGAGTGTAGGCCTGTTATGTGTGCGCTTCCACGGATTTCGATCACCACAGCAGGCACACCTCCTACATCTGTTTCAGTGACAATGCGCGCCTTGAACACTGTCCCGAGCGGGCTCGTGTTTTCGTAGATCCGGTCGATCCCGATTTTACCCCGCTGGTATAAAAGCGTCAGCTTGGCAGCCGTACCCGTCCCGCAAGGTGACCTGTCCATATGTCGTTCGCCGTATATCACCATGCTTTTCCCGCAAAGTGGACGCTCTGAATCTTCCTCGTAGAACTCCACCACATCCACCGTTGATACCTCAGGCCGCGTCGGATGGTGAACCTCCAGTTGTTGATCGGCGCTTTCAATGATAGTCATGCCCAGGTCTACGAGCCGCCTCGTGTTTTCCGGGGTGAGTGAAAGGCCTGTTCGTCGGATCGGGACCATCACGAAAAATCCACCCACGCAGACCGTGTCCACTTCTATACTCCCGAGACCCGGTACATCCAGAGTTTGGTCCAGGCCGTAAACGAATGACGGCACAGCCTGAATGGCAACCGACTCCACTTGCCCTTCACGGATACGAGCAAGGGCATCCATCGGACCGGAGGGAGTGTCTATGGTAATCGCGGTTTCGGGATCGCGCCGGTCGATGACCTCCGTGTCGAGAAGAGTGGTGACCGCGCCGATGGTGGCGTGCCCGCAGAGATACGGATAGCGCCGGGCGTCCATGTATATGAGACCGAAGGACGCCCCATCGGTCACCGGGTCTGTGATGGCGGCGGCTATCATGTCCCGGTGCCCTCTTGGTTCCCGCGTGAGCAGGAGACGCACATGGTCCAGGTTTTCCATGAAGTAGCGTCGTTTCTCCGCCATTGTGGAACCGGGTACTTCGCCGAATCCGCCCACAATAAGCCGGGTCGGTTCACCGGCGGTGTGGGAGTCAATGGTCACAAAAGGTTCGGGGAACCTTCGGGCCAGGGTCAGCCTTGCGCGATTGATATCCATGCATTGAACCTTCCGGGGCCGCCTGCCCGGCTTTTAGGCGGCAAAAGCGGGTTGCAGTGACAAACGTCTATAAAAACCGGCTTCATATGTCGAGAGAATATGCCTTTCCGAAGGGCATTATGGGCGGTCATGGTCCATACGGTTTGGGACCCCCGGGAAGGAATGTGCTGCCTCAAAGAGAGGAGACGCGGGGATGTCGCGGGCTAATTACCTTGTGGCGTTATCTCGGTGCAAAAGACCGCAGTCAATGGGAGGCGCGTGAATCAGGACGGAATCGCCCCGGCGGAACGGCTTGGAGCTGATTATGCTGATGGCGTGAAGTACGGTCCCGTTTTCAAGTTCCACGAAGTAGCTTACTTCACCCCCCATGTAACTGCGATCTTTGATTATGGCCTTGAAAGAGTTGATTTCAGGGGCCGAAGCGCCCTCCTTGTCCGGAAGGATGTCGAATTTCTGGGCGCGTATGACCAGTTCTACGGGCTCCCCCTGTTTCCACTCTTCAAGGTTAAGGGTGTAGAACTCGTTGCCGTCCTGGACTCGTACCTTGATGTAGTCCCCGTCGCGGCCCAGCACCTCGCCGTCCATGAAGTTGGAGTGTCCCAGAAAATCGGCTACAAAGTGGTTCACCGGCTTGTTGTATACCTCCTCGGGATTCCCTTCCTGCTGCTTTCGCCCGTCCTTCATGACCACGATCTTATCGGACATGGACAGGGCCTCGCGCTGGTCATGCGTCACAAAGATGGTAGTCACGCCGAGTAACTGCTGTAGATTGTCCACCTCACGGCGCATCTCCTCACGAAGGTTCTCGTCCAGCGCGGAAAGCGGTTCGTCCATGAGCAGGACCACAGGCTCGATGACAATGGCGCGGGCCAGGGCTATCCGCTGCTGCTGACCTCCTGAAAGCTGGGAAGGCATCCGGTTTTCCACGCCGGGCAGCCGCACCATTTCCAGGGCGCGCTGAACACGTTCCCGGGTCTCCTGCTTGGGTACGTTACGGTACTTGAGGCCGAACGCCACATTCTCGAAAATGTTCTTGTGGGGAAAAAGCGCGTAGTTCTGGAATATCATCCCCAGGTTCCGCTTGTGGATGGGGGTGTCGTTCACACGCTTTCCCTTTATGAAGATATCCCCTTCGGTCGGTGTCTCCAGCCCGGCGATCATACGCAGGATGGTGGTCTTGCCGCAGCCCGAAGGCCCGAGGAGTGTGACGAGTGATCCCTCCTCGAACTCGAGGTTCATCCGCTCCACCGCCACAACCTTGTCGAAACGCTTGTAGACCCCCTTGAGCTCAACCGCTAGGGACTTGCCTTGGTTATTCACCTCTCACCGCTCTCCTGATCGGCGTTGGTCGGGAGTGCCGTCCCGATCCGCCGGTAGGGAAGGGGACGGCACAGGTTTCACGAACTGTCCAGGCTATGCCGTAAGGCCCTGCCTGGACAGTTCCTTATATCAGCCTACTCTGATCCGGTCCCATTTCTCCGTCCACTCGAGCTCGTGCTTGTTCCAGTATTCGGGTTTGGCGAACAGGTAGCCCTCGAGCGTGCCTGTGGGATCAAAGGCAGGCATCTTCTGTACCTCAGGGGGCATCTCCACTTTGGTGGGGTCCAGGCTCGGCGGGTAGCCCTGGGCCTTGGCAACAGCGATGGCCGCCTCGGGTTCCAGCATGAAGTTGAGCAGCTTCTGGGCCACTTCCAGGTCTGTTCCCTTGAGCACGAACATGTACTCCATCCAGGAATAGGTGCCCTTGGGGGACAGGTAGCCTATGGGGTGGCCTTCCTGCTGCAGCGCGCCGACGCGGCCGGACCAGGCCACCGTGGCATAGATCTCATCGCCGGCCAGAAGGCTCATGAGTTCGGCGCCGGATTCCCAGTACTTTTTCATCAGCCCCCGCTGTTCCGTCAGTGCGTCCCACACCGCGTCTAGGTCGGTGATGTTGTTGGGGCTCTGTCCCGTGTGAAGGGCCGCATACCACATGTTGGTCCTGTAATCCGCCCCCCAGCTTCCCAGCTTACCTTTGAGGTCCTTGTCCCAGAGCAGAGCCACTCCCAGTTTCTCGGCCTTTTCCTTTGAGATGTGCTTGGTGTTGTAAGCTATTCCGGTCTGGCCCAGGTCGTAGGGAACGGCTGAAAGCTTGCCGTCGCTCAGCCCACGGAGGGCGTTTATCATGGGTAGCATAACCTTCTCAAGGTTGGGGATCTTGGCCTCATCAAGGACAACCCCGAAACCCAGGCCCATGTACCGGGCATAGTCGAACACTGCGCTCAGGTGGGCTATGTTGAACTCACCACCCGGCGGGTAGGAGGCCTTGACCTGGGTCAGAAAGGCGTCCATGCCCGTAAAGGCTGCGTCGACCACCTCGATACCGGTTTCCTTGGTAAAGGGCTCGAATGCATACTTGCGAAGGGCCTCCGAAGTGGTGCCGCCCCAGGAATCCACCCGGATTGACTTGGAGGCACGAGCGCTGCGGGTCAGCATGCCGAACGGTCCTCCCACCAGCCCGGCCGCGGCCCCGGCGATACCGAGGTACTTGATGAAGTCGCGGCGGGTGATCTCGCCGTCCCTGTAAAGCGCTGCCACGGTTTCCAGTTGTTCGTTCAAATCCCTGCTCATGGCTTACCTCCCTTTCATACAGTAAAGTTGGCGATCGACAGGAGTTATGCGCCCACCGGTTCTCCGGCACCGGATAGCCTCCGTACGGCGTGTGTCCTGTCAGGGTTAATGTATCAACTATTTTCCCCTGGCGAAGCGACGAGAGAGGTACCCCGCGAGCAGGGGTGTTGAGATTGTCAATATAATCATTACGGTCCCCAGGGCGTTGATCTCAGGGCTTATAGAGGTGCGCAGCATGCTGAAGATCTTTACCGGGACCGTCTGATTCTGGGCCGTGGCCCAAAAAAGTGTGGCCGTTACGTCATCGAATGAGATGGTGAAAGAAAACAGCATCCCCGCCAGTATGGCAGGCATAAGCAGCGGCAGCGTGATCTCTTTGAAGGCCTGGAAGGGGTTTGCGCCGAGGCTCATGGCGGCCTCCTCATAAACGCGCTTTATGCCCACCAGCCTGGCCTGAACCACCAGCAGGACATAGGGCAGGGTGAGGACCACGTGTCCGATGAGCAGCAACGCAAAGCTCTTGGGCTGCTGGAGCCACCGGATGAACAGTAGGAGGGCCACGCCCAGCACCACCTCCGGGATCATGATCGGGGCCAGGAGCAAGGTGTTCAGGCTGTTCTTGCCGGGAAACTCGTAACGCACAAAGGCCATTGCCGCAGGAATCGCAATGGTGGTGGTCATTACGGCCGTCAGAGACCCCAAGACGAGGCTGTTCTTGAAGGCGTTTATAATGGTCTCGTTCTGGGCGAGCTTGATGTACCATCGGAGGCTGAGTCCCTCCATGGGGAAGGACCCGAACTGCTGCGGGTTGAAAGACAGTATGACCACCGCCACAATGGGGGCGAACATCCAGATGTAGACCATGATCGTGAAGAGGCGTATCAGTGACCAGCCCGTTATTCTTGGCATTGTGAATAACTCACTGCAGGCTCTTGAAGATCTGGTTGATCCCCAGGTAGCGGTTATAGGTGTACACGATTACGCCCAGCAGTGCCAGGAGGATCGTGCTGATGGCCGAACCAAAGGGCCAGTCAAGGGTCCCTACGACCCGTTTGAAGATCAGGTTGGCGATCATGTCGTTCCCCGGACCTCCCAGAATCATGGGTGGAAGGTATGTGCCGGATGTCAGGACAAAGACCAGGAGGCAGCCTGCGCTCACCCCCGGGAGGCTGAGGGGCAGGGTGACCTCGCGGAACGCCTGCCACTCCGTGCATCCAAGGCTTCTCGCCGCCTCGAGTAGGTTCTTGTCTATCCCTTCCAGGCTCACATAGATGTTGAGGATCATGAACGGGAGCAGGTACTGAATCAGGCCCATCAGAACTGCACCCTCATTGTAGAGCATGGCCAGGGGCCTGTCCATGAATCCGATTCGCATGAGAACGTGGTTGATCAGGCCGGTGTCACCCAGGATGTTGATCCAGCTCAGGGTACGGATGATGAAGCTGATCCAGAAGGGAAGCATCACCAGGATCAGTAGAAACGGTTTGTACCTGCTCTCCGTTCGGTAGAAGAAGTACGCGGGGATGTACCCCATGACCAGGCAGAGAACGACCGTCTCGAGGGACACGCGTATGGTTCGAATCAAGAGGGAGGGGTAAAAAAAATCTTCGAAGAACTTGGCGTAGTTCCCGAACTGAAACGCCGGAATGTCAGCCCCGCTCGGCGCCCTGAGCCAGAAGCTGTAGACCACTATGAAGCAGACAGGAATCACAAGCAGGAAAAAGATGGCACTCAGGGCAGGAGAAAGAAGAGCGGCGGGTTTCCAGAGCTTGTTTTCCATGTCTCGCCGAAGGTGTATCGGGTTCCTGTTAGAAAAGGATGCCGGCGCTGCCGAATTCGAGCGCCGTTTGAGGAGGCTAAAACCATGCCTGACTCCTGTCAGGCTTGAAAGACCGTCCACACTACGCTGAACCGGTCCCGGCGCGCACCTGGTCACCCATTGCCGCCTTAGACGTAATCATATAGTGGACATAACGCCAAGAGTCAAGGACAATTGAGGCTCTTCCAGGCATCGCTCTTGTCCAGAAAGCCTGTCCCGGTTCAAGATCGCCGTATTTTTGTAGTGCAGGGAGATAAACCACCCCCTCGATGCGGACTCTGGTTACCTCTGCCCTACCTTCCCAGAATCCGCTTCCCCAGAGCTGAGTAAATGAATCGCCGGAGTTTTTCCCTGTCCCTTCGCCCCGGCGGCTTGGTCCCTGAAATATCGAGAGTTCGGAGAAGGCCGGAAGCGGCGATCATTTCCATTGCATGGTGGCTTTCCCTGTTTGTAAGGCCGTCCCTGCCGTTGTCGGCGGCCGCCGGGTTGAAGCGGACGTAAACGCCCCGGTTCCCGGAAGCCGCCCTGCGTAAGGCCCGGCGGGTCACCTCCCGGATACCCAGGAGATCCACATCCTCCATAGTGTACGATTCTATTCTGAACCTGCGGATGATTTCCGCGTCCTTTTCCTCCGCGTCCCGCAGGCAGAGAAATATCAGGCTTTCCGGTGAAACGCGTGCGAACGGCTTATGTTCTGATGGTTCCGATGAAGCCGTCGTGCTCGAGGGAGGGGCCAGGTCCTCCCGGCCCAAAAGGTCGAATGGAAAGTCGGGGAAGGGGCTGATCCAGATCATCCCCGGCGGGTCGCCTGCAGCGGCCATGGCTGCATACAGGGGTTTTGTAAGAGGTTCGGTGCCGCCGGCGATTATGCAGTCCTTGTCCGGCCGCAACTCGGGTATTTCCGGTTTGAGCGCTTTAATAAAAATTCGTTCCGCGTAGCCGAGCTTCTCCAGTTCGTTCCACTTTTCCTGATTCCTGAACAGAGGATCGTCCCCCAGAAAAACGATGCGCACCCCGTGGGGGGAAAAGCGGTCGCCACCAACAGGGCGCTTTTCCACATACGACGAGGTCATGGCCGATAGAAGAGCCGAGTAGGAGAGGTTGAAGGTAATGACGTCTCCCAGATCCAGCTCTCCCGGATATTCAGTCACATCGAGGATCAGGTGGTCACTCGAGGCGCCCAGAACGGAAATCCCCGGCTCCGCCGGTTCGAGCCCGCTTACATCCACATCTTCCCGCCCGATATTGAGAATCGCCCGGAGCATCTCCCCTTTGTCAGAAAATTCGGGTGTTCCGCCGAATGCGTCCTGGCCTGTCTCGCCGATCGGCATCGACGGTTTCCTTTTCAGTTCGATGACTTCCCCGGAGAGGAGAAACGCATCCTGGACCGTTCCCGGCCAGCATGTCCTGTTGATGGTCTCACGCCCCAGAAGGATGGCCTCGCCTATCCGGAGATGATTTATTTCCGGGGGCATTCTTCCGGAAGCAAGAAGCGGCAGGGATGAGGAGTTTCCGCCTGAAATAGTTTCGATCGGGATTCCGAACGTGTCCTCTATCCTGCGGGCCCAGTCGACCAGTTCCTGCATGTTTTTTCGCGTCGGAATTACCCCGCCGTAACAGGTGAGGTTCGTGCCGATTCCCTGGATCCTGACGCCGGGAAGGTCGATGATCTCACGCACGGCCGCCATCAGGTCATCGGGCCAGAAACCTTCCCTCAGGTCCCCCAGGTCCAGCATCAGGATGATCCTGTGAATGATGCCGCGTTCTTCCGCCGCCTGGGAGAGGGCCCGGATAGCCGGGAGTTCCGAATTGAGGCTCACGTCAACCGAATTGACGATCTCTTCGGCCGCGGATACAGGCGGAATACGCAGAAGCATGATCGGCTCCAGAATTCCTCCCGCCCGGAGCCGGTGGATGTTTTCCATCCTGGATTCCCCGATCCCCGAGACTCCGCCCATGATCAGCGCTTTCGCGACTTGCGGCATGCCGCAAGTCACTTTGGTCACGCCGGTTACCGTGACTCCATAACCAGCGCAGAGATTAGTGACCGCACGTGCGTTCGAGATAATTTTTTCAAGATCGATGGTCACGGCCGGTCCGGACATTATGTTTTCTCCGGGATGGTGCTTATGCGCAGGCTGCTTTTAAGAAGGGTGAGCGCGGCTTCAGGAAATTCCGCGGACATCGCTCCCAGGCAGGCCATGGAGTAGTCTGTGTCGATAAGGACTCCGGCGTCTCCCGGCGGTGTCAGGGAATTGCCGGAGTTTTCCGAAAGGATCCTGCACAGGATGTCCCTCCCGCCGGGAAGACGGGTCAGGGCGCCTCCGGTCCCGATCACGGTCTTTACCGCGGTCAGGTCTTTGCCCTCCACAACCCTTGTCCTTCCGGACGGACCGTACAGGTCCCGCCATACTCCCGCATGGCGGAGGAGCGCGGTCCGGGCTGCAACAAAGGTGAGTTCCTCCATCAGCCGGACTTCTTCAGCGGTTTCAGGGATCAGACCAACGGTTTCCAGGAGTTCGGCTATACGCGCGGCCGTTGTCCCGCACCTGGAGGCGAGCTCCTCCGGTGCCGAAAGCGCCGACACGTTGTTCCGGTTTATGAAAAGGCCGAGATCTCCTTCCACGGTCCGTTTCGCTTTGGGCTCAGGGGCCGTCTGCATCCGGGTGATTTCCTCGTTTCCCGAGGTGACCGAGTGGACGTCCGTTGTCGCACCCCCGACGTCTATGACCAGAAGATCGCCCATGTCCTCTGCAAGGAGTTCCGCTGCGAGCATCACCGCCCCGGGGGTCGGAATTATGGGTCCGTTCACCACCTCCCGGATGTGCTCCATACCCGGCGCGCGGGTGATATGTTCCTCGAAGAGCATGCGGATTACCTTCCTGGCCGGTTCCACGTTCAGCTCGTCGATGCGCGGATAGACGTTATCTATACAGCTTACCTTGATGGCGGCTTTCGTGAAGACCCTTTCAATCTCTTCCCTGTTTTCGACATTGCCGCCGTAGATGACAGGGGGTGCAAGCCCGGCTTCCTTCAGGGCCTGGGCGATGAGCCGGCTGTTTTCTAGGGCGGTTTCCCGTTCCCCGTAATCCACGCCGCCAGCAATGAGGATTATGTTAGGCCGTATTTTTATCAGGGTCTTCAGGTCCGACGGGCGGATGATGCCCGCGGTGACTTGGTGGATGTTGGCGCCCGCTCCCAGCGCGGCCTCGCGGGCGGCACGGACCGTCATATCATAGGCAAGACCGTGGACCGTCATCCTCAACCCCCCGGCGGCGCTGGAGGTGGCGAGGAACCGGCCGGCCGGCCCGGGAAGGCTCCCGTCGGGAACCGCTGTTCCAAGGGCCCTCATGCAGGCTTCCATCGCCCGGTTCAGACCGGTCCGGACATCTCCCGAATCCAGCGACGTGGGGGCATAGCCCTGTCCGAGGAACCCAGGGCCCCCGTTCGAAACCGGATCAATGCCGCATGCGTTCACTATGGTGGTCGTGCTGCCGATCTCGGCGATCAGGACGTCGAAGCGGCTCATTGTATTTTTTCACGCCGTTTTTTGACAAGAAACGTCGCCACATGGATCCCCTTCGTGCCGCGGCCGAACCCGGCGTCTACTCCCTGCCTGACCGCCGCTTCGGGGGAGACCTGCGTCCCTCCGCAGACGAGGATCAGCTGGTTCCTGACCCCCTTTTCCACGGCGATATCATGGAGGCGGCGCATGTTCTTGTAGTGAATATCGTCATGGCTTATGATCGTGGAGGCGAGGACCGCGTCCGCCTTCAGTTCCACAGCGGAGTCGATGAGCTTTTCCAGCGGAACCGATGTCCCGAGGTAATGGCATTCGATCCCCAAGCCCTCGATGCCGCCGTGCTTGATGTCGATCACTTCACGCAGCCCCACTGAATGTTCGTCGCTTCCCACTGTCCCTGCGACTATTTTCATCGGGCTTTTCCTTATTTCGGCCCGGATCTCCTCTTCGGTCATCACGTCAGGTTCCGGTGGGATGGTGAGGTCGGCAAGGTCTATGACGTGCTCGAAGCGTCCCTTGATTTCAACGCGAGTCCCCTCGGCTGGATGCATTACCTCGGTGTGTATCACCTCGGTTTCGCGCAGCCCCATGCGCGCCCCGATCTCCAGGGCCGCGGCCGAAGCTGCCCGCCTGCCGGCGGGTAGAAAGACAGTCACGTGGACGACACCATCGCCCTGCCACTCCATCTCAGGCCTGATTTTTGTGCCCCCCCGCAGGTCCCGGGTCTCCTCCATGCGAAGGTACACATTGTCGTTCTCATCCAGCTCATCGATATAGACGATCATCTCAGGGTTTTCGAACGTGCAGCCGCCGATAAGCGAAGACGGCCCAGCGGTCCCGTTATCGCCGGCAACATCGCCCGGATCGTTTTGTGCGGGCAAACCGTACTGCGCGGTGTTGTTGTAGCCGAAATGGGCGGTTACAGGCGCCAGGTAGTCGGGATCGCGGGTGAAAATGGTGTCGGAGCCTATTCCCCCGTCAGCCTTCCGGATGATTCCGTCGCCGTTACGCCCGGGGTAGAGGCCGGAATCGACGAACATCCCTTTCTCGACCGCGGCGAAGTATCCTCCCGTTTCTATCATCTCCTCCAGGAAGAGTACCGCCCGTTCCTTCAGTTCGCGTATGGTCCCGGCCATGGGCTCATCGTGCCTGCGCAGGTTCACGAGTTCCTTCAAGCCGTCCATGCCGTTGAAGGCCTGCCTGGCCGTGTCGGTCCCTTCAATGTTGTAGATGTGCCAGGGGACGTTACGCCCCTCATCCGGGGTTATGGTGGACTGGATGTCCGCTGATGTGAGTTCGGAGATGAGCAGATTGAGCGTATGGGTGACCGTGGCCTCCCGGGTGGAACTCGTCATGTACTTGGTGTTCTGCTGCGCCCGCATCTTGTAATCTCGGAAAAGCTCCCGCAGCGCCACAGCGTAAGGGAGGTCCAGCCGCATGCAGGGAGCGGGGGGAGCGGTAGGAGGAACCGTGGACAGGCAGATATCCTCCTTTTTCATGCCGGCCTTCACGGAAAAAGAGCAGTTCACCGCGTGCTGAACGAGAAGTTCCGGCATCACCTTCCACGCCTCCCGGGCGGTGGCGTTTGCGTTATGGGCCCCGTCGATCTGCGCCATACCGGACCAGGTCATGATCTTTTTCGCTTCGGCGGCGTCAACGAAGCTTCGAACCATGTTGACGTTCCGGTAGAGTACGTTGTACTGCGGGTCCTGGTGTGCCCCGTTTACTCCCTCCTCGGCAAAAAGCACTGCAATCTCCGGCCCGGCGACACCGCTCACGTAGGAGTGGTAGTTGATCGGCCTGCCGATCTCCTCCTCGATCAGATCGAGCGCCTTCCGCTGGGCCCGGACCTGCTTCCGTGTGATCGGAACGCCGCCGATCCCCTGCGGGGTCCCTTCCATGAGCCCGTCGATGTGGCTCTGCCCCACGGTACGGATGACCATCAGGTGGTCCGCGCCGTGCCACGCCGCCATCCGCATCCTTCGGATATCGTCTTCGAACCTGCCGGAGGCTATCTCCGTCGTTATGGTGGCGGCCGGCTGGACGTCGATGTCGCTGAAGTAGTGCGCAGCGGGCAGCGGTACGGAGTTCTCAAGGGGCTCGGAGCACTCGATATACTCGAAAGCGCCGGCGCGCAGCTTTTCTCCTTTTCCTGCGCGCCAGGTCCAGCCCCGCCGTTTCGGGCGGTAGTTTTCGAGTCCTTTGAGGATTCCTTCTATGTCGATTTTTTCTTCGGGCTTCATGGGATGTGCCTCCCTGATGAGGCTTCAGCCGTTACAAAGGACGACTCGACCTCCTCCCAGAGCTCACCCGCGGCGAGTTTCAGCCCGGCCTCGCGCAACGGGGTCTTCGTCAAAAGCGATGCCCGGTAGACTACGTGGCCTGCTCCTTTACCTATGAGCGACCGGCCGATGCATCCGTCCACGATCGCCTTGGCCTCCATACTTGAAAACCCCATCCTCAAGAGCACCGACCGCTCGATGGAGGGCGTCGTGTGGTCCCTGGCAAGCTCGATGAGGGGGTCGGTGAGCTTATTGGACAATTCCCAGAAGCGGGCCTCCAGTTCCTCTTCTGAAAGCCGGGCGAGATGCGCGCGCCGTTTCTGAAAATCATCTCTTCTCTCGATGCCTCTCATTGCAGTTTCTCCTTGAAGATCGAATCTAGGGCCGATTCCACAAACCTTTCGTCTCGTTTGGTTTCCTGCACGAGGAAGGCCATTGTCTCCCGGCGGGCACGGGCGGCATTGTCAAGTCCGGCAAGCTCCGGTTCAAACCCGGCCACCGCGTGGCGAATCCTCGATATCCTCAGTGGGTCCATGGACAGGTCTTTCGGGGTGATCAGGTCAGGCGACGCCGGCAGGACCACCGATTCTCCCGGGATTTCTTCGGCCGGGTCGCCGATCCGGACATCGATACCGTTCTCCCGGGCGAACGAGAGCTGCGGCTGAACATGTTTTCCCGCTCCCGTGTACTCGCTCTCCTGGACTACGATGACCTGATCCCGGTCCATCTCCCTGGCCAGAGCGAACGCCGCCGCCAGGGAGATGTTGCCTGCGGGTCCCCGCTCGAGCCCTTCGAGCCTTGCAAGCGCTTCGGTCATCGCGAAGACCGGTCCCTGGGGCACGGTCAGGTACCGGTCCAGGTAACGCAGAGGGCGCGCGGCGCTGCGGGGAACATCGGAACGGTCCGGCATGACCGCGAAGGGTACGCCGAACCCGGTGTGGCCGGTAGTAAAGGACTTCCTGTTGAAGTGGGCGTCGTTCGCCATGTGAAGGCCGGTCAGGTTCACGCTTGCTCCTACGATCAGGGTATCGGAGGCGCCCGCCTTTATCAGCCCCCGTGCGGTTCCGGTAACGTTGCCGCCGCCGGCGTTGGTGACGACCACCGCATCGGGGAAGCGCCCTGTCCGCTCCCGGACCTGGCCCGCGACCTCCCCTCCGAGCGTCTCTATGCCGGCAATCCCGTACGGGGTGTAAAGGGATGCGTTGAAGTATCCTGTTTCCTCCAAGAGGGAAAGAAAGACCAGGAAAAGCTCGGGACCGACGGATAGCTGTATCACCTCGGCGCCGTATGCCTCACAAGCACGCGCCTTTTCGATGATCTCCGGCTGGCCGATGCCCTTTGAATCGTAGCACTCCTGCACGACGATGCACGAAAGACCCCGTATGGCGGCCTGACTCGCAACGGCGGCGCCGTAGTTGCCGCTGGTCGCGGCCATGACTCCCGGAAACCCTAAATCCTTCGCCTTCTTAACCGACACCGACGCGCGCCGCGCCTTGAAGCTTCCCGACGGGTTGGCCGCCTCGTCCTTCAGGAAGATGCGGGCACCTTTCCCCCGGGGAGAATACTTCCGGGCGAGTTCGGTCAGGTTGCGCAGTTCCAGCAGGGGGGTATTGCCGACGCCTGTCTCCGCCTGAAGCTTCGAGGTCTCTTTGATATCACCTCCCGCCTCCGACATCATTCGTTCGTAGTCAAAGGCGATAAAGCCCGATTCATAGCGGGAATAATCGATGCCCACCGATCTTTTCATGATTTCGTTTTTTCGATCGAGGATGGCTTTCATCTTGCATCCTCCCTGTACCGCCGCCCGATCTCTTGGAGTTCCGGTACGAACGCTCCGAACCCGTGTTCCCACGTCGGTTCTATTTCGGTGAGTGTACCCCTGAGCCTGCGGCCGGTGACCGTCTCGATATCCACCTCTTCCCCCGCCGCGGCAATATCCGATATCAGGTACCCTTTGACACGCATCGTGAGCGGAGTCCGGGCGGTCTCGGGGGGAAGCTGCGAGGTGCGTTCATCCGGTTCAAGTACGGTGCGGCTTATCAGCACCCAGTCCCCTTGGCGTGCGGATGTTTTCTTTGTCATTTTCAGGCCTCCTATCGGAGCATGTCCCGCATATCCCCCATGACCGCGCGCGGCACCGGAAGATCCAGCATGGTCTTGAGCCCCGGTTCCGCGTTGATGATCTGGGGGATCATGTTGACGCACATGGCGATAGTCCCGATGCCGCCCGGGACTTCCGGCTTGATGGAAAGGGATATTTCGGGATCGCCCGAGATGGTGATGTAATCTCCGGTCTCCGTTCCTTCGGCTTCGGGTTCGATCTGCTGGGGGTGCTCCATCGTTATCTTTCTCTCGCCTTCCACATACCCTAAACCCTTCATGTCGCATCCGGCGACCATCCCCGGTTTCACCACAGCATAGGGGCTCTGCCGCCTGATGGTGGTGATGATCGGCTTCATCGCCTGTTTCACCGCCTGCCCGCCGGGGGGCGCGTCGAGCTTCCAGCCGATACCGTCACAGATCATATGAATAGATTCGGCGAACCCCACATGTCCTGCAAGGGTTCCGGACGCCGCCTGTTTTTCAAACTCCTCGGGCGAAAGCCCGACTCCCTGCTCTTCCATGACAGCCGGTCCGAAAGGGGAGAGGCTGTTGACCCTTCGCACCTCGATTTCGTCGACCCGTGCGCATGCCCCTGTCAATAGTACGACGAGCAGGTCCATGATTAGCCCCGGGTTGATGCCCGTTCCCAGCACCGAAACGCCGTTTTGTTTGGCAGTCTCATCGAGCTTTTGGGCCAGTTCCGGCTCCGAGGCCTTTGGGTATGCCATCTGTTCAGCTGTCGATATCACGTTGATTCGGTTTTCCAGAAGCAGGACCAGCTTATCGAAGGTCTTAGCAGTGAAAGAATCGGTGGCTACCAGGGCGATATCGGCGCATCCCGGGGAAACAACCGCCTCTATCTTCTCCTGGACGATCAGGTCCGGCCGGCCGCTGCGTTTGACACCAAGGAGTTCGAAGAGGCTTTTCCCCGCGCGGTCCGGATGAATATCGCATATTCCTGTAAGCTCGACGCCCTTTTTCTCGAGCAGCAGGCGCGCCATGCCGCTCCCCATGGCCCCGAAACCCCATATGATCACTCTGACGGGAGGCCTCTCGTGTTTCATTGGGGGTTGCTCCTTATACTCATATAATAAGAATTTACTATTGCAGTAGTAATTGTAGCCTGTGGGGCAGTGATGTCAAGCCGCGATTACGTAGGGTTTTGCTTTTCCATAAGACCATGCGTGAATGATCGGAATGGAGGAGAGACGCGTATGGCCTGTGAAAAAGGCCCAGTCCGGTTTCGATAAAACAACGGGGATGGAGTTACTGAAATTTCCGACGCAGTTTTACAAGGTTCGGACCGTATAGTTCCGTGAGCTGCCTGCCGAAGTGGCGGTGAACCTCCGCCAGATATAGATCATGACAGATGTAGCTTTCGATTGATTGCACCAGGCCGCGGTTTTTCGTCCACACCACCTGGCAAGGGTAAGTCCCTCCGAGGGTTCCGGTGACGCAGAGCGTGGAGTCTACGACGCAGTCGAGCGTTCTTCCAAGCTCCCCGACAACCGGCATGTTCTCCGTACTGTGGAAATAGACCTCTCCGAAATCGAGTTGGGTGGTGCCGTAGAGCAGGATAACGACCCTCGCCCCCTTCGTGTGAGCCCTTCTCAAGGGCTCTTTTAATACTTCCAACTCCTCTTCCCACAGACCGATGTAAACGGCGAGCTCCGCATTTTCTATCAGGCCGGCGGTCGTTTTCAGAGCTTCTTCGGGGTTCGGCAGATTCCAGACCGGGTCGAAATCCGAGACGAAGTTTCTCTGCTTGAGCCGTTTTTCCAGTTCCTCGGTAAACTTGTTATAATCGCGCCTCAGCTTTTCCAGCAGGTTTTTCGGAGAAAGCGGGCTGAATAGTTCGGGCTTGGTCCCGCTCGAGATGGCAACTCCTCGCTTGATGAGTCTTCTCGTGACATCGTAAACCCGGGAATGAGGGACGCCCGAATGCCGGGAAATGGTGTAGGCGCTCGCAGGATGAAGGGAGAGGAGCGAGAGATAGACTTTCGCTTCGTATTCGGTGAACCCCATCTCCTTGAAATAATAAAGGGTTTCTTCCACATTATTCATAATGATCCGCCTTTTGGAATAACGGATTGTTAGATGAATCAATTATTCTCCGGTGAAGAGGGTATGTCAAGAAGACGCGGTTGCCCCTGCGCCCTTGACAGTGGTCGATGGGCCCTGGTAGAAACCACCTTATAATAGGTACAATCCCCCGTTTACAGCCCACCTGGCGCCGGCCGGGAGAAATGTCCTGGAAACCGAAGTCGAAGCTCTCTCATTGCGGATCTAAGCGCGTTAACGGGACCTGGAAACTTTTCAGGGCAAGGAAGAACAGTATGTTTGAATTGAATCTGGAAAAGGCGAAGATTGACCGGGCGCGTGAGGCCGCTGCTCGAATTGCGGCCGAAACCCTGGCGGAGATCGACGGCAAGACCACGGTTACGGTGGAACGAGCGGTCCTTCGGCTCCTGGGAGTGGAAGGGGTCACCGAGGATGGTGTGCCCTGGGTGAATGTGATTGTGGACGAACTCCTTTCCCGGGGCCTTCTGGGCAGAGGAGCCGCGGCCCCGTTCGTGAGCGCCCTCCTGGCCGAAGGAGTCTCACCGGGGGAGACTGCAGAGCGGATGGTTGAAGGAAGGATGGACCCTGGAGCTGTTCCGGCGGCCGATCCGGAAAGGCTTAGGGAGCGTATGCTTTCCCTTGCCCGCGAAGGGCTTTCGCGCATCGACCGGGCCCGCATGGACCGCGAGGAGAGGCTGGCGCGCCTGGGCCGGGGCCGGGAACCGTTGCGATACCTTATAGTGGCCACCGGGGACATACACGAAGATGCGGTCCAGGCCGGGGCGGCCGCGCGCGGAGGAGCGGACATCATCGCCGTGATCCGCCACACGGCCCAGAGCCTCCTCGATTATGTTCCGGAAGACGGGAGCATCGAGGGGGTCGGGGGAACCATCGCCAACCGTGAAAACTTCCGGGTCATGCGCGAGGCCCTGGACGAGGTCTCGGAGGAGCTGGGAAGGTATGTTTACCTGACCAACTACTGCTCGGGCCTGTGCATGCCCGAGATGGCCGTGCTGGGGGCCCAGGAACGGCTGGACGTGATGCTCAACGACTCCATGTACGGCGTGATCTTCCGGGACATCAACATGGTCAGGACGTTTATCGATCAGCATTTCTCCCGCGCCCTGCTGGCCAGGGCCGGCATGATGATCAACACGGGAGAGGACAACTACCTCACCACCTCCGATGCGTTCGAAAAGGCCCATACCGTTCTGGCGAGCCAGTTTATCAACGAGCAGTTCGCCCTCAAGAGCGGTCTTGCGCCCCGGCAGATCGGCCTGGGCCATGCCTTCGAGATTTCGCCCAAGCTCGAAGACAGCTTCCTGTACGAGCTGGCCCAGGCCATGATGGTGCGCCGGATCTTCGCCGATTGCCCGGTCAAGTACATGCCGCCCACCAAGTACATGACCGGTAACATCTTTCAGGGCAACGTGCAGAACGCCTTGTTCAACGCGGTCTCCGTGCTTACGGATCAGAGCGTGCATCTTCTGGGCATGCCCACCGAGGCAATTCACACGCCGCACGTGCATGACCGTCACCTGAGCCTCGAGAACGTGGATTACGTCTTCAGGGCCATGAGGCACCTGGGCGAGGACATCATGTTCCGGCCGGGAGGGCGGGTGGAGTCCCGTGCCCGCAAGGTCCTCGCCGATGCGGTGGCCATGCTCGAGGACGTTGCCGGGATGGGCCTGATGGAGGCCATCTCCAAGGCCATGTTCGCGGACATCGCAAGGACCCGCGAAGGCGGCAAGGGGCTCGAGGGCGTGGTGTCCAAGGCCGATGGTTACTGTAATCCTGTTTCAGACCTCCTTGAGGAGGAAAGGGCTGCGTCATGAATGAGCGGATTGACCCGGTTACGCCTTACGGAGATACGCGCGGGGACGGCGCGGTCCAGCTTTCCTTCACCCTTCCCGTACCGTCCGGGGAAAAGGCCAGGCAGGCCGCCCTTATACTCGCAGCCAAGATGGGTCTGCAGGAAGCCAGGGTGGTATTGATGGATCCCATTGATCCGGCTTTCACCTATTTTATCCTGTACGGGCGCACTCGGGAGTCCGTGGACTTTTCTTCTATTCAGGTTCACGAGGCGGCTTACGAGGTAATGGCGCCGGATGAAATCAACCGGTTTATTCACGAGACATTCGGAAGAAAGCTCGTGGTGATCGGGGCGTGCATCGGGAGCGACGCACACACCGTGGGAATCGACGCCATCATGAACATGAAGGGTTATGACATGCACAAAGGCCTGGAGAGCTACCCCCGGATCCGGGCCCTCAACCTGGGCGCTCAGGTGCCCTGCGAGACGCTTGTGGCCAGGGCCATGGAGGAGAATGCCGACGCTGTGCTGGTTTCACAGGTGGTCACGCAGAAAAACGCCCACCTGAAGAATCTCACGCGCCTTATAGAGATCCTGGAGGCGGAGAACGTAGCCGAGGAGATGGTACTGGTTGTCGGAGGGCCCCAGGTGACGCAGGAGCTGGCAAAAGAACTGGGATACGACGCAGGCTTCGGAAGGGGTACCCACCCTGAGCATGTGGCCTCTTTTCTGGTCCAGGAGCTTGCCAGGCGGAAGAAGGGATAAACATGGAAAAACTGATCATCACCGCGGCTTTGGTGGGAGCTGAACTCACCCGCAGTGACACGCCCTATCTTCCGCTGACGCCTGCGGAGATAGCCGAGGAGGCCTCTCGGGCCTGCAACGCCGGGGCGTCCGTATTGCACCTTCACGCCCGGGACGGGGAGGGGAATCCCACCCAGGACAGGGAGGCATACCGGGAGATAATCAACAGGGTAAGGGAACGCTGCGATGCAGTGATCCAAGTCTCCACGGGCGGAGCTGTGGGCATGAGCCCGGAGGAGCGGCTTCAACCGGTCTCCCTCGGTCCTGAGATGGCCAGCCTGACAGCCGGAACGGTGAACTTCGGGGACGAGGTCTTCCACAACCCGCGGGACCTCATGGTCCGCTTTGCCGAGGCCATGCGTGAGCACGGGGTGAAACCGGAGATCGAGATATTCGACGCAGGCATGGTGGCCAATGCCTTGTGGCTGCTTCGAAAAGGGCTTGTGGATGAACCCCTCCACTTTGATTTCGTGCTGGGCGTGCCGGGGGCGCTTCCCGGGAGCATGAAGAACCTTCTCTATCTTTCGGAATCCATACCTCCGGGTTCCACCTGGTCCGTGGCCGGAATAGGCCCGAACCAGCTTCCCATGGCCGCGGCCGCGGTCATAATGGGCGGGCACGCCAGGGTAGGGCTGGAGGACAACATTTTTTACAGGAAGGGTGAGAAGTCAGAGGGAAACGCTCCGCTGGTGGAACGTGTCGTCCGCATCGCACGGGAACTCGAGCGGGAAGTGGCCTTACCGCAAGAGGCGCGGGCGATTCTGGGAATCGGTAGATGAGCCTGTGGGACGCGGTCCGTCGGAGCGGGTGCCGTTCTGTGGCCGTTTTCGGCATGGCCAAGAACGCGGGTAAGACCGTGGCCCTCAACCACCTGGTCGACGCCGCCGGCAGGGAAGGGGTCTCCCTGGGCCTGACCTCGATCGGCAGGGACGGTGAGGCGTGGGACGTGCTCATTCACCGCCGGAAGCCGTCGATTCATGTGGCTGAAGGTACCCTGCTGGCCACGGCCGAGGCATGCCTGAAGGCTGGAACGGCCCGGCTCGAGACCCTGGAGACATCCGATATCGCCACACCGCTGG
This sequence comes from uncultured Desulfobacterales bacterium, assembly GCA_964450535.1. GTDB lineage: Bacteria > Desulfobacterota > DSM-4660 > Desulfatiglandales > HGW-15 > JAIPEI01. The sequence continues at coordinate 55,263 of CAYVDE010000004.1, forward strand.
GGCCTGTTCACATAGCCAGGGTTGAACAATCCGGCCGCGTGGAGGCGGCTGGACCCAGCCGGGTTGAACAGCTTCGCAAAATGGTGGGACGGCTCTTCCACCTCGGCGCGTCATTGGTCCTGGTGGACGGCGCCATTGACCGGAGGGGTCCAGCTTCCCCGCGGGTGACCGAGGGATGCATCCTGGCCACAGGGGCGATCCTGAGCGAGGACCAAGGTGAGGCGCTCCGCCTCACAGTGGAGCGCGTCAGGCAGATTACCCTGCCCCTGGCCTCCGAGGAAGACCGTCTGCAGTGGAAGGCGGGCCGTCTTGTGGTGAGGATGGGCGGGCGGACTGAATCCTTTGCCGCTTCCGAGGCCCTGAAGGAGGATTCGGAAATCCGATCCATGATTCGAGGCTCCGAGGTCAAGGTCCTGGCAGGGGGGGCACTGACGGATCATCTCCTGAGAGGGTTCGTCGGAGAGCGCGCCCGGATCGTGGTTCGTGACCCGACATGTGTCTTTGTGGATGATCGACTTCTCCGGCGATTCGTAAAGGCCGGAGGGCGCGTCGAGGTGCTTGAACCTCTCAATCTCATTGCCGTCACCGTGAATCCCGTATCTTTGGAGGGATGGTCATTCGACGCGGAGAGTTTTTTCAGGGCCTTCAGGGACGCCCTTCCCGGAGTCCCGGTGTTTGATGTGACGGCCGGCCTGGGGCCGGATTGAAGACCCAAGGAGGAAAAAGACAGTGGAAACGAGGAAAAATGGATGCCCGTTCGGATCTCATCGCGTGCTGGAGCCCAAAGGGACACTACCCCAGGCGGCGTGGAAACTGGACAACACCATGGAGCCGTGGGACAATGAACTTCTTATCGACGTGGACAAGCTGAACATCGATGCAGCGAGTTTCAGGCAGATCAGGGAAGAAGCGGGCGGTGATACGGAAAAGATCAAGGAGACCATCCTCAAGACCGTGGCGGAGCGTGGTAAACAGCACAACCCCGTGACCGGCTCGGGAGGCATGCTGCTGGGGTCCGTGAACCGTGCAGGGGAAAACTTTCCCGGCAAGGTCACCCCGGGAGAGCGGATCGCCACGCTGGTATCTCTCAGCCTGACACCCCTGCGAATCGACCGTATTCTCGAAGTGGACGAGGAACGCGACCAGGTAAGGGTCGAAGGCCTGGCCATCCTTTTTGAAAGCGGCATTTTTGCCTCTATCCCGTCGGATCTTCCCGAGGACTTCGCCCTGGCCATGCTGGATGTGGCCGGAGCTCCGGCTCAGACGGCAAAGCTGGTCAGCCCCGGACAGACCGTGCTCGTTATCGGAGGCGGCGGAAAGTCGGGTCTCCTGTGCATGTACGAAGCCCGGAGAAGGACCGGCGTGACCGGGCGGGTTGTGGGCGTTTCCTACAGTGAGAGGGGTTGCGGCCGGATCAGGGAGTCGGGGTTCGCGGACGTGGTCCTTCAGGCGGACGCCACCCGTCCCCTGGACTTTTTTCATGCCGTCTCCGGCGCATTGAACGGGGACTTGGCGGACATAACCATCAACTGCGTGGACGTCCCCGGCACTGAGATGGCCTCGATCCTTGCGACCAGGGAGGGGGGTACCATTTACTTCTTCAGCATGGCCACCAACTTCACCTCGGCCGCCCTGGGCGCGGAGGGGGTGGGTAAAGACGTGCGGATGCTCATCGGCAACGGGTACACCCGAGGCCACACGGAAATAGTCTTGGACATCGCCCGAAAGGTCCGGCACATCTTCTGATTCGAGGGCGCCTTGACAGGTTATCCGTTAGTATGATATTTCAGCTCACCGGCGTCACCGGTGAAAGCCTATTTGCGTGCGCTACGATCCATTAACGTATTACTTTTCTTGCCCCGACCAGGATCCGGATTGTTGTGTCTTTCGCCTCGTTGTAAAACACGTTTGATGGAACCTTGCCGGCCTGAAGACTCAGGAACGAGGTTCCGTTCAGTACCAGACAGGTGGATCCATGGACAAGAGCGCATCCTCTGCTCTAATCGCTGAAGACATTCACAAGCGTTTCGGTTCCTTGGAAGTATTGAAGGGGGTCACCGTCAGTGCCGACGAGGGGGATGTCATCGCACTGATCGGGTCGAGCGGCTCAGGGAAAAGCACGTTTCTGAGGTGTATCAATCTCCTGGAAACGCCCGACTCGGGCAGGATTTACTTGAGTGGTGAACTGGTGAGAATGAAAAAGAACCGTCGGGGAGAATCGGTCCCGGAGGACTCAAAACAAGTGGATCGCATCCGGACGAAGCTTGGTATGGTATTCCAGCACTTCAACCTTTGGACTCACATGACGGTCCTTCAAAACGTGATCGAGGCCCCGGTTCATGTACTGCACAAGCCCAAAAAGGAAGCGATTCAAAAGGCCCTCGAGTTCCTGGAGAAGGTGGGGATTGTAGAGAAGGCACATCATTACCCCTCCCAGCTCTCCGGAGGACAACAGCAGCGTGCCGCAATCGCCCGAGCGCTCGCCATCGAGCCGGACGTTCTCCTTTTTGACGAACCCACGTCCGCCCTGGATCCCGAGCTGGTGGGCGAGGTGCTCCGCGTAATGCGGCAGCTTGCCGAGGAAGGGCGTACCATGCTGGTTGCAACCCATGAAATGGGGTTCGCAAAAGAAGTGGCCTCAAATGTGGTCTTCCTCCACGACGGCTGTGTCGAGGAGCAGGGTCCGCCCGAAAAGATGTTCGGAGATCCGTCCTCGCCGAGATGCCGTCAGTTTCTGGCGTCTTTTCTCTAAACCCATGAGCTGCGGGCCGCATACAAGGTCCTGTTGTGTCTTGAAGTACCAAGAGGATTCGGGTTAAATCTTATTTTTTCACCAATGAAGGGAGGGGGAGTATGAAGAGATTTGTCAGAGTTTGGAAGTGTATGATTGTTCTGGCCGTGGCAGTCATTTTTGCGGGGACGGCTGGAGCCGGGGAATGGGAAAAGGTTAGGATCGGGACGGAAGGGGCCTATCCTCCGTTCAACTACATGGACAAGGACGGCAACCCCAGGGGTTTCGACGTTGAGATCGCCAAGGCCCTTTGCGAGGAAATGGGCGTTGAGTGCGAGTTCGTAATTCAGGACTGGGACGGGATTATTCCCGGACTTCTGGCCAAGAAGTACGATGCGATAATCGCCTCCATGTCCATCACGGAGGAACGCAAGCAGAAGGTGGACTTCACCGAGAAGTACTACCTGACTCCGGCCCGTTTCGTGGCCAAGAAGGGCGCCGGCATCGAGATCTCCAAGGAAGGGCTCAAGGGCAAGACCGTAGGTGTCCAGCGCGCCACGATCCATGAGAACTTTCTCAGGGACAACTTCGGGGACGCGGTTTCGATCAAGTCATACGCCACCCAGGACGAAGCCAACATGGACCTGGCCTCCGGGCGCGTCGACCTCGTGATCGCTGACGCCACGGTGCTGCTGGGCGGTTTCCTGGAAACCGACGCCGGCAAGGACTACGAGTTTGTGGGTCCCGGTTTTACGGATGAGGAGTGGTTCGGCGAGGGCATCGGAATCGCTGTCCGCAAGGGGGACGATGAGCTGCGGAAAATGTTCAACGATGCGATCAAGGGCATCCGGGAGAAGGGCGTCTACCAGGAAATAAACGCCCGGTACTTTGACTTTGACGTGTACGGGGACTAGGTTAAACGGCCTCTTGCCCTGTCATGGCATTTGGGGCGGTCACGCGTGGCAGGCGGCCGCGCGTGACCGTGGTGATCACCTGAACGCAAGCCGCACCGCCGGTATGAAACGGAGGCGCGATTGATCGATCTGCAAGGCTACGGCTGGCTTCTCCTCAAAGGACTGCAGCTTACCATCCTTGTCGGTCTCGTTTCCATGGTGATCGCCATCTTCCTCGGCCTGATCGGCGCCTGGGGAAAGCTGTCCGGTGGGCGGATCCCTCAAATGGCGGCCGGAACCTACACCACCGTCATTCGCGGAATCCCTGAACTCGTCCTCATCCTGCTTGTCTACTACGGTGTCCCCACCCTGATCCAGGACATAACCGCTGCGGCCGGTCATGGGGTCATAGTCGACCTGAATCCCTTCACAGCCGGAGTCGCAACCATCGGGTTCATTTACGGGGCCTTTGCCACGGAGGTCTTTCGAGGGGCCTACATGGCGGTTCCAAAGGGGCAGATGGAGGCCGCCCGTGCCATGGGCATGAGCCCGGCCCTGACATTTCGCCGGGTCACCCTCCCGCAGATGTGGCGTTTCGCTCTGCCGGGCCTGGGCAACGTATGGATGGTCCTGATCAAGGCCACGGCCCTGATCTCCGTGATTCAGCTTCCTGAACTCATGCGAAACGCGGACATCGCATCACGGGCCACACGTATGCCCTTCACCTTCTACTTTGCTGCGTCTCTCCTCTACCTGGCGATCACCATAGCATCCATGATCCTTCAGCAGAAGGCTGAGGCCTGGGCCAACCGCGGCGTGAGGAGGGCCTAGGCCATGGCGTTTGACATCATCCTGGACAGCCTGCCGCGACTCCTCAGCGGGACTTGGGTCACCATCCAGATCACAGGGCTGAGCGTTATCATAGGGCTGTGCCTGGCCGTACCACTGGCACTCTTGCGTGTGTCCCCGAACCCTATCTGCTGGGTTCCCGTGTACGGGTTTATCTTCTATTTCCGAGGGACACCGCTCCTGGTTCAGATCTTTCTTATCTATTACGGCAGCGGGCAGTTCCAGGAGTTCCTCAGCCATATCGGACTCTGGACCTTTTTCAGGGAGGCCTATTTCTGCGCCGTACTGTCGCTTACCCTTAACACGGCCGCATACACGGCCGAGATCCTCCGCGGTGCCATCCAGGGTGTTGCCTGGGGCGAGATAGAGGCTGCCAGAGCCTGCGGCATGTCCGGTTCCCTGCTCTACCGCAGGATCATTCTTCCCAAGGCGTTTCGCCTGGCCTGGCCCGCCTACACCAACGAGGTGGTGTTTCTCCTTCAGGCCTCCTCCCTGGTTTCCATCATAACGCTGATGGACATCACGGGCGTGGCCCGGGTTATTGCGGCCCGCACCTTCGCCTTCTACGAGCTGTTCCTGACGGCGGCCGCCATCTACCTTGTCCTCGTCTACGGCCTGATCTGGGTCTTTCGCAAGATTGAGCACCGAATCTCCGGTCACCTCAGGGCGGCACCGGAGCCCTCCGACGCCACCGCCGGCATGTAACAACCCTTTTCCCCTGGATTATGTCGTTACTTGTTCAGAAGAATGCCCGGACCGATAATGCTGTCACCGAATTTCTCTACACCACTTCCGTAATGTACTTTGTCTTCAGCAATCTCCAGAACACCACGGCAAAGGCGGTCAGCGGAATGGCAAGCATCATTCCGAGGATCCCGCCGAGGGCGACGCCCCAGAAGAAGACCGCGAAGATGATCAGAGCGGGATGCAAACCTGTGCGGTCTCCCATGATTTTGGGGGTGAGAAGATAGCCCTCGATCAGCTGCACCGCTCCGAACACGATCAGCACCAGTAGCAGCAGCGATATGCCGCCCCCATGGCCGAAATAGGCCAGAGGCAGCGCGACGGCCAGGCCCGCTATGCTCCCCAGGTAGGGGATGATGTTGAGGAGTCCCAGGATCATGCCGATGAAAACGCCGTAGGGCAGCCCCACGAGGGCAAAACCAATCGCAAAGAGGATGCCTTGGGCAAGGGCGATGATTATCTGGCCGCGGAAAAACGTCAGGAGGATTGTGACGAACTGATCGAACAGATAGATGACGTCTTCCCTGGTTTCCTTCTTCAAAAACGGCAGGTATTCGCCGATCCGCCTGGGTTCGAAGGGCTTTGCCATGAGAAAGAAGGCGAGATAGACCGGGAGCACCGCCCAGGCGAACAGGCCCACTGCGGACTGAAACATCCCGGCGGCGGACTGCGAAATCCGCTCTCCCAAAGCCCGGAGCGCTTTGGCCACTATTTCCCCGGGGTTCTCCAGCAGTTTTCCGAACTCGGACATCAGTTCGTACTTCTCCAGGAGTGCGGCGACAGGCGGCCAATGCGATCGGCCCGCCTCCACCATTGCATTGATCATGGACGGCAATTCTTCGAAAAGCTGAATCAGTTGATTGGCGGCAAAGACCGCGGCGAACCAGATAAAGACTCCCAGCGGAACGAGCGCGGAGAGAAAAAACAAGACAAGGCCCGCAGCCCGGGACCCGCGGCAGACCTTGAGCAGCCAGTTGTAATAAGGACGCAAAAGCATCACAAGGATGCCCGCCACCACTGGCGGCAGCAGCACATTCTTGAAGGTGCCAACAAAGCGGGCCAGCCCCCACACGGTCGCGCTGAAAACCAGCACAAGCAGCAGCGCCGCCCCCAACGTCATCGCGGCGGCAACGGTCGCGCGTTGCCTGGGCCCCAGTTCCAGTTCTTTGAACATCATGCCTCCCGGTGCTGTTCCCTGTTGAAGTTCATCTTATCCGATAACGCTTGGGATGACCAGCTTTACCCCTTGCACCGATTCTTACAGGCTGCTGTTTTCTGTTATTATTGTTTATCTTTTACATGGTCCACAACTATAAATCCCTGCGCCTTTGCTTTCCTTCCGGCCCCGGTGTCTCCAGCAATTTCCGGATTTCACGAATCATGTCCATATCCCGCGGTTTGCCCCTGCAGTGCGATTTTTCGGCCCACCATTCTCCTTGCATAAAAAAGCGTGATCGCCGCGGCACTCCAGGTAATGGCGAAAATGCCCCACCAGATCCCCAGCAGGCCGAAGGGAAGGATACGTGTAAGAACCCAGAAGATGGCGATCGGTGCAGCAATCTGCCGGTATATGCCGATCCAGACGGCGAACATGGGTTTTTTCATGCCCTGGAGGGCCGCCACATGTACAAAGAGAAGCACGTAGGCGTAAAGCACCAGGGCGTCGATTCGCAGATATGTGGTGCCGATGTTGATAACGGTTTCGTCCTCGGTGAAGAGCCCCATGAGGACCCGCGCTGAAGCCAGGATAACCACCGAACCGCCGGCCATGATCCAGGCCCCGTATTTGAGGCATTTCCGAAGGGTTTCCTGCACCCTGTCATAAAGTCCGGCCCCGTTATTCTGGGCCACAAGTGTCAGTGCGGCGATATTCAGGCCGATTGTGGGCACAAGAACGATCTGCTCGACACGCATGGCAATGCCGTAGGCGGCCACCGCCTCCTTGCCGAACCAGCTCACAAAATAGGTGATGACAAAGATGCCCATTCCCACAGTGAGCATATTGAAGCTCGCAGGAAATCCTTGCCTGGCTATCTCCTTGAAGGGCCCCGGCTTCGGCAGAATATCCCTTACCGTGTAATTCGCAATAAGCCCTGTCCTGTAAACCTTGTACCCGAGGTATATGCAGCCGATTCCCTGAATTACCACGGTTGCCAGGGCGATGCCGAAGATGCCCATGGCGGGTAAGCCGAGTCCTCCATATATGAACCAAGGGTCCAGCGCGAGATTCAGCAGGAAGCCAGTGATCAGGAAGTTCCTGAAAGGCCTTGTTTCTCCCATCCCGTTCAACACTGAATTGAACATGTAAAGAAGCATGAAAAGGATGGTGCCCAAAAAGATGGTGTTTATGTAGGTTACAGCCATCACGAGATAATCATCAGAGGCGCCCAGCATACTGAGTAAGAATGGTGAGCCGTAGATGCCGACCGCAGTGAGCGCGATGCCGGTCAGGTTGCCGAAGGTGATGCCCTGCACGGCATAGAGCCTGGCTTCCCCGGTTCGGCCCGCGCCCAGGGCGTTGGCCATGAGAGCCGTAGTCCCCGTGGAGATGCCTGTTCCCATGGCGATAATGATGAAAAAAACAGGGAAGGAAAGGGACAGGGAAGCCAGGGCCTGGGTGGATATGAGGCCGCCGAAAAAGGTGTCCACCGCGTTGTACAGGGTGTTGAAAAGGAAACCCACACTGGCGGGCACGGTGATGTCGCGTATCAGTTTGGGAATCGGTTCCGCTATCAGCCGGCTCTTTTCCACCATGACGCCGCTATTGGCTTTACTCCTTCCGGGGGGGCATTCAAGGACGCAATTCCGTTGCGTGACCTTTATTCTACACGGAGGCGGTATATTTGAGCCCATCAGTTTCTGGCAACTGAAGTTGAAGCGTTTTTTTGTTTATCTTTTATCGACGCTTCTCAGATCGGTTGATGGTACTGTGATTAATCTGCAAATTAGTTTTTTCCGTAAGATAATCAGCAATTATTTTTGCTCTATCATTAGATAGTTCTTCAGTGTTGTCGCTATTCCAAATATATCCATCATTAAATAATATCTTGATTGACATATCTGTTTTAAATTGATTTTTAATATCTGTTACAAAATCAATAGACTTAATATCGGAGTATTGATAAGTTCTTTTGTTTAAACTCATCAATGAACTGGATTGAATATTTTCATAAGATAGTATCATGTAGTTATTAATTGTCAAGATAGTAGCAATAAAACATAAAATAAATAACACAAAAAGCATTGATCTGAGCAATCTAATTACATTTATGCCTAATTTCAGGCTTCCATAACATGCGAATTCCGCAAATTGAGATTTGAGAAATATTCTATACAGGATTAATGTGCCGGCGCCGCCCACAAAAATCGCACCCGGCACCGCAGGTAAAAGGCAAATTTCATGTCTTGGAAACAGCAGGTGTTCACCGACAAAAAAACCAGCTCTCCACGAGCACAATGCACGGCAAAGTTCCCAGGTTACATAACCCCCTGCAAAACCCAAGAATATTACAAATAGTCCTCCAAGCAAATCCCACTTGCGATATTTAGACTCTAATTCACTGGAGATGGGCATTAATTCTTTACATTTTTGGGGAACAGGCCAATGACGTCGCAAAAAGCGGAAAAAAAATACAAAACAAACGGGAGCAATAATAACAAATAAAAGTAGGGCTAATAATTTAGACAAGCCTATTTGCATTAATAGACCCAGCATTTTAAATGTATTGTCATCAATTGTAGTCGCAATTTTGATGGAGTTGTAATAAGCCGAGACCTCGAGATTTGCCTCTAACGATTCCAGTGACTTAAGCGTAGCCAACAGGCGGCCGAGCGGGTTTTTGCGAGACCGTCAATTTTTGAAGTCGCCGTATTCATCACCTCTAAGTATGACAACAATATATCATACCAAGGCCCGTTTCCAGTTTAATATGTCCGGCGGTTAATCCACCGCCTCTAAGGCTACCGATGGTCCCGACTCTAGCCCGGGAGTGGTGGGACGATACTAATCAATGATTTGTTGAATGTCATGTGATAGGTCTTGGTCTCAAGCAATCAGAGCAGGGGCACCTTTAAATTGTGGATTATAGGTGCTCACCTCAAATCGATCAGGCCATCGCACCGACCAGGCACAGGAGGAGTATGAAAAACCCGTCGAAAGAAAACGCCTTCACGTTAGCGATCATCGGGGGCGGCCTGACCGGTACATCCATGCTCTGCCAGTTTGTCGGGCGTATGCAGGCATTGCTGGCCCAAGGAAATGCGGCCCCTGCACCCATCGACATGCACGTGATTGAAAAACAGGATTTTTTCGGGCCTGGATTTCCGCACAGCGATCAGAATTCCATGCCGTTCCATCTCATCAACATGTGCGCCCGGGACATGAGCATCCTTTCAGCTGAGCCGGACGACTTTCAGGATTGGGTGAACCATCATATCCATGAGATGGAGGAGCAATTTCCAGGAGTGGCAGGCAACGAGGGAAGTCCTGACCCGAAGTGCCATCATTTTCCCCGCCCTGTCATGGGCGAATACCTGAAAGCCCGTTTTCACGGAGCGGTCCTTGAAGCGAAAAGGATCGGCATCAGAGTTCATCTTCACCCGGGTTGTGAGGCAATCGATATGTCGGAAGGCGAAGATGACCAGGTCCGGGTTTCCATTATGGATCGGCAATCGCGGACTGAAGTTGTCCTCCATGCGGATCGTGTCCTTCTGGCCACCGGACACTGGTTTGGCGAGGAAAGGAGGGATGGATACTTCCCTTCGCCCTGGCCGCCCAGGTCCCTTCAGGAGAATATACCAGAAGGGGTGGAGGTGGGAATTATCGGTACCAGCCTGAGTGCCGTAGACGCCGTCCTTACCCTGACTGCCAATGGGTGCTTTTTGCGCTCACCTTCCGGTGAACTCCTGTATGAGCCCCCCAGCAAACCCAGACGACTGGCCCTTTATTCGAGGAGGGCCCTCCTGCCCACGGTGCGCGGCCGCATCGGGCCCTACAAAAACCAATTCACGTTCCCCGGAAAAATTCAAGCCCTGGTCGACGAAAAGGGACATCTGTCACTGGAAGACCTGTTTGACTTGCTGGATAGGGACCTGAAAAAGGCCTATGGTCATCCCTTTCCGTGGAAGGAAGTGACAAGCCCTGAGGGGACGGCGAAGTCGCTTCTTGAAAAACATATCAGTTATGCCAGATATGGAGACGGCCCCCATGGCGAAATCGTCTGGCAAACTGTCCTGCAACAGATTTTCCCTATGGCGCGCAATATGTACCTGTCGCTATCCCCAGACGAAAGGATTCGGCTGGACAAGGACTTCAATACCCTCTTTTTCATCTATGCCGCCCCTATGCCCATGATCAACGCGGAAAAGCTTCTTGCACTCATGAATGCCGGTATGGTTGTGGTCAGAAAACTGACGGGGGAGTCTGCTTTTCGAGCAACAGAGGCCCCCTTCACTTTTACCTTCCAAGGCCCCGGCGGCAAAGAGATGGAAGCGACCCACCCCTATGTAGTGGACGCCAGAGGACAAAGCCCTTTTTACAATAAAAACAAGCATATGCTGGCAGTCAATCTCCTTCGCTCAGGAACCGTGGAGGTTGAACCGCTTCCTATGAAATCCTCGATGGTTGGTGAGAGGATGGGAGGACTCTGGATTGAGCCGCATACCCATCGAATTCGCCGTACCCGATCCGATGGAAACGTCGCCGTCTCGGAAAGGATCACCGCAGTGGGGGCCATGACCAGAGGTCAGATCATCGATGCAAGCATGGCCCACGGCAGCGCCGTGTCTACGGAAACCATCGCCCGAGATTGGGCAGACTACGTGTTCTCTTAAGGGTTTAATGTTTCCCGGGAAAAGGGCGGGTTCTCCAATGCCGTCCGGCGCGTTGCTAGGGAGAGATACCCGGCCTTTCAATACCCCTTCGCAGTTCAGGAGGAGTTCCAGAGGAGCTGAACGAGCTCAACCAGCAGCTTTTCCTGCTCTTCCCGGGGTGCTCCGGCCATGGCCTTCTCCAGCGCCAGATTGACTGTGTTCCGGTACCGTACCTCCCTTTTTCGCAGCTCACTGCTCAGGACGGGGCCTTCCCCGAGTTCGTCGGCAAGCTGTACGAAAAAGCGGTTCAGCACGAATGCGGAAAGCAGCCTATCAGGGCGGCTTTCCTCCCTGCAGTGGGCTGCCATCGCCACCAGGTTTTCATAGTAAAACCCGTTGATGGTCAGGTCCCGGGCCTTCTTCAGCGCGTTCTCACTCATGATCGACTCCGTTTTACCACCCTCATTTTTTTATGTGGGTCTGCCGAACGGTCTAGATGACCGGGGCTGCAGGATAAGTTGGATTTTAAGAGAAAGCCGTTGTTTGCGCATCAATGGCCGATTTCGGTATCCGTCATCTGAAGCAACCTGTGAACAGCAGCCGTCCTGTTGGAGACACCCAGTTTCCGGTAGATGGATTTGAGGTGGTTTTCCACCGTGTACTCGCTGATAAAGAGCTTCTCGGCAATGTCCGCATTCCTGGCCCCCCTGGCAAGAATCTCAACGACCTCCACCTCCCGCCGGGTGAGGCCCCTATCCCTCAAGAAACGCATCGTGAAGCTGATCTGTTCCTCGCCACCCAGGAACAGCAGAAACAGAGGTCCGCTTTTCTGGTTGTCTGCGAGGCGAATCCGGACAAGGATCTTCCTGCCGGAGCAGTCTGATCCAAGATCGACCCGGCGTGCCCGCTCCAGGGGTTCTAAGGGGTTGTTTCCCCGGGCCGCGAGCGCCTCTTTGCAGGCCCCTGAAACGGCCTTTTGAAAGCCCCCGAAACCGGGGTCGATATTCGGGGTTGTCAGGCCGGACAGGAGGCGCATTGCCCGCTCATTCGTGTAAACAGGATTCAGGAATCGGTCGAGAATCACGAGCCCGTCGCGCGGCTGTTCCCGGATGATCGCCGGCAAAGCCGACTCGAGGGCATGGCTTATTTCCGAAGCCAGGGCCATTTTCAAGGCGCCCGAAAGATAGGGCGCAACGGCGAGGGCCCTGCACTTGTTGCGCACCGAGAAGCCGCCCGCCCGACGGCTTCGAAAAAGGGCCACGACCCCCAGCAGCTGCCTGCCTGATTTCAGGTGGATCGTCATCTGGTGGTGTATGGATTGAGGCTTAAGAAAGTCGTTGTAGTATTCCGTGCGTGTCAAATCCCTGAAGGAAACGATGTCTTCCGTGGTCAGGACGTCGAAAGCCCCCTCCGGTATCTGTTCCGCAAAGTTCAGGTAAAAGGGATCCAGCTTCCAGTAGTAACTGCGATAATTACGAAGGGCCCGGTCCTCTATGCCCCTTTTTACGATCCTCATGAAACTCACGGGCCTGTCCGGGGCCTCGGCCATGAAGAAGTTTCCCTTCTCCGCACCCAAATGCGTCTCGAAAAAGGCCAGGGTTTCATGCCGCATCTCATCCACGTCATTGAGTGTGAAGAGGCCCCCGCAGAATGCGTGAATGATCCGGTGATCTCCGGCTGTCAGGTTCGAAGAGATCATGACGCAGTTCCTTTCCCCATCGGTCAGTACCCTTACAAGTGAACACAACCATAACACAGTTTTCAGGGTTTTAAAAAAAATGACGGATTCCAGTCATTGTCTATCTGCGGGAAATCTGGTTTACCTGCTTTTGAGAAACTGACAGAGACGGTTTTTGAACAAAACACAAGACGAAAAGGAGGGGGGAGATGAGTGGCCGGAACGACATCCTCAAGGAGTTGTATCGCCGCATGATCCTCGTGCGGTTCATGGAGGAAACCCATGACAGTCTTCTCAAGGAGGGGAAAATCCAACTGATGGGCCATTTCGGAACCGGCCAGGAGGCGGTGGCCATCGGGGTGACCGGCCCCCTCAGACAAGAGGACATATTGTTCGGGACCCACAGGGGGGTGGGCGAATTCATCGGAAAAGGAATGACCCCCAGGGACATCTGGCTGGAGTACATGGGCAAGAAGGACAGCCCGTGCCATGGAAAAGGCGCACTGCACCTGTGTGACAAGGGGCGGAACATCCCGGGCCTCGTCGCCACCCTGGGTTCGGATTTTTCCATAGCCGTGGGAACGGCCCTGGCCTCCAAGATGAAGAAGACCGACCAGGTGACCCTGTACTTCGTGGGCGAGGGCACCTGCAACCAGGCGGACGCCCACCCGTCCATGTGCATGGCTGCCCTTTGGAAGCTTCCCATTGTCTTCGCGGTTTGCACCAACCAGTTCTGCGAGCTTTCCTACATGTGCGATCACTACCCCACAAAGGATGTCGCGCCGCGGGCCGCAGCCTATGATATCCCGTTCAACATCGTGGACGGACAGGATATTGAAAAGGCCTATGAGGCCACCCGAACAGCGGTGGAGCACGCGCGCAGCGGCAACGGCCCCTACCTGGTGGAGTACAAGACCTATCGCATGGCCACGCACTTTTCCGGGGACCCGGGCACATACGTCAACAGGGATGAACTCGAAGAGTGGGCTCAAAGGGACCCCATCGCCCTGTGCAGGGAAAAGCTCATGGAGCGTGGTCTTTTGTCCGAGCAGGAGGACCGGGAGCTGCGGAACGGGATCCAGGCGGAGGTGGACGACGCTGTGGCGGCCGCCCTGGCCGCCCCCGACCCCACAATCGAAGATCTGTTCAAGGACGTTTACTCAGGAGAGGGGGTGATCCAATGAGCAGGACCATAACGTTTTCTCAGGCCCTCAACGAGGCCATGGCCGAAGAGATGAGGCGGGACCCCGGTATCTTTATAATGGGGGAAGACGTACGGGTCAGTCCCTTCGGGCAGACCGCCGGGCTGGTGGACGAGTTCGGAGAAGAGCGTGTGCTCAACACGCCCATCGCCGAAAACGCCATCACAGGTGCGGCCATGGGAGCCGCCATGAGCGGCATGCGGCCCGTCCTGGAACTCATGTTCATGGACTTCACCATGCTGGCCATGGATCAGCTCTGCAACAACCTGGGACAGTGGAGATACATCACCGGCGGGCAGTACAACATCCCCATCACCATCCGGACCGCCTGCGGCGCCGGAATGAGAATGGGCTATGGCCACTCCCAGTGCCTCCAGTCCCAGTTGATCCAGGCCCCGGGGCTGATAATCGTGGAGCCTTCCACCCCGTACGACGCCAAGGGACTTCTCAAGGCCGCCATCCGTTCCGACGATCCGGTCATCGTAGTGGAGTCCAAAAAGCTCATCTTCGGCGGCGTGGAGGGTGAGGTGCCGGAAGAGGACTATACCCTGCCCTTTGGAGAGGCGGCCGTCCGAAAAGAGGGAAAGGACGCAACCGTAGTGGCGGTGGGGTTCATGACCTACGAGGTACTGGGCGCGGCAGCGGAGCTTGCCGGGGAGGGAGTCGACATCGAGGTGATCGATCTCCGGTCTATCGTGCCCATGGACAAGGACACCATCTTCAAGTCGGTGGAAAAGACAGGACGCCTCATCACCGTGGAGGAAGGCCGCATCCGCGGGGGGATCGGGGCCGAGATCGCGGCCCTGGCAGCAGGGGAGTACTTCTCCCTCCTGAAGGCCCCCATACAGCGAGTGGCCGCGCCCATGGTGCCCATACCGGGGAGTCCGGCCCTGGAGGACCTCTACCTGCCGAACAAGGACACCATTGTCAGGGCCGTCAAGCGGACCCTCTGACCGAAACACCCCGCCCTGCGGGCCCCGCCGGCCGGGGCTTGCAGGGCGGGCCCATGCGCGCCGGTACCGGCTCGGGAGAATCGTTCCCTCCGGGACCAGGGAGGTCGTCGAACGACATGGCATCGGAGATTCGTGTGCCCAAGCTGGGCATGGTTCAGACCGACATCACCGTGATCGAGCTTTCCAGGAACGACGGAGACGCAGTCGAAGAGGACGAAAAAGTTGCGGTCATAGAGACGACCAAGGTGTCCTACGACATCTACGCCCCGGCCGCTGGAATGGTCTTTTACCTGAAGAGGGTCAAGGACAAGGTGTCTTCGGGGGACCTCATGGGCGTTGTGGTCGAAAGCCGCGAGGCATTCGAGCTGTTCATGACCGGGCGCCCGCCCCAGGAAAAGGGGCATCCGGGCGTGGTCACGCCCGTGGAGCAGGAGGGGGACCAAGAGGAGTGGGGGGTCCGCCTTTCTTTTGAAGAGGAAGTCCCCCCGGACCCGGCGGCACTCGGAAGTACGGCCACAGCTCCTTCGCCCGCACTGCCCCGGGTGAATCTCGAGGGAAGAAAGATCCTGAAGCGCATCCCCTTCCTGGGCATGCGACGGGCCATTGCAGACAACCTGGTCGCCAGTCTTCAGACCGGCGCCCAGCTGACCATTGTATCCAAGACGGACATGACCGGGCTCGAGGCTTTCAGAAAAGAACTCCTCCTGGACTACCCGGACACCAAGATCACCTACGTAGACATGCTGGTCAAGATCCTGGCCGTTGCCTTGAAGGACTACCCCATTGTCAACGCGACCCTGGTGGAAGACGAGATCGTCTGCTGGGACGAGGTCCACATGGGGGTGGCCGTGGCACTGGAGGAAGGGCTGGTGGTCCCGGTGTTGAGAAATGCGGACAAAAAGGGCCTTGCAGCGGTGAGCCGGGAGATCAAGATGCTGTCTCGAAAGGCCCGTCAGAACCAGCTCGGACCCGAGGATTATCAGGGGGGGACCTTCACCCTGACCAGCGGCGGCAAGGTGGAAACAGACATCATCACCCCCATCATCAACCCCCCTCAGAGCGCCATTCTGGCCGTGGGGAAAATCGCTCCCCAGCCGGCCGTGCATAAGGGCGAACTCTCTATCAGGACTCTGACCCACCTCTGCCTGACGCATGACCACCGGATCATCGACGGGGTGCCGGCCTCCCTTTTTCTGGGACGGGTGAAGGAGATCATCGAGTCCCCGGAACTCTTCAGGAAAGTGCTGCGATAGGACCGGATCATGGCTCGGGCGCGGACCGCGGCACGAGGAGAAAGATCTCCAATGAAAAATGACACATGTGATCTGCTGGTTGTGGGCGGAGGGCCGGGCGGCTATACCGCCGCCATGAGAGGGGCGGTCAAGGGCCTTCGCGTAATCCTCGCAGAAAAAGGCCGCATGGGCGGCACCTGCCTCAACCGGGGCTGCCTGCCCACCAAGACCCTGCTGGATGACACGCTCACGATCGACCGGTTGAGGAACGCCCGTTTTCTCAAGGGCGACCTCAAGATCAACCGTGAGCGCATCCTCGAGAGAAAGGCCGCACTGGTGGAGGAATCCGTGGCAGGCGTGACGCAGACCGCCCTGGAAAAGGGGGTGACCATCATAAAGGGGGAGGCCTCTTTTGCGGGCCCCGGGAGGATGGTCCTGAGTCGCCCCGGAGAGGAGACCCTGGAGATCCAGGCGGAACACATACTTCTCGCCACCGGCTCCAAGCCTGAGTATGGGCCCGGGTTCACGATCGACGGCCTGAGGGTCCTGGATACGGATGCGGCCCTTGCCATGGAATCCATCCCCCGATCCATGGCGATCGTGGGTTCAGGCAACAGAGGTGCGGAATTCGCAGTCCTCTACTCAAACCTCGGGGTCCGGGTGACCCTGATCGAAAAAGAGAAGCGGATCCTCCCCAGGGAGCATCGTTGGATTTCCGGGCGGTACAGGCAATCGTTGGGGCTCCGCCGCGTGCAGGTCCTGACTCAGACCGAGGCCGTTGCCGCCGGGCACACCAGGGGCGGGGGCGTTCGCCTGGCTCTCGTGTCCCAAAACGGCGGTGAAGAACGCCTGGAGACAGACCAGGTTCTGCTGACAGGATCTCGGCGGCCATCCTTTCAAGGGTTGAACCTGGATGCGGCCGGACTGGCCTTGCGTGACGGGCTCCTCGAACACGGCCCCACCCTGGAGACCGGTCAAAAGGGCATCTATGTGGCAGGCGACGCCGCCGGCGCCCCCTTCCTTGCCCATAAGGCCATTGCCCAGGCCATGTTGGCGGTGGACGGGATTCTGGGCGAAGGGGTCTCCGCCGAATCCCTGGTTATTCCCAACTGCATCTACGGCGACCCGGAGGTCGGCTCCGTGGGCCTCAAGGACTACGAGGCCAAAAAGATCGGACACGCCGTCAGGCTTGGGGAGTTCTATTTCGCCCGCAACGGGCGCGCAGGAAGCATGGGAAAAAACGAGGGGCTCGTGCTCGTTGTGAGCAGCGAGGACACGGGCAAGGTCCTGGGAATGCACATCATGGGCCCGTCTGCGACCGAACTTATCGCCCTGGGCGTCCTGGCAATGCGAAACGGGCTCACCGTCGGGGACCTGAAAAAGACCGTCCTCCCGCACATGACCCTCTCGGAGGCGGTTTTCGAGGCGGCCGCCGCCACGGACGGAGAGGCCGTCCACCAGTAAGCCGTACAAGAGATCATAACGAGAATATCACGGCCTTTGGCGTTTCCACGATTGCCTTTTCCAGCCATCCTGCCTGGGTGCCAACCCAGAGAGACGACCAGGGCCGTTGATAGTTTCCATCCAGAAATGGTCCTTTTTGCCAATCTCGGCGTCAATCTGCGAGGTTGCTTGTGCGGCGTACTTCAGTACGCCTCCGCGCAACCTCTTGATCTCCTTGATCTTGACAAAAAACCCTCATTTCTGAATTGGAAACTTGCCAGTGCCCAAAAAGCGTTTCTGGATGGGCACTAGATAGTTTCTTTCTCGTAAAGGGATTCCTCTCGATGCCGGTTGCGATGTCAGGTGTATTCAGCGAACCGAATGAAAAACTGGGCCGCAGCAGCCTGGCGGCTTTCTTCCTGCGTTGCCGTCAGCGTCGCGCCGGCGCCGCCGCTCTCCACCGTAGACTTGGCGGTGTAGAACGCCCAGGGGTCACAGGTCCTGGTCGGCGACAGATTGTCCATGTAGCAGTCCTCGCACAGGGTCCATCCATTGTGCTCCCTTGCTTCTTCCGAATCGATGGGTTTGCTGCACTTGTCACACTTCAATGGTTTCCTCCAAAAGAGTCTAAGACACTGCATCCGCCAAGCCGCCACTGACCAGCACCGGGCTCCCGGCCACTCCCCAAAGGCCCTGGTTTTTCCATCTCCCTGCGATTGCCGGAAGCGAACACCCAATCAATGGCGCAGAGGTCAGCCGCCGAGTTTACGAGCCCTACTGAAGCGCCTTCCCCGGGCGGAGCAGCTTCAACATCTCTGCGGTTCGGAGCGGTCCTTCAGCGTCGTTCAGACTCGCCGGCCGAGGGAGTCCAAACAGCAAAAGGAAGTGCCCGCTCGGTGATAGGATTTGCGACATACGGTCTAGCATCGACCGCACGCTGTCGAGAGATCGATTTTGCTCGTTCGAGAGATCGCCGCGCTTTTGGTACAGGTAGCGCAATTGGCGGTCAAGCAATTCGACGGAGTCCGCGAAGAAAGGTATCCCGCGGCTCTCTAGAGATCCAACCGCCTCGGCCATCTCGCCCAACGAATCTGTCACGTTGAACGGCTGCCTGTTGCGGGACAGCATTTCCGTACGCAGGGTCTCGGCCCAAAGGACAGCGCAATCCGGCACCCACGGAAACCATTCCATGAGATTGTGCGTCCAATCTTTTGGCACAACGCGGATCATGCCTCCGCACGCGAGTATGATCGCCCCGGCAACCGCTGCGGTTGAGAAACGGAGTTTGTCCTTAACGGCCTCCCGCAGTTTGACCGGGTCGGCCGACTTGGCCGCGTCCTTAAACGATGCAAACTTGGCAATTCGGGATAGATCCCAGATATAGTCGTAGTGCGGCAGCTGAGATGGGCCCAGTTGGGCCTCGATGCGATCCAGGCCAGAGCCGTCCAGGGTAAGGGTCAGGCGAACAGGTACAGATCCGGACGTATCGGTCGGCAGCATTAGCGCCTGGCGGCCCCGGGTTCTGCTGTCGAACACCGCAAGATACCCGCTGTTCGAGGCGTGGAGTTCCATATCCACGCGGACGATGAAGCTCTTTTCGTCACGGGCCACATGCTGAACCTCCAGAGGATCGGCTACCAGACTGTTGTCGGCCAGCGACCGTATTTCGAAGCGCCCCCACAGTCCGGATGCGTATTCATGACCGAAGAAACCATGGGCGGTTGGATAGTCTTGTAACTCCGAGAGGGATATCGAGGCGTCGGTGGTGATCCCGAAGCGTGCGTCGAGGTCTTTTTCGGCTTCCGCCGTCCATTGTTCCTCTGACAAACGGTCCAGCGCAGTCCCCATAGGTCTTATGGCGTACCCCGGGGCAGTGACCGGCCATGTGGACTCTGTGGCCGGTGGTGGCGATTCACTCGGAATAGGGACCTGTGTTACGACGAAGGTGGCATCACAAGGCTCCAGGGAGGGTCGCGGGGTCTGCTCCAATTGCTGATTGTGAGCTCTCAAGAGTTCCATGACGCGGGGCTTGACGAATCTAACGAGGTTTTGGAACTCGATCTCCAGCATACCAGCCTGTGAAGTCGTGGTTCCCCCCCCAGCTCCTCTCAGCCCTTCCACCAGGGCCCGCCCAAAAATGCTGAGCTTGTCGCTTGAAGTCTGAAAGGCTACGGCGTGCGGTGCTGTCGCGGAGAGGCAGGCAACCGCTTTGGGAGGGCGGCCGGGCCTGTTCGTATCAAACAATGTCAACGCCGTTGCCCCCTTACTAGTGAGAGGTGAGAACTGGTTGCGGCACGCATCGAAAATGGCGAGATGCTCGCCCACCGGATGTGTTTCCATCCATTGAATCATCTCTCTTGTGCTCACACAGTTCTGAAGCTGCGGTTGCCCGTCCGGTGGAAAGAGGTAGTCGGATGTCAGTAGAAGCGGATCCCAACCCGCTTGCAGCCCGTGGCCGGAGAAGAAGAACAGTGTCCTGGAGCGCTTAGCATACTTATATGGCACGGGCAGCATAGCGTTTCGTAATTGAATGGCCGCCCTCAGTTGGCTGTTGGTTGGTTCTGCATAGTGGGTGATACCCTCATTGCGAAGGTAGGTCTCCTCCTGGTCGGATGGCGACAGGAGCAGATAGCACCACACCACAGGAAGGTCGATGTGTCGATACTCAGAACGAAGCCAGTTGAATACGGTTGCGGCAGTGCGGGCGGAAACCTCGAGCTGCTCCATGCCGTACGTTTCTGTGGCCTCATCCGATCCACCTTTCAGATGAGGATAGCGGCTGACTCCCGCGATGATGGCATAGATGCCCGGGGTGTTTGGACGCCATGCGTTGTCGCGCCAGAGTCCAAGTGTTTCAACTACGGGTTCAAGAGCCATTTGCAAGATCCTCCTCTTGAATGGATGTCATCCCAGCCGGGGTGGCAGCGGAGGCGGTCCGTTGAGGTGCCGGGGCGCCTGCCGCCCAGATGCCTCCGCCCACGATTGCGGTTCGATCAGACACAACCGGAACCTGGACAGGCCGGCCTCATTCGAGGGACCGTTCACAGTGACCTCCACTGTGAAAGTCCTTCTCGCCTGATCGTGATCGCGACAGATTGGATGGTCTGATCCGTCTGAAAGCGTCGTCAGCTGAAACGTCTCGGGGCAACGCGCAAGCCCCCTTAGGCCGGACGCTTCATCCGTGATCGATATCATCGCCGATCCCGCATCATCGTCGAGCCAAAACCCGATCCAGAGCGCCTCCCTTCGGTCGCACGGGGCGTACACACCGTCCTCGGCAAGCACGATGGGCGCCATAGCCCAACTGCGCAGGACATCTCCCGCTGACCAATAGGCGAGACCGATGCGCTGCAGGGCAATGCGCAGACCGGCGACCGCCAGCACATCATTTTCGACCGTCAGCATCGTCCTTCGGCCTCATTCAGCTATACAGTCTCTTGATTGTCGCGGTGTCTCCCTCCGACAGTTTCCATGACGGAATGAAATACCGGCCGTCTGCAGTCCATCGCGCTGGGATCGTGTAAATCATGACCGATGCAGCGTCGAAATCGGTTATGACCACATCGGACTCATCGAATTTGGCGAACACGTTTTGATCGATGGTCTCCTTGTCCCAGAAATTGGGTGGACCGGAAAGTTCGGCATAGACAGCGGCCTTGTTCCAGCTCACCCTCGCCTCCGGGTGGTTGTGCTCATGAAGCAAGCCGAGGGCATGACCGAATTCGTGGATCACGACACTATAAAAGTCCTCCTTCTCCGCGTCCAACGTTGCCCAGCCGAGGTTCATGGTCGGCTGAGAGGGATGTATGCTGAGACTATCGGTTCCGATGTAAGACCATGATCCGCGGTTGGGATCGAAAGCGATACGGAAGTGGCACCGTTCCTCATGCGAGCTCGGTTCGAGGGAGAGGTCAACGTCATCCAGGAACCAATGACCGGCGGCCTCGAGGACCCTCGAGCGAAGGGCACCTTCCCCTTCCAAAAAGCTTACTTTGAGGGCCGTTCCCCTCTTCCAGCATTTGTCCTTGGCGGCCATGCCCATCTTCACGAGGTCGGTAGGTGCACTCTCGACCCGCGTTCCTCCAGGCACGTCAATCGTCGAGCAGATCCAATGCATCCGATCCTTCATGTCCATGATGCCCTCCTTTCAGAAAATGGTGAAAACAGGTTCACCAATAAACGCAATATACTATGGAAAATCATATGAAAACGCAAAAGCACGATAAAAGTCTTGGGCGCTCTCACCTGTTGGGCCCGGCCCTTCTGCATAGGCAGGAGTGGTGGACATCGGCAGTTTCTATTTCACCGCGAAGAGCTGAATCGTTTGGGTCTTTCCCCTGAGCCTAATCAAATCCAATCTGTCAAGCTCGAACTCCCGGTCAAGGGCCGTTTGGGTAGAAGAACTGATAATAATATCGGTCTGATAAGCTTTGGTTTGTTCCTGGATTCGGGATGCCACATTGACCGAATCTCCGACAAGGGCGTAGGACAACCGGTCTAGGCTACCGATGTTTGCGGCAATCACCTGACCCGTGTGGATCCCGATACCGTGTCGAAGGGGTTGATAATTCTGTGATATTAAGTTCTCATTTAGCTGGTCTAGGCGTTTACGCATCTCAAGAGCCGACTGGACCGCCAGTCGCGGGTGGTTGTCCAAAGACATCGGGGCGCCAAATACGGCTTCAATCTCGTCACCGATAAACTGCAACACAAGGCCATTGTGGAGATGGATGGAGTTTGCCATCTCAGTGAAATAGCAGTTGATGATTCTCACAACCTCTCTCGGTGGCGAGGATTCCGCCAGGCGTGTGAAATCCCTCAAATCCGCAAAGAGAAGGGTCACTTCCTTGATTTCTCCATCCAGCGGAATGCGTCCGCTCAGGATTTCGTCGCGCACTTCGCGGGTGACATATTTCCCAAACATATCGAAAACCCGTTGCCTTTCTCTACGCAGGATACGAACCCTGTGAGCGAGAGCAAAAGACAAGATGACGACCTCGAGCCCCGAGCCGATCTGGAAGCTGTGAATGTTTATGGTAGTATAGGGCAAAATTCCACGGTAAGTCAGAGCAAAAATAAATCCTCCGAACGACAGGATGGTCCAAGCGACAAGAAAAAAGAAAATAGGACGGAACCCCTTTTTCCAGGCAATTAATCCAGCGATAATGACAAGTAAAGGGCTGATGATCCCTAATATACTTCCAATTTGATTTAATAAAGCTATTTTGGCAAAAGGAGCGAATGCGATAAATAAAGCTGCCCCAAAGATTACCGAAACAAGGAACTTGTCAATTAATTTACTGTTTAATTTAGTTGACAGGAAATTTTTTGCAAAATATACACCAAATAAAATAGTAAAGCCCAAGGATATCATATGCAATATTTGGTGTAAATGGTACTGATCTGTGAACATATAATGAAAAGCGAATCCATTTAAAAAAAGAAAATATGTAGCCACTGAGCCAATATAGAAAAGGTAATAAAGTGAGATATGCTCACGAAGAGCAATGTATACAAATAGATTGAAGAGAAACATCGCAAGGATCGTACCGAAATAGATTCCGTACCAAAAATTGGCTTTTTTTGAGTGGGCAAAATATTCATCAGCGGAAAATATCGTCAGCGGAAGGAAAAGGGCAGATGAATGTTGTAAACGTAAATAAAGAGTTTGGGGGATTGCAAATTGTTCTAAGATAGGAAATTCAAGCGGCAGTTTAACAGGGCTATGCTTAATCCATTTTCTTTGTGAGCTAGCATTGATTACCTGCCACCCTTCGATAGGTTTATACTCGTCATCGCTGATCGGAATATAGAAATCGCAGTGTTCCAAATAAAACCTTTTAAAATCAAGATACCATTTTTGATTGGGAATATACGCGCTGTTCGGTGGCTTTCGAACAGCAACTGTAAACCGTATCCAGATGGCTGAGGAAGTAAGTCCCAAGTTCAAAGTGCGAGTGGTGAGCGGCTCAAATTTTTTTGAAACAGCCGCAGATGAGACTACGTTGATTGTCCATTCATTATTCTTGTCTTCCAGAATCTCAAGGTATGGAGCCATTTCATAACGGCCTTTATTACCCGTGATCAGAAGGGTTTGGGCGGAATAAGCCTCTTTCACTGGCCATAAAGAGAGGAATAGGACGGCAATGAGAAAAAAACCTGCCAGATGTTCGATCCGGTCAGATCGGCCAAGAGAATGAATGATCACCTTTATCATCTGGCATTGCATGTGCTATCTGATATTGATCAAAATGATTTATTGGAATTCGTTTATACCCTATATTCCTCAAGATTGCAGTCGACCTATCAAATTCAGGTTGGGGCTCTTCTGGAGATCATGGGGTGTCACCATATCAGCACAAACATAGGGATTCGCTGCACGGGTTACGATGTCGTCTCCCGACTCAGGTATGCCTTTTAGGTTTCGATGCAGACTAGGTTTCATTTTATCAAGGATCTTTTGAGCTTCTTGATAAAGCCCTCTCGTCTGTTGATCCATTTTCCCGACATCAGGTATTGCGTGCCTCGCAAATGTTCGTATCACCACACCGTCAGGGTTTAAGGTGCCCGATATACCCAGCCCATATTTCCATCTGGGATCCGACTCTGCTTCATAAAAACAACGATAAACCAGCTCCGAACAGGTCACGTTCTCTATATCGCTTGCCGAACTATCTTTGAAAGTATTAATGAACCTGTCCAGCCAACTTCGAAGAGTGGCGTTCGGGAGTACTCCGAGAGGAGCTTTTCGCACTAGAACCAATATGCCCATTAACAATAACTGGCTATGGGCATATTTTGCCTCCGCAGCCTCATAAAAAGCTGCTCGGTCGATGACGGGATCGGACGGCCATCCAGGCGATTCGAATGTATGACCTGTGTCGGCTTCAAACCGGTATACATCAACATACAATTGAACTTCCATATCGTCACTCAGGCTGTTTTTGACTACCCCTTTTTTTGTGGCCTCAATGGCCATAGGGCCGTTGTTCTCATCTATTCCGGCACAAATGGCCGAGTGGCTATAATAGCCACCATCCAGAAGTCGAATGGTTTCCGAAAGTAAATTGTCACCATAAGATAGTAGTATATCTCCTGTTTTGACTTCACCCAATGTCATTGCCGGCATATTTGTATTGTTTGATTTTATGATAACCTCCTACTACAGCCTCGTCACAGACGGGTTTTTAATGAGTGATTCAGTGCATTTCATTAGCCTATGCACAATACAAAGTGGAATTGCATTCGCAATCTCGGTTCGCTTCTATTCCTTGGTCAAGATCACCGTTTCTGATCCGGTTGTAGTAGGAAGAAGCTTCGCTGGAGGGGGAGATGTTGGCGCGAGATGGTGCGGTTAAAAAATGAGGGGCAAGGGGAGCGCAGAAGCAAGTATGATTTAAATTGGGGGGTCTCCTCGTCGCTATAGGTTTACTGAATCAGCCAGTATAGTTTCCCAAAAATCAATCGCGAAAGTCAATCATAAAGCATCCGGGCTGACAAACCTGTCTTTTTCTGAGCATCATTCTCCTGAATTAGGGTTTTAATGTTCAGCGATTAAGTAGCGTGCCATGGTGACGTCGATTCAGGCGGAGAGGCGCTTATCCAGCAGGGAGCGGGGAACAGCGTATGGGGGATAAAAACGGTCCGATTGTGCTGATACATCTACCGGCAGGACAAAACCCTGGCATCAGGGCAGGCTGCGTGATATAGGCGGGCGTGTCTCTTATGGCGGTCCGATGGATTTGAGACGCAGTTATTGTTGAGGAGGGCCTGGAAGATTGGACAAGAACGTTCTCAAGGCCGACTGGCTGCTGCTTTTGACGGCCGTGATCTGGGGAAGTGCATTCGTGGCCCAGCGTGTGGGCATGGATCACGTGGGGCCGTTCTTGTTCAATGGAGTCAGGTTTTCACTCGGGGCCCTGGTGCTGCTGCCTCTGGTGCTTCGCCAAAAACCCATTGTCCCACCCGAAGAGGGGAAGGCTGTTAGGGGCGGCAATCGTGCCCTTGTATGGGGAGGCGGGATTGCCGGGGTGGTTCTATACACAGCAGCGGCGCTCCAACAGGCGGGCCTTGTGTACACCACGGCCGGCAAGGCCGCGTTCATTACCGGCCTTTACGTCATCATCGTGCCTATTTTGGGTCTTTTGTGGGGCTTTCGGCCCAGATGGGGAGGATGGCTCGGGGCCTGCCTGGCCGTAGCGGGGCTCTACCTCTTGAGCGTGACCGAGGATTTCAGGCTCGCTCCCGGGGATTTCCTGGTGCTGGTGAGCGCCTTTTTCTGGGCGGTCCATGTCCTCATCCTTGGTTGGCTGTCGCCGCGGGTAAGGCGGTTGCGCCTTGCCTGCATACAGTTTCTGGTGTGCGCCTTTCTGAGTCTAGTGTCAGCCGCACTTTTCGAGCCTGTGACCGCAGAAGGGCTCAGAGGGGCCGCCATTCCCATTCTCTATGGGGGGCTTTTGTCCGTGGGCGTGGCCTACACGCTTCAGGTGGTTGCCCAGCGTCACGCACCGCCGGTGCATGCCGCGGTTATCCTGAGCCTGGAGGCGGTGTTCGGGGCAGTGGCCGGATGGATCATTCTGGGCGAGGTCCTGGACCTGCGGGCTGTTGTCGGCTGCGGTCTCATGCTATCGGGAATGCTCACGGCCCAGCTTTGGTCCTGAGGAGGGGATTGAATGAGTACGCTTAAAGATCTCATAAAAGGCGAGCCCGTGCATGAGCGGCGCCTTGAGTTCCGGTCTTATCCGCTGGAGGATGACCGGATCATAGTAGAGGGAAGGCTGAGGGATGACCGCCTGGTGGCGAGGTATTATTGGGACGGTACACCCATGTCCGCCGGAGTCGTGCACAACATGTGCGTGAGGGTTCTTGTGGGGGGGAGGCCGCCTTCAATCATGGACGCGGAGGCCGAGATGCTGGACGTGCCTCACGAGCTTTGCCCGACTACACTGGATTCGGTCAAGCGCATCATCGGGTTGTCCGTTGTTCACGGGTACAGCGAGGAGGTGCACAATCGCCTGGGCGGGGTCAAGGGCTGCGCCCACCTCACGCATCTCATAGTGACCATGGGTGCGGCTATCATTCACGGGATGTTCGCCCAGTACACGAGAAAGCCGCGCCCCATGCCACGATCCCTGGAGGAGATGCCGGCGCTCTCCACGGTGATCAGGAGCTGCCGGCTCTGGGCTGAAGACGGCCCCCTGCTTCGGCAGATACGGGAGGCCATTGAAAAACAGGACTAGCCGTTCAGTCGCCTGGCGATTTCCGCCACCCTTGCGCCCAGCTTTGCGGCGTTTTCCGCTGTCGCGTCGTCAGGTGCGCCTGTGCAGGCCGTGCCGTAGTGGCCTGTGGCGGACATGGGGTCGCCCACTATGACCATGCCGTAGATGAGCATACACTGGATGATGGATATCATGGTGGTCTCCTTGCCGCCTGTGGGGTCCCCCGAGGTGGCAAAGGCCGCGCCCACCTTGCCCTCCATTTGTTTCCTGGTTCCTATGAAATCATCGAAGACCTTTTTGAGTTCCGCCGCCATGATCCCGAAGTAGACCGGCGAACCGGCGATGACGCCTGCGGAGTTCGTAAAGTCCTCCTTTGTTACGTCCTTTACGGCCTTAAGGAGCGCGCTCGCCCCGTCAACCGAGTCAACGCCTCTGGCCACGGCCTGGGCCAGCTTTTTGGTATTTCCGCCCTTGGAATGATAAAGCACTAGAATCTGCATGGTTGTACGCTCCTTTGTCTTTGGTGAAAGTTGATAATGTCTAGATATGATGAAACCCTGAAAGCCTTATGGTTCGCGCAGAGGCATAAAGTCGCAGAGAAAAGACGGTTTTTGATAGGCCTCAACATTGATAAGCGTCATTTCGATTCCGCGGCCGTTACAAGGGCCTTGAAGAGCCTTTTCGAAGGGGTGTCGTTTCTCCAGGTGCCCTCGGGGTGCCACTGCACGCCAAGCACAAAGCGCCGCCCGGGCCACTCCACGGCCTCCACCACCTGGTCCCGGGCCCGGGCCGTTATGCTGAGGTCAGGGGCCGCGTCCTTGATGGCCTGGTGATGCCTGCCGTTGACCATGATGGTGCGCCGGCCCAGGATCCCGGACAGCATGGATTCGGGCTCCAGTGTCACCTTGTGTGTGGTAACACTCTTGGGGGCCGGCTGCACGTGGTTGATCGCCCCTTCCACCTGGGCGGATATGTCCTGGAAGAGGGTGCCGCCCAGGGCCACGTTCAAGACCTGGATGCCCCGGCAAACTGCAAACAGGGGCATGTCTCGTTCAAGGACCGCACGGGTCAGGTCCAGTTCCATGAGGTCGAGCTCCTCATCCAGGTCGCCCAGGCGGGCGAGAGGCTCCTCGCCGTAGAACCGGGGGTGCACGTCCGGACCGCCGCTGAGAATGACCCCGTCCAGGCGGTCGAGGACGGTCACGATGCTCTTTCGGTCCTGTGCCGCAGGGATGAGCACCGGGGCCCCGCCTGAAAGGAGCACGGCCCGGGAGTAGTCGTCAAATACGTAATCAATGGGGTGGCCTGTGTCATAGGCACCCCATCCCCCGCCGATCTGTCTCGAGCAGGTGATGCCGATCAGAGGTCTCATGTCCGCTCCGTAGGGTCTCAGGTCTTGATAGCTTCGGCCCGGTGAGATCGGGCGTCAGGGTTTTAAAATGGTCAACCATTCTTTCTCTCATGGATGGGCCGCCTGTCAAGAGAAGAACCACTGACATTGGTCAGTTGCCTGCTAAACAGCGGGCCCGGAACGCGGGCTTGCCTTGGGCGTCGCGCCTGTGCTAAGCGTTTAGGCATGGGAAAGGAGGTTCATTTGAGAGCTGTTTATTGTGAGGTATGCGGATGAATTTCTACGATGCACATGTGCATTTTCTTCGCCACGGATCCGAGGAAGAGACGACAAGGGGCTGGATCCCTGTCCGCGATGAGGGCCTTCAGGGGATGGCGGTCATCATCATGGGGTACCACCTGGCCGACCGCAGGCGATGCCTGGCCCTGGTCCCCGGGGCTTACCACGATCGAGTGGATCATACGTTTTTCGACAAGTTTCCCGAGCCGGAAGAGTGCCTGCCGGATGATTTTCTCGGCATACCACTCTTTCCCTACCTTGACAGCCGTTTCATGGAAGAGGGCAGGGCCGACCTCAAGCCCTTTCGCGAGGCCGGGTATCGCGGGCTCAAGGTCCTTTACATCCCGGAGGAGGACAAGGAGAACCGGATGGCAGGGTGGAAGAAAGTGTTCGGCCGTTCCATGAGCGCCTCGGAGAACCTGACCGCCCGCCTGGTGGAGCAGGCCTCGGACTTCGGCTGGCCGGTGATATTCCATGCGGACCTGCGGAAATACGCCCCATTCGTGGAAGACCTCTTTAAGGCCTTTCCCGGGACCCCGTTTGTTATTCCCCACTTCGGGTTTTCCCGAAAGGCCGTGGACCGGGTCCTCGAGCGCATGGGACACGTGAGCACGGATTTCTCCTCCCTGCTGCCGTTCATGAAGGAAGCGCCCGAGGCCTACGGGGATTTCATCAATGCCTATCCGGACCGGGTGCTCTTCGGTTCAGACGCCACCATGGGATGGCCGGAACTCACCCTTGAGTATGTGGCCTTTGTTAAGAAGATGATCAGGGATGAGGGAGCCCTGCGCAAGGTGCTTGCGGAAAACTACCTGCGCATACACGGCGACAAGAAAGAAGCCTGACGGGTGGGGGGTTATCCGGCTGTAATCTCGAATTCAGGCGGTTTGACTATTTGCTTCTTTACAGCGCAGAGATCCATGACCCGCAGGATGGAGGCACGATATTTTTCCGGGAACCCCTCGGGAAGGGTCAGGTGAAGAGATAATTTCGTGTAGAGTTTATTGTCCGGGCCAAACTCCCCGCTCATGCTCAGTGACATACCATCGGTTGAGAGCTTTCTCGCCTCGCAGAAGCCCGCGGCGTATGCCGCAGCGCAGGTTGCGATGGAGGCCAGGAAAAGCTGAAACGGTTGCGGGGCCGAACCCTCCCCTCCTTCATTCACCGGCTGGTCGGCCTTGATGAGTGTGTCGTTCATCTGCGCTTCGACCTTCATGCCTCCGGAGAAGTGGATCTGGGCTATCTCCTTCATAACAGCGTGTTCCTCCTCGAGTAAGCGGCATTTGCCGCCCTGATAATGGTGTGCCGGCAGCGGGCAAATAAGACTACTTAACCCACCCCACATCAGTAAAGGTTTTATTTTCTCGAATTGCCGCGAGGATCGCAGATACAATACAATGGAAAGGGTTTTCCTGGCGTCATGGCGGGAGACAGGGGGTCCTGGTTTGCGCATGATCCGGCTTGACAGTGGAAATGCGTGGATTATAGGTTCTTATGCATGACCAGACAGTTGGGTTACCCCATGGATTGTCTTCCCTCATACCCAATTACCCAAGTTAGACGTTTGTTACGGGCGGGATATGGATGAAATCGAGACCAGGGACTGTTTCACGATCGGTGTTTCGGACCGGGGGCTGGATATCCGCAACCCTGAAGGACAAGGGGTTACGCTCTCCGCAACAGAGGCCCTAATGCTCCTGGACATCCTCAAGAGCGAGGAAGCGGAACTAAGGCGCATTGCCGACAGCTCTTCTCCCATGCCCATGCGGATCCGATTCTGACCGGCCGTGGCCAATGCTTGCCGTTTAGTTTGATCGGACGACGCGCGGCCTTTACTTCACGATTGTCCCGGGGCCGCTTCCCTCTTCTCTGGAGTATCCTTTAAGACTACTGAGAGCCGGGAGGAAGACATCTTGAAGAAGAAACCGCAAAACACCGGTGCGGATCGGCCGGCCCCGGCCCCTGTGCCCGGGGATGAAAAGGGCCTCCTGCAGGGGATCCGCGCCCTTTCCGGGAGGGACATCATTCGCAATCTCCTGGAGCTTGACAACCCCCGCGAGGCTGTGCGGCGGCTCCCGGAAGAAGACTTTTACTGGATGGTGAAGAAGGTGGGCGACCAGGACGCAGTTCTTCTTCTGGAACTGGCCTCGGAAGAACAATGGCAGTACCTGCTGGACCTGGAGATCTGGAACGGAGACCGGGTGGACGTTGCCGGGACCGGAGCCTGGCTGGAGCGTCTGGAACAGGCGGACAGCGCGCGGCTGGTCCAGTGGCTCTTCAAGAAAGGGGAGTATCTGGCCTACTATCACCTCTTCAGGAGCCTTGAGGTGCTGGTCATCGAGAATCAGGAAGAGCTGTGGGACGTGCCGGACGGGTTTTTCAGCCTGGACGGGGTATATTATCTCCGCGGCGTCGATCCCGAGC
>CAYVDE010000005.1:0-36996 GCA_964450535.1 uncultured Desulfobacterales bacterium
GCTTCATGGCCCAGATCGATGCGTTTTTCAAACTCATGAACGAACAGGGCGCGAGTGACCTTCATCTCGTCTCCGGCCAGCAGCCGGTTCTTCGCATTCAGGGAGAACTGGAGCGCGTCAAGTACAAGGCCCTGGATAACGACAACCTCAAGGCCATGCTTTACGAGATAGCACCGGAAGACAAAGTGAAGATCTTCGAGGAGTCCGGAGACGTCGACTTCGCTTACGAAATCCCCGGTCTTGCCCGCTACCGCGCCAACTTCTTTCAACAGAAGTACGGCGTAGGGGCCGTGTTCCGGGAAATACCGTCCACCGTGCTCACATGCCAGCAGTTGGGGCTTCCGCCGGTCGTTCAGCGCCTCGCCACCCTGCCGCGCGGTCTTGTCCTGGTCACCGGACCCACCGGCAGTGGTAAGTCCACAACCCTGGCAGCCATCGTGGATGAGGCGAACAAGACCCGCAAGGACCACATCCTGACCATAGAGGATCCTATAGAGTTCGTTCACCACAGTGAGAAGGCCGTGGTGAACCATCGTGAGGTGGGCCTCCACACACGGTCTTTTTCAGCCGCCCTTCGCGGAGCCCTCCGCGAGGACCCGGACATCATACTTGTAGGCGAGATGCGGGACCTGGAGACCATCAGCCTCGCCATCGAGGCATCAGCAACGGGACACCTTGTCTTTGGCACCCTTCATACCACAAGCGCGGCCAAGACAGTGGACCGGGTCATCGAGGTCTTCCCGGTGAGCCAACAGGAACAGATCCGGAACACCCTGGCGGATGGTCTTCGCGCGGTTGTCGCCCAGACCCTGTTTCGCCGGGCGGACAAGAAAGGACGGGTGGCGGCCCTGGAAATCATGATAGCTAACCCGGCCGTCCGAAACCTGATTCGGGAAGGAAAGACCTTTCAGATCCCCTCCATGATACAGACCGGCAAAAAGTACGGAATGCAGTCTCTGGACGACGCTATCATGGAGTACCTCAAGAAAAAGATTATATCTGCAGACGACGCCTACAATAAGGCAAACGACAAAGGGAAATTCCGTCCTTTTCTCAGGAACCCGCCGTCCGATTTTACGGAAGTCTAGTCCCCCATGGTGCCCGCTAGACAACGATTTTTGGGCACTGAGCCGTTTCCAGGCCGGAGGAGCAAGGAGCCATGAGACGCCAGCAGATCGATCACATCCTGACGACCATGCTCGAGTCACACGATAACGTGTCGGACTTGAACATTACCGTGGACAAGCCCTTTCAGGTGGAAACATCCGGAGAGCTTCAGCCGGTAACGTTGAATCCCCCCATCAACCGGTTGACCCCCTTCCAGTCCGAGGTATTCGCCCTGAACCTGATCAACGGGGACCGGCGGCTTACCAAGAATCTGATAACCCAGGGATCCTGTGACCTGTCTTATCAGCTCGCAGGTAAGGCCCGCTTCCGCGTAAATGTTTTTTCCCAAAAAGGGTACTATTCCACCGTGATGCGCCAGCTGGCCACACGGGTGCCCACCATCGAGGAGATGAAACTGCCTCCTGCTTTCAAGAAGATGGCCCTGGAGCGAAACGGCATCATCCTGATAACCGGCGCTACGGGCAGCGGAAAGTCCACCTCCCTTGCCGCGATCCTGGATGAGATCAACGAGACAAAATCCGTGCACGTGGTAACGCTTGAAGACCCTGTGGAGTTCGTCCACTCACAGAAGAAGTCCACCTTCAACCAGCGGGAACTGGGGATGGACTTCGACACGTACGCCTCGGGACTTCGAGCGGCCCTGCGCCAGGCCCCCAAGGTAATCCTTGTCGGGGAGATGCGTGACCGCGAGACCGTGGAAATAGGCCTTTCAGCCGCAGAGACCGGCCACCTGGTCCTGACCACCCTCCACACCGTGGATGCCGGTCAGACCGTGAACCGGATCGTCGGGATGTTCGAGCAGGAGGAGGAAAAACAGATCCGCATCCGCCTCTCGGATACAATGAGATGGATCGCCTGTCAGCGCCTGCTTCCCAAGGCGGGTGGCGGGCGGGTGGCGGCCTTTGAAATCATGGGCGCGAACCTGCGGGTGAAAGACTCCATTCTCAACGGCGAGTCCGAAGGAAAGACCTTTTACGAGATAATCGAGGGGAGCCAGGCCTTTGGGATGATGACATTCGACCAATCCATAACGGAACTCTTCAAACAGGGCCTCGTCTCGGAGGATACGGCCATGAGCTACGCGTCCCGAAAGGCTGTGGTCGGACGGGCCATCGACTCCGTCAAGGCGGCCCGGGGCGAGAAGACCACGTCAATAGAGGACCTGACTCTGGATGACTCCTACGGAAACCAAGAAGACAAAAAGCTGTTCCGGCGCTAGATGGCCCGTTATCGGACCTGAATGGATCCGCACAACGGGGCAATGCGCACTCAAGGAGCCGGCCCATGGATGTGACATGCAGCCACTGCAATAAGACGTTGAGAATTCCCGATGAGAAGGTCCCACAGGGCCAGCTCGTGAGGATCGCCTGCCCCGCCTGCAGCAACAAGATAACCATAGACACGCGATATAGAGATGAAGGGACAGCGGAACAGGCAAAGCCCCGGCCGGCAGAACAGGAAGCAAGGCAAGAAATGGACGACGAGCTCGCTTACGGAGACGACACCTCTCTCGGGTTTTACGAGGAGGGTACCAAGCTGGCCTTGGTCCTGGACAGCGACGCCGGCCGAAAGGAACAGATACGGGCCGCCATAGAAGCCATAGATCATCGCTTCGTGGAGTCATCGGACACGCGGGACGCCATCAGCAAGATGCGTTTCCACGTTTTCGATCTCGTGATCCTCGCCGACGGCTTCGACGGCCAACCACTGGACTACAGCCCCATCATAAATTCCATAAATCACGTGCCCATGCCTGTTCGGCGAAAGACCTTCCTGGCGCTTTTAGGAGAGCGGCTACAGACCATGGACAACATGAAGGCCTTCTCCATGAGCGCCAACCTGGTGATAAACCCGGCGGATTTGGATAAGCTATCAGGAATCCTCAAGAAGGCTCTCGCCGAGAACGAGCGTTTCTACAAGGTGTTTATGGACACGCTGAGAGAGACCGGCAGGAACTGAAAGTATCACTTGCACCAGGGGCGAGAGCCCACTACTGCATCTCCCTGCAGCACCTCCGGAGGGCGAGCCGCTGTCTATCAGCCAACCCCCTGGGAGTCTATGCCGCACCCCAAGAGCCGCCCGCCCTTCATGGATTTCAGGGTTTCTGTCCAGCGGGAACGTAGTCCGGCGATCAGGTCGCGAGGTCCTATCGCCCAAACGGCCCCCCCTGCACCGGCCCCGGCAAAGCGGGCTCCGCAACCCTCCGCCTCCGCCGCCTCAATGAGGGCGCTCGTTTCGGGGATAAGGGCGTCCGGCGTTATTTCCCTGCGAATCGCCATCTCCTGACGAAGGCATTCGGCCGCCTTGCCCCAATCCCGCGCCCACAAGGCTTGAGCCAGGCCGTGAACCGAACGGTTCGCGCTGACCCAACCGCTGCGGGTCCGGCCCGAGATAAACGCCTCCAACCAGCGTCGGTTTATTGAACCGGAGTCGTGGTCACGGCCGCTGTGGGCCACCAGGATACAACCCGACAGTGCCCTGCAACCACGGACATCCAGGAGCGGTTCCCGCCTGAACGGTGTGCCGGACCTTCCGTAACGCCACCTCCACAGATTGACGCCGCCGTAAACCGCAGCCGCCTGGTCCTGCATCCCGCAGAAACCGCCGGACACGCCGTCTTCCAGTTGATATCCAAGCATAAGAAGTTCCCTGGGAGGCAGCCGCCCTGCTCCCAGCCGTTCCGCCACGTAAGACAGGGCGCGAAGCTGGGCCGTCAAGGCCGTGCTGGATCCTCCCAAAGCGGAACGGGGTGGAGAGTCGGAGGCGATTCGAACATGGACCCCGTGGAACCCGAATCTTTCCACCGCGGCGAAGAAGATTCCAAACGGCGGGTCAAATGGGC
The DNA here is from genome assembly GCA_964450535.1 of uncultured Desulfobacterales bacterium. Lineage (GTDB taxonomy): Bacteria > Desulfobacterota > DSM-4660 > Desulfatiglandales > HGW-15 > JAIPEI01. Next base: position 3,971 of record CAYVDE010000005.1, read on the forward strand.
AGGCCCCTGTCCTTGCGGACAGCCCTTCAGGGCTGAAGCCCTTTGAAGAAACACGCACCCAGCCGTCATGGTAAGGCAGGAGGCACACACTGGTGCGCAGGTCCAGGGCCGCGTTCACGGTGACCGGGTCCTCCCGTTCAAGGGGCAGGGCCATGGCTCTTATGTCCCATGTACCCCCGGCGTCTACGCGGCACGGCGCAGAGGCCTCAACCGGCTCCTTAATCAGTATTTCCCTGACAGAGACTGATTTATAAGACACGTATCATTCCATGGCCCGGGAACCGGCGCCGGGCGCGCTACAGGGGGGGAACCCAGCGATTTGTATATCCGTCGTAGGACCAGCAACCGCTGAGCGCCTTCCTGGCGGTGAACCGGGGGTTCTCCGCCCAGAAGAGCATCTGGTCGTGGGCCTCTGTAAGACGCCGGAAATCCTCAGCTCGACCACCCTTGTCCGGGTGGTGCACCTTGGCCATCCTTTTGTAGGCCGACCGGATCTTTTCCGTGCTGGACTTGGAGAGGAGTTCATTCACCCCTATCCGGAGTGCCTTCATGGATTCTTTCTCCGTGCGGGAAAAACGCGGGCTCACTCTATGATCCGGCATCAGGGCATCCGGGGGAACGGTGTGGTCATGGTTTTTTTGAAGCAGGAAAAGGGAGGCGTAACCCTTAGAGTTGTGGTGGCTCACCATCTCGTGCCACTCTTCCCCTGACTGAAGAATAAGATCCTTGAGGTCTTCCGCCGGTTTGCGCCCGTTTCTGCGCCTGCATGTGAACCGGGAGATTTCTCTCGACCTCAGCGGCAGGATATCCAGGAAGACCCGGTTTTGGTCAAAGGTAAAAGCTGCGTATCTTGCGTTGAAAACACGGAGAAGCCCCTTTGCCAGGGAAAGGACCCACAGGATCTGTTCGCGGCATCCTGCGGAGCAGTATCTACGGCCCCCGTTCATCTCGGTGGTCCCGCAGGACAGGCATCTTCGCGTTCGACCGTATCGCCCAGGTGTGAATACAAGGGTCATTTCCGAGTGCGGGTTTTCTTTCAAGCCCTTCAAGGCCTCACCATCCTCCTCGCATCTGATGTCTTCAAAGCGCATACATCCCGGCGGATGTACGAAGGTGTCACTATAACCGGAAAGGGCCTTTTGTTCAAGGGCGGCAAGGCCCACGCCCCTGGATTTTTCGCTTTAAATAAGAGCATTCCATCTTCAGGACCGTTTTGGTTGAAGCCGGGAACCCGGGCAGGCGCCGAGCAGGATACATCCCTCACCTCAGGCGGAAAACCTCAAGTCCCTCGCGCCTGCCCCGGAGCCGGGTCTTTCCAAGGCTCTCAAAGTTGCCGGCCTGTTCCGCAGCAAGGCGCACAGTGGTCTCGCTCACCAGGATATCCGTGCCGAATTGCTTGTTGAGGTCCTGAATCCTCGAGGCCGCGTTCACCGTGTCCCCCACAAGGGCATAGACGAGCCTCTCCGGGCTTCCCACGCTCCCCGCAAAAACCTCTCCTGAATGGATCCCTATCCCGTGAGCCACCGGTTCCTCACCAAGCCGGGATCTCTTCCTGTTGATCTCCGCCATCCGCTCGCGCATATTCAAGGCGGCTCGAACGGCCTGTTCCGCATGATCCGGCAGATCGTCCGGGGCGCCGAACACGACCTCTATCTCGTCGCCGATGTACTGGAGGACGATGCCTTGAAACCGTTTTACGGCCTGCTCCATTTCCGTAAAATAATCGTTGAGAAAGCTCACTACCTCTCGAGGGGTATTCTGCTCAACGAACGGCGTATACCCCCGAAGATCGCAGAAGAGCACGCTCACCTCACGTATTTCCCCATCCGATGGGATCTCTCCTCGAAGGATCTTCTCACTTATCTCCGGCGCCATGTAGCGGCCGAAACTGACCTCGCAGAAATCTCTTTCCCTTAGGCCCTCTATCATTTTGTTCGTTTCGGCGGCGATGAGGCCGAACTCGTCGTTGCTCACAACGGGAACCCGGTGAGAGTAATCCCCTTTCCCTATATCCCCCATAACGCCTATTTGGAGATCCAGAACAGCACGCAGATTCCGTGAATACCGCTTTACAATGACGCCGCCCAGGAACAGAAGCACGCTTAACGCGAAAAAGATATCCACAAACACCCTGGCATGAATATCATCTCTTAATCCGTCCCTGTTCATAAGTAGATGGTTAATGTTCATGTAGGTCATGAGGAGTACGGCAACGGCCATGAAAACCAGTATCGTGGTCATGAAGAAGAACATCTTCCAGGAAACGGGGATGGACCTGCCAGGAAAGCTTTCCGGTGGGTTTTCGAGGCCCCGGAAAACGTCGATGAGTCGTTTTTCAAAGGAGAGAAAGCAGAGAATGCCCCCGAGAAGCCCGAAACTGAGACAGCCCAGCATTACCTTGACTGCAGTGGCCCAAGGGGCCTCAAAGATGACCAGGTAGCTCCCCGCCATAATGGCGCCGGCGAGCAGCCAGAAGAACAACTCAGATACGAACTCCCTCCAGGGGAGGGAGTAGAGAGCCTTGTTGCCGTCGTATTCAACGGCCTCGAGGCGACAAAGAGTCCTGACAAACGAGTATCGCCTGGCAGGAAAGACCAGCAATATGGGAATGTAGGTGTTCAGAGAGGCCTGAAGATACCCGAGGCCCTCCAGGAAAGGTCAGACCCGGGCGCCATACACGATCAGTATCAGGCCGAAAACAAGGTGACAGAAAAAAACCTGTGCCATGCTCCTGGCTCCTCTCTTGCAAGGTGAATGGACTTGCCTCCTGCCCCTACATATTCTCGCCTGATATCCCCGAAACGTCAAGGTACATGGGGGGATTATGCCGCCGTTGAAGAGGTTGTGCCGGGCTTCGACCCGCTTTCGACAATCGCGTCGATAATCCGGTCATAGGCGCGGCGCACGCCGCTCTCATGCTTTTCAAGGAGCAACGACAGCCTTCCCTGATCTCCTAATTCCACCACCTCGGGATCAGCGGGAATCTCCCCCAGAAGACGCAGGCCCATCTGTTCGGAAATCCTGGCTCCGCCTCCGGAACCGAACAGGGGTATCTCCTTCCCGCAGTGCGGGCAGGTCATGGCCGCCATATTTTCCACCAGCCCCAGCATGGCGAGGTCCACCTGCCTGCAGAAATTGATGGACTTCCTGACATCCGCCAGGCTGATCTCCTGAGGAGTTGTTACTATCAGGGCCTCTGCATCAGGGATGGTCTGTGCCACGGTAAGCGGTTCGTCCCCGGTGCCCGGAGGCGAGTCCACGATCAGGTAATCCAGGTCGCCCCACTTGAGATCGGAAATGAACTGCCGTATGGCGCTGATCTTTATCGGCCCGCGCCAGATGACGGCTGTGTCCTTGTTCTCGCCGAGAACCATCTCAATGGACATGACAAAGAGGTTCCCGTTCACCGCATAAGGCCGGACCACGTCTTTTTCCTCGATCCGCAGACCCCCTTGAATTCCCAGGAGACGGGGGATGCTGGGGCCGTGAAGGTCCACATCCAGCAGCCCCACTCGAAGACCCCGGTCAGCAAGCAAAAGGGCCACTGTGGCCGCCACCGTGCTCTTGCCCACACCTCCTTTGCCGCTCATGACAAGGATCTTCCGGCCGATTCGCTTGAGCCCGGCCTCTATCGTCCGGTCCTGTTCCGCCCTTTCCAGATCACCGGGGGTGGGCTGGATGGTCGGCAGTTCTTCTTTGTCCTTCATATCCTTTTCAGGTCTCCTCTCTCGTCCTTAGTAGCTTCAACACGCGGCCGCGCTCTCTTCTTGAACACAAAAGCCTCCCCACGGGGCGCTTGCCGATCCATGGGGAGGCCTCCGAAAACAGCGACTCCAGGGCCGCTCTCTAATTCTCTCTACAACTGAAGCCAGGAATCCGAATACAGGGATTGCCCCAGAATCACCCTGGCCGTCTTGACGTAGTCCTGAAGCTCCTTGGATAGGGAATCCATGTCAATGGCCTCCTCGTCCATAACCTTGTGGATGATCTCCACGATGTCCGGCCTCTCGCCCCTGGCAATGGCGACCAGCTGGTCGTCATAGGCATCGGCGATACAGGAGTACATCCCCTTCCGCTCCAGCATGACCATGTAAGCCTGATTCAATATGGGGCGAAGGTGATCAGGCGGACCGTTGGAAACGTTCGACAGCCCACAAGTAGACTTCGCGCCGGGCGCGATGTCCTGAAGCATCTCCTGGAAGGCCAGAAGGCTCATGAGCTGCGGCTGCTGAATGTTCACCGGCGTAACGATCCCGTCCACAAAAATATCCTCGTTCGGGACGCCGGCCTCGTTGGCCGCATAAAGGAGTTCGACCGCCAGTGCCGCCCTCTCGTTTTCGTCGCGAGGCAGCCCCTCAGGTCCCCACATGAGCGCGATCATATTGGCCTTGTACTTCACGGCCAGGGGGATCATCTTTTCGTAGCGCTCCGGCCTGGCCATGATCGAGTTGATGATGGCCTTTCCCTTGTGGGTTGCCAGGCCTGCTTCCATGGCCTCGATGTTGGAGGTGTCCAAACACAGGGGAATGGAGTCCCCTATGGCTTCCTGGACCGTTTTGACGACGAACTCCATTAATTCAGGTCCCCCCTTGCGGGCCGGGCCCAAGTTGATGTCGATCCAGTCCATCCCCTTTTCCTGCTGGCGCTTGGCCTCCTCGGCGATCGGGCCCGGATCCTTTTCCTTAAAGGCCTTCCCGATCTCCCGGTTGATTACATTCAGGTTTTCTCCGATCAATAACATAGGCTCTCTCCCTTACGAACTAGGATCGGGGCTCACCGCAAAAGGCGGCTACTTCTTCATCTCCTTGAGGTACTTGGGGATCAGGGATGCGTCCCTGGGTCCGATAAGGATCTCCCAGTCCGGGAGTTCTTCCTCCATGTCACCGCTGATCGCCGCTGCGTAGCCGGGAATAATGATCTTGCGGTGCTTGACCTTGTCGGCGATTCCGCACTTCTTCACAAACATGCCGACGGCGTCTCCCACGAACTTTCCGGCCGCCCACGCAGTCATCACAGACAGTCCTTCCGTGTCCATGATCAAAAGCCAGCTTGGGATCCGGCTGGACTCGATCTCTCCGCTCACAATGAAGTAGGTGAGCGAGAAGTTAGTGGTAATGAGAACAGGGGAGTTCTCGTCCGGCGAACCGATCTCGTAAATCCCCTGGGTCACGGTCATGGGCCGTTGCGGGTCGGTGTAAATGTTGAGCCGCTCGAGCAGGATCGGAAAAATGCTCTCTCCCTTGAAATCGGACAAGATGACTATGCCGGCGTACTTGGCGACCAGGAGCGAAGCCAGAACGGTCTCCATGTCCAGGTTTCCGGCCATCTCGCAGGGGAATGTGATTGTGGGAAAACCCACAGATCGGTTGCCCGCCTTGAGGGCCGCCCGGCGAATGGCCACATTGTCCTCGAACAGCTGCTTTGGTTCCCGGGCACCGGAGTCCAAAACCAGGTCTTTCAGCCCCATGCCTGTAAGTTTGTCCGTGAGTGCGATGAGGCCGTCGATACCGTCGGCCTTCACGGCCAGGGGAAGGCTGTTCTCCTTGGCCAGGTTTCCAATCTCTTCCGCGTTTTCCTCGGTGGCCGCATACAGGAGCGGCTTCTTGAAGCCTGCCGCCTCCACTCCCGCCTTGAGCACATCCACCTTATCGCTCATGAGCACGAGGTTGAACTCGCTCTCCGACGCGATCTTCTTGGCGGCGGCGGCGAATGCCGCGGCATCGCCGTTCGCGTCCTTGAGCGCCACGAGCTCGGGCCGAAGGTTCACTCCCACGCGCTCGAACTGAAGTGCGTTCCACTCCTTGAGTTTCTTGTCAAGGGTATCCGCGTCAGTGTCCGAAGTTACCAGGGCACCGAGCCCGGTCGGGCTGTAAAACGTCTTTTCGTGGCGAAACATGACGGTCTCACCACCGACCTTGAGGGCCCGCACACCCGCGCCGATCTGCACAGGACGGATAGGAGGTGCGGAGGCCTCTGCCAACTGCTCCCGGGCCTCATCCGAGACGTATGGACAGGCGTCCAGTTCCGCCTTTCCGGAGGCCAGGTTCATGGCAAACGCAAGGCAGGTTGGTACCCCGCATTCTCCGCAGTTCGTCTTGGGCAGCATTTTGAAGATCTGTATACCAGTCAGTCCCATGTTGCTCTCCTCATAACGAAGGGTTGTTCAGTAATCGCCCCTTTGCGGGATATCATCAACCCACAATGGAATCCATCTTCAGGGCAGGGTGGTCTTTTTCCTGGAGGAAGGGCATGATCTCCTCCTCGGTGATGCCCACGGTCTCGTCCGCAATGCGATCCAGGAGGTCCGGCATTCCTTCCTCCTTGGCGCGCATCTCGAATCGCTCCTTGATCTCTTCCTTGAGAGACTTGGGCATCCAAACGAGTCGCTTGAGTCCGCCGTCGCCCTTGACGAATTTCCTCTGGGTAATGTTGAACTTGGAGTGGCCCACGAAACCCGGTGAGGACTGGCCGCCGCCCATCACGCCCGCAAGGGTGGTGAACTTCATGCCGGAGGGGGTCTCGCCCAGGTAGTCACGATGTACCGTCATAACACCGTTACATGTGGGCAGGACCGCGGCGATACACTCGCAGCACCCGCATGTGGTCATGGGATCCTGGACCAGGCTGTAGAAATTCACGTGACCGATGGCCTGGCGTGACGTCTTGTACACGAACTCGTCCACGCCGGCCCACGAGCCCAGCACGGGGTCGGTACACTCGCCCTTTTCAACGGGCTGGTTGGGTCCGGTGGGGTTGATCTCAAACGAGGCCTTGCAGTCCATCCAGTTGTAGGCCCCGCAGAGACCGGTTCGTTCGGGGCTCACAACGCATACGTGGTTCGGTGCGAAGGACTGGCAAAGGGTGCAGGAGTAAAAGGGGTCCGTGCTCTCGTCGGTCATGCTCTCCACGCGCTCGTCCCGGTGCTTGTACTCCTCGCGGGCCCTCTTGGTCAGCTTGTCCACGTCCTCCTGCTTGGTGTAAAGGGTCACCTGGACCTTGTCGAGAATGCTTCCGAAATCCTGGTGGAACTTGGCGTGGAGAATGGTTCCGATATCCTTGAGAGTGAAGCCCTTCTCCACGGCCTGCTCACCCACTCGGACCCAGGAGATGTCCCGCTGTCCGATGTGCATGATGCCCTGGGCGTAGTTGATCAGGTGATGGATCTGCCGCTCCAGGATGGGCTCGAAGTCCTCCTGCATCTGGCGGCCGGCCACCTGCACGTATATGCCCATGGGAAGGCGATCGCCCTTTTTGCAGTCTTTGAGATCAGGGCCTATGACCTCCACCTTGCCGTCTTCTATGGCGTTCATATCGGCCATCTTGCAGAGCTCGGTCATCTGGGTCTTTCCGCCGCCCATCTCCAGGTACAGATCGTCCTTGCGCACGCGCTCGCCCTCGAAGGCGGGACCGTATGCCAGCGGGATATCTATCTCGGTGATGGTGACCTTGAGGCCGCGGATCTCTATGGACCTGGACGGCATCTCGTCGTGGCCTACGTTGGCCACCACGTGCTCGTAGGTGCACACGCCCGTGGGCAGGATCTCCGGAATGTCCGTGTCCGCAATGGTGGGGAACCCCCAGTTCACGCAGCCGGCGGCATTGGCCGCCCACTCCGCGTTGACCTCGCCCAGGGCGTTCACAAACGCGAAGACCCGGTCCTTCTGGTAGGCGAGCATTTTCTTGTAATCGCCGGGCTCGATGCCGCCGAAGGCCATGCCGGCCCGGTTGGCAAATCCCAGGGCGAAGACGGCCGCGGAGATGTCCGGACCAAAGGGCACCAGCCGGGTGTTCCACCCGAGCTGGACGTTTTCCTGGATGAGCTGCTCGGCAAAGGTCGTCCCGCCCTGGTTGGCAGCCATAAAGACATAGATGGTCTTTACCTGGTACTCCTCGGCCATCTTCTTGGCCGTGGCCGGATCCGGGGCCGCACCCACTATGGCCGCAAAGCCGGGGGCGGTACCGTCCACGAACTCCACGCCGCGCTTCCGCATGATCGTGTCGTCCGCCGCACCGAGCCATATCTTCCCGTTGTCGATGTCCGGGTCCTCCACGGACGGCTGGTAGAAATCCGGGTCTTCCACATAGCGGATAGCCTCAACGACCTCCTCGGCAAAGAGCGCCGCCATGCCGGCGTCCAGCAGGGGCCCCAGAAAGGGCAGGTGGCAGTCCTTCTTGACGTGGGGCGGAAGGAGCTTGCGAGCGAAATCGAGAGGCCGCTTGGCGGAATCGAGGTCCGTCACCTTGATCCCGGTCAGTGAATAGATAATGGGCAGAAAATATGCCGTATTGGGAAATTCCAGTTTCTGGCTTCCGCCGTAAGTCTCCAGGGCACGCTTGTATTTGCCTTCGGCCTTGGAAACGATATTGTACGCGCCTTGAATGGCAGCAAATGCTACGAGTTTCGACATAACCTGTTTCCTCCCTTCTTAAGAGGTGGTTTCCAGTAGGACGGTTAAAAACAATACCGAGGGCCCGTCTCTACGGACCCCCGGAAGTCGATTTATGCCGCATCCAGCTTCTGCCGGTCGGCCATATCCATGAGGACCCTGTCCCGAGCCTTGTCGATGCCGAGAGCCTTCCTCTTCTTGTCGATGTGGGCGATCATCTTATGGGCGTGCTCGTAGGGATCCGCCACCAGATCCCACATGCCGCCGTAGATCTCTTCGAGTTCCTTGTACAGGTAGTTCTCGAAGACCGGGGCACCGCTCACCGGCAGGGTCACGCCGAAGACAGTGTAAACGCCTGCGGTCACGAAGTAGTGCCCGATGCTGATGGCCTTCTCGCTCATCCACTCTGGAGCTGATCCTGCAGCCGGGAGGTCGCTGATGTCGTTGCCCAGCCCTCCGGCCTTGACCACCTCTGTGGCAGCCATGAGGATCCGGCTGTTGTCCACGCAGGAGCCCATGTGCAGGACCGGTGGAATACCCACGGTCTCACAGACCTCGGCCAGACCCGGGCCGCAGTGGACGGCGGCCGACTCGGGCGTGAGAAGGCCGGCCTTACCGCAGGCGATGGCGTTACAGCCTGTGGTGAGCACGATCACGTCGTTCTTGATGAGTTCCTTGACCACTGTAAGGTGCCCGGCGTTGTGAAGAGTCCGGGCGTTGTTGCAGCCAACCACGCCGCCAATGCCTCGGATTCGTCCGTTTATGATGTTGTCATTCAGCGGGGTGTAGGAGCTTCGAAAGGTGCCTCCCAGGTGGTAGTTGATCGCCTCGTAGCTGAAGCCTGCAATGAGGTTCGAGCGATGGTTCGGTATGATGACCGGTTTCTCGCGTTTCGGAAAGTTTTCGATAGCCTCGATCACGATCCGCTTCGCGTCGTCAAAGGCGGTGTGTTCGTCGAACTCGATGTGGGTCGTATGTCCGGACGCGATCTTTGCCCGCGGGTTCGTGGTAATGACCTTGGTGTGGAAGCAGTCGGCCACATTGGCGATGTTCTCCATGATACACTGGACATCCACCACCATGGCATCCACCGCGCCGGTCACGATGGCTAGTTCCTGCTGCAGAAAGTCTCCGGCCAAGGGTACGCCGTGGCGCATGAGTATCTCGTTGGCAGTGCAGCATATACCGCCGAGCTGAATTCCATTGGCACCATTTTTCTTCGCGAGTTCCACCATCTCAGGAAGTTCGGCCGCCTGGACGATCATCTCGCTCAGGAGGGGCTCATGGCCGTGAATAATGATGTTTACATGGTCCTCTTTGAGAACGCCTAGATTAGCTGAACTCTTCACAGGATATGGGCAGCCGAAGAGGATATCCTGCAGGTCCGTGGCGATCATGGAACCGCCCCATCCGTCCGCGATGGCGGCCCGGGAACACTGCTCCAGAATGTTCTCGTAGTCCTGGTCCACACCGATGTGCGTCCGGTGCATGATCTCCACTATCTCCCGGTCTATGCCGCGCGGCACCACCCCCAGCTTCTTCCACAACTCGTAACGAGGTGCGGGCGCTCGCTTGACCGTGCAGACCTCGCCTTCCTGCTGCCCCCACTGGCCCAGTGCCTTCTCAGCCACCTCGAGGGCTATCTCGTCTATGTCCCGATCCAGCTTTTCGCCGTTTTCACCTTCGACATAGATCTCAACGCCGAAGTCCGGGGCGATCTCCAGAAGCTTCTTGGTGTCACGGATCTTGTAGTCTTCAGTCTCCTTTCGGGCCGCTGCCAGAAAGGTCTCGGCCACACCGCGGCCGTGGTCCGAGTGTGCTGCCGCTCCGGCCGCCACCATGCGGGCGAAGTTTCGGGCGGCTATGGTCTCGGCAGTGGCCCCGCAAAGACCTTTGCGAGTGTCCTCTCCCTCTATTCCGCTCTTTGGAAGCGGCAGGCGGCAGGGCCCCTGAGCGCAGTTTTTACAACAAGTGCCCTGAACGCCGATATTGCAGGGCTTCATGGTCTGGGCACGATCAAAGATCGTCTCGATCTCCATCTCCCTGGAGCGTACGATCATTTCCTGGCAGGCAGGATCCACTGTCAAATCTCGTGGATCTATGTCCTTTTTTGCCTTCCCTTTTTTGACTTCTTCAGCAGTCATGTTCGAGGTTCCTCCTCTGAATAGATAGGGTTTATCCTCACAATGCCTTAAACACGCCGGTGAATCCGGTCTATGTTCCTTGTCAACCTGTCCACCAGGTCGAGCTGATCAGCAGCAGGGGTCTTTAAGACCACCTCTCCTTCTTTGGACGCGTGCTCGGCAGCGTGTTTTTCGCGTTCTTCAGCCCTCTTACGCCTCAGTTCAAGGAGCTCTTCCCTCTCCTGTTCCTTGGCTTTTTTATGTGCCTCTTCCTGCTCGGCCTTGGCCTTGGTTTCTTCCTCGGCCTTTTTCTTGGCCTCTTCTTCAGCCTTGGCCTTGGCTTCATCCTCAGCCTTTTTCTTGGCCTCTTCTTCGGCCTTGGCTTTTGCCTCTTCTTCGGCCTTCTTTTTGGCTTCGGCTTCTGCTTTTGCCTTGGCCTCATCCTCGGCCTTTACCGGTTCTTCCTTTTCGGGTTCAGGCTTTGCCTCTGCCTTCTTGGGTTCTTCTTTTTTAGGTGGAGCAGCTGGTTCAGCCTTGGCGGCGGGTTTTTCTTCTTTCTTGGGGGCTTCCTTTTTCGGGGCGGCCTTGGCTCCGGGCTTTGCTTCCTCGACGGTCAGGTCCGGTTCCGGGGCCAGAGCGATCAGGTCCACTTCTGCGGCTTCGAGGTTCTTCGAGATCTCCTCCACGTCCATGGCTGATCCGCCGTTTATCATCAGTTCGATGAACGCCTTTGTGAGGCGGACCGTCTCAGGGTGCCTGAGCAGCAATACGTCACTGCCCGCCATGAGATAGCATGCAGCGGAAGCGGCCTCCATTAGAATGGCCCGCTTTTCAGGGTCCCCAAGGGTCGGGGCTTCTTCCAGGGCAAGACCCGCTTCCTTGGACCTCCACACCTCGTTGCCCACGTTATTAATCATGGGCAACTGCAGCTTGTCATCTTCCTGGGTCAGGGCGGCCATGCGAATCCTTTCCATAACCGAGTAGCTGTATTCCATGCCGTATCCCAGACCACCGGTTGTAGGATCGATCAGGATCTTCTGAGGTTTAACGCCCAGGTTGCCAAGAAGGATATTGAGCTGTTTGGCAAGATTGACGTCAATGGGGGTGGAAGACACGATGGTGTGATTGTATCCAAGGGCAGTCGCGCCGATCCCCTTGTGATTTCCCTCCTCAACAGGCGCCAGGCCAACGTTTTTACCTTCGCATACCTCGGCTATCTTTTTGAGGACCTCTTCATCCTTCTGATTGTTGGCGGTCCCCCAAGCTATCACCGGCACCTTGACGGCGTCGACAACTTTCTTAAAGACCTGGGCTGCTTCATCCGCACCCCGATCCTGCCCGTTCGGGTCTGTGCTCTTGAGCTGTACGACGATTAAATCCGCGCCGTAATCCTCAACACACTTCTTCGCCCATTTTTCCGGAGAGGAAATGACATCCTTGAATGGGGCCACCGCCGCCTCGGGCCACTCGCCGGATGGGTCATAGTCCCATATTTCCATGGCGATCTTAGGAGGATTAGGCATGGCTCCTTCAAACACATGGAACGAGTATGCGGTTTCTCCACCTATGGTGCATGCCGCGTCTCCCGTTCCAATAGTCACTTCACCAATTTTCCCGGAATAGGATTGCTCAGGAATTTTAAATGCCAATTTCATTACCTCCTTCTTGGATTATCATAGCATTCCGTTTGCTATGGGTGATTTATGAAAAATCGTTCGAGTCTAACCACCTTGCTTTATGTGAAAAAGAGAACAATAAATTAAAAAAAAGATCCCTCACTTGAGGATGTGCTAGATTAAAGAACAACAAATTGGTTGTCAAGATTTTTCGTCAGTAAAATGGAAAGGTTGTCCTTCCTACTTGAATATATATTGTGGTTTGGTTAGACGTGCCACACTACATGTGGATTTAGCAGGCCTTAAGCCTGATTCAAGAGCCGCTCGAAGATCTCGAAGGCCGCCTTGACAGCCTTGCTCTTTCCATCAAGACCCATTGTGGGAAGGCCCTGGAGGTCGGCCTGGGTAACCAGGTCGTCTTCAGGAACCATACCCACCAAGTCGAGATTATATTCACTACTTAATCTTTCAAGATCTTTTACTTGATCATCTCTTACCATATTAATTATAAACACTTTTTTACCTATTTTTAAGTTTAGATCATCAGCTAAATCCCTAATCCTATTGGCGGATAAAATACCTCTTCTGGAGGCGTCTGAAATTATTAACAGCATATCAATGTTATTAGTTGTCAAACGGCTGATATGTTCCATTCCGGCTTCATTGTCTATAACAACAAAAGGATAGTTGTCGACTAAACGATCCATGTATTGTGTCAGCAGTGTATTCGCCGCACAGTAACATCCTGAACCTTCAGGCCGGCCCATTACGATGAGATCGAATTCATCGGACTCAACAACGGCCTGTTCCAGTTTCATATGAATGAACACGTCCTTTGTCATACCGGCTGCAACGCCTTTTTTCATTTCCTCGCGAGCACCGCCCAGAGTCTCTTCAACCTCGACGCCCAGCACCTCATTAAGGTTTGAATTGGAGTCGGCGTCCACCGCCAGCACCGGTCCTCTTCCAGAGGACACCAGGTATCTGATAAGCCACCCGGCGATGGTCGTTTTTCCAGTTCCACCTTTTCCGGCAAGACCGATTGAATAGGGCATTAATTTTCACCTCCCCCTTCTTTTTTTAGTTGCTATTCTTCTAAAATTTTTCTAATATTTAGATACCTTAACGGAGTCTAAACACTGGTAAAATCACTCTGAGACTATCATTGATGGGGACTTTGTCAAAAAAAAAAGAGATCTGGCAGCACATCACCTCTCGTTTTTCCTCCAAGCTCCGTCCCAAGGAATATGAGACCTGGTTTTCCCCCATTACACTGAAGGCACTGGATGACAACCTGGCGGTCATCGAGGTGCCTAATCGTTTTTTCGCCGAATGGATCCGCGAACGGTATCTCAGGGATCTCCTGTCTGAATTCAGAGAAGTTGCCGACCTGTGTCCTGAAATCCGTTTCTCGTTGAAAGACCGTTCTCCCGAAAAAGCCGCTTTTTCATCCCCTCCCCGTTCTGGAAATTTGCCTTCACCTAGACCCAACCTGTACCATGATATGTCTTTCGATCGTTTTGTGCGATGTGATTCTAACTCTTTTGCTTACTATTCATGTCTTGAAATTGCAGAAAAAAATAATATATCATACAACCCTTTATACCTGTTTTCTGAAAAGAGCTCAGGAAAGACCCACCTGCTTCATGCAGTTGGAAACCGGATGATGGAGATCAACCCTGACTGCAGGGCAAGATACATCCATTCGGACCGTTTCTCCACGGAATTTTCACAAGCCATGCGCACCGGTCATATACACTCATTCCGAAACCTCTTCACGGACCTCGACATATTGCTCTTTGACGATGTACACCTACTCTCAGGCAGGAACCGGACCCAGCAGGAACTTACCTTTGCCCTTAACGCACTCTTGAGAAAGGGAAAGGTCGTTGTCGTTGCCGGTCGTGTAGCGCCTTTTCGTCTTGACGACATGAAAGACCGGCTTAAATCCATCCTGAGTTGGGGGCTGCTCGTTGAAGTTCAGCCTCCCGGCCCCGAGATCCGAATTGGTTTGATCAAGCAACATGCAGCCGAAGAAGGTCTCCATCTTCCTGACGACATTATCTTCTTTCTCGCCAAATCGAATGATGATATGAAAAATCTCTTCAGGAATCTAACCCGCCTTCAGACCTACATCTCCCTGAATGGCGGCAATATCAGTCTTTCGGTGGTTCGTAACCTTATCAAAGAACAGGCCGAAAAGGGCGTGGGGATAAAGGATATACAAGTGGTGACGGCAGGTTATTTCAAAATTTCAGTTTCGGATCTCTTGTCCGATAAACGGCGCAGGCCAATAGCATATGCCCGACGTATGGCAATGTATCTGTGTAAAAAGCACACTGAAAACTCCTACAAGAAAATCAGCTCCGCTTTCTCTAAAAAGGATCATTCAACAGTCAGTTACGCCCTCAAGCGTATCAAAGAGGAGTTATTGATTAACGAACAAACCAGGGAAGATCTCAAGAATCTGGAGAATCTGATCCGTTTATGATTTTTCAGGTCTGGTTGGGTGATCACAGACGAACCGGGAGTTTTAACAACCGGTATTCAGGAACAGGTAAGGTTTTTCCACAAGATCTGATTTGTTCCTGAGAGGAGGATTCTCAAAAACAGGGTTTCACACCTCAGGCCGTCAAAACATGGAACCTTTGTCAGATTTTATTTTTATTTTTTTTATAGTTGTGTCGATAGTTTAAGAGTGTATTGAACAATTCGTACTTATCCTGTTTATTATTACGTACATATTTATTTAATGTAATAATCCTCAACCGGAGGGAAATCACATGGAACTGAGAATCGACAGGGATGAGCTTTTCAAAGCGGTTTCACGCGTTCAGAGCATCATCGAGAAACGGAGCAACATGCCGATCCTCTCGGCCGTGCTTATTTCTTCTGATGACGCAGGTATTGTCCTGTCCGCCACCGATCTGGAAATAAGTTTTCAGCAGAAACTCCCTGCAGAGATTCTGAGCCCTGGAAGCCTTGCTATCTCAGGGAGAAAACTATTTGAAATTGTAAAAGAAAGCAAGAGTTCCGTCATCTATATAAAAGAAAAGGAAAACAACTGGGTGTTCATCTCGGATGACCGTGCCAAGTTCAATATGGCATGCCTGTCTCCTGACGAGTATCCAATGTTCGTGGAACCCGAAGACGTGGAGTTCGTGGATATCAGCGGTTCTGTACTAAAAGAGATGATTTCGAAGACAATTTACGCAGTTACCATGGAGGAAGCAGGCTTCAAGCTTTCAGGAGTTTATACGGAAAAAATCGCCAGGGAAGGGAAGACTCTCCTGAGGATGGTCGCAACGGACGGGCATCGTCTTTCCCTGATTGATAAGGAAATAGCAAAAGTGGAAGACCTTATTCTGGACGGCGGCGTTATGATTCCAAAGAAGGGGATGAACGAGATTGCAAAACTTGCTTCTGATGATGAAAGCGTCCAGGTCGGTTTTCGTCAAAACAACTGCGTGGTGAGAAAAGGTGATACCCTAATAGTCGTACGTCTAATGGAGAGCAAATTTCCCGATTATAACGCTGTTATACCTAAAAAAACCGATTCAATGGTCACTTTAAATCATGAAGAAATTCTGGATGGAATGAAGAAAATGACCATACTTAGCGATGAGAGTTATAGAGGAGTTAAGATTAAATTGAGCGAAGGAACCATGGAACTGGTATCAATAAACCCTGATATTGGAGATGTTCAGGAAAGCCTGAAAATAAAATACGATGGACCAAGCCTGGAATTGGGTTTCAACGCCCGCTACTTTATCGATATCCTTCAGTCGATGGATAGTGATGAGGTTGTTTTGGGTTTTCAAGACAGTTCGAGTCCGTGTCTTGTAACAGGTGAAAAAGATACCGGGTTTCTGGGATTGATCATGCCTATGAGACTATAGTTAATTTTATAAAAGATTTAGTAAAACACATTTTATATAATATTAAATGGAGAAAACCATCAAAGCGATGATAATAGATAATATAAATGATCAAACAAGCTATGCAGCTTCGGATATAAAGGTACTGGAAGGTCTTCTTGCAGTTCGCAAGAGGCCGGCTATGTACATAGGGAACACGTCATCTGAAGGCCTACATCATCTGGTATACGAGGTGGTGGACAACAGCATAGACGAGGCCCTGGCCGGATATTGCGACAGCGTGGAGGTCAGGGTTCAGACGGATAACAGTGTGACCGTATCGGACAACGGGCGGGGAATTCCCGTTGACATGCATGAGACTGAGGGAATTCCGGCCCTTGAAGTAGTCATGACAAAACTCCATGCAGGGGGTAAATTCGACAACAAGACCTATAGGGTTTCCGGAGGGCTGCATGGTGTTGGTGTTTCCGTTGTCAACGCACTGTCGGAATACCTGGAGGTAGAGGTATACCGGGACGGAAAAATATATTATCAGCGTTATGAAAGGGGTATGACCGCTTCTGCCCTCGAGGTGCGCGGCGAGACCGGAAAACGGGGAACTTTGATCAATTTCCGACCGGACCCGGAAATTTTTCCGGAGATAGCGTTCGATTTCGAGATACTTGCCAAGAGAATGAGAGAACTGGCGTTTCTCACCAGCGGTGTAAGGATAAAGGTATCGGACGAGCTGAGCGGCCAGAAGATGGATTTTCTTTACGACGGGGGGATCAAGTCCTTTGTAGATTACCTGAACAAAAATAAGGCGGTAGTACACCAAAAGCCGGTTTATATCTCGGGTGAGAAGAACGGTGTTCTAATGGAAGTGGCCCTTCAATACAACAACACATATAAAGAGAACACCTATACTTTTGCGAACAATATTAATACTCGTGAGGGAGGCAGCCACCTCAGCGGATTTAAAGCGGCGCTTACCCGGAGTGTTAATCAGTATTTGCAGAATTCCCCCATGGCCAAGGGCTTCAAGGAAAAGCTGAGCGGGGACGATGTTCGGGAGGGATTGACTGCAATAGTAAGCGTCAAGCTGCCGGATCCGCAGTTCGAAGGACAGACAAAGACCAAACTGGGGAACAGTGAAGTAAAAGGACTCGTTGAAAACCTGGTAAACGAGGGCCTAGGCGGATATTTTGAAGAAAACCCTAAAGATATCAAGGCTATTCTGTCAAAAGTAGTTGATGCGGCCAGGGCCAGGGAGGCGGCTAGAAAGGCCAGGGATCTGGCAAGACGGAAAGGAATACTCTCTGATCACTCTTTACCGGGAAAACTCGCCGATTGCCAGGAAAGGGACCCGAAAAAGAGCGAGATTTTCATAGTGGAGGGGGATTCAGCAGGAGGTTCGGCCAAACAGGGCCGAGACCGAAGGAATCAGGCCATACTTCCCCTGAAGGGAAAGATTCTTAATGTAGAAAAGGCCCGTTTTGACAAGATGATCTCCAGCGAGGAGATCAGGACCATGATAGCGGCCCTTGGGACCGGTATCGGTGAAAAAGATTATGATATAGAGTCACTTAGATATCATAAAGTTATAATAATGACAGACGCTGATGTAGACGGAAGCCACATCAGGACCCTCCTTCTAACTTTCTTCTTCCGCCAGATGCCCGAACTCATAGAACAGGGTTACCTGTACGTGGCCCAGCCACCCCTTTACCGCCTGGTATGGGGTAAAAAGGAATTTTATCTCAAGTCGGAAGAGGGCCTCAACCGATTCCTTCTGGATCGTATCGCCGAGAAGGAGAAGGTGATACTGGAAGACGGAGAGGAACTGGGAGGGAGTAAACTGGTAAGAATCCTGGGTGGTCTCATAACCTTTTATGAGAGTCTGGGCAAGCTTTCCAGGAGGGGAAACAGCCCCCGGTTTATAGAGTTTCTTGTTATGGAGGATGTCAAAGACAAGGAGCTGTTCCGAAAGAAGGAGTTCATGGACGTCTTCCTCAAAAAGCTCGAGGATAACGGGTTTCAGGTGACCGATCTTCAGCTTGACGAGGAAGAAGGGTTTTATGAATTCGTTGTTACCGAGACCCTCAACGGCGGGCAGACTTCCATTGTGAATTGGGAGTTCCTATCGTCTCCGGAACTCAGGCGGCTCATGAGTATCTCGAGAGAATACAGGCTGCTAAAGGAAGGTTGTTACACTCTAGAGGGAGACGGAGGCAAGAAGCTGATCGAAGATCCTCACGAGCTTCTCAGGCTCTTGATGGACAGGGCGAAGAAAGGCATTGGCATTCAGCGATACAAGGGTCTGGGTGAGATGAATCCGGATCAGCTGTGGACGACTACTATGGATCCGGAGAAACGCACCCTGCTGAGGGTGGACATCAAGGATGCCGTAGAGGCGGACGATATATTCAACGTACTCATGGGCGACAAGGTCGAACCAAGGAGAGAGTTCATTCAGAACAACGCCCTAGAGGTGACTGATCTGGATATCTAGTTTCCATCCAGAAATGTCTATTTTCCGCAATCTCGGCGTCAATCTACGCGATTTCTTGTGCGGCGTACTCCAGTACGCCTCCGCGTAATCCCTTGATTTCCTTGACCTTGCGAAAAACATCTCATTTCTGAATTGGAAACTTGCCAGTGACCGAAAAGCGTTTCTGGATGGGCACTATCCAGTTTCATTGTTTGGAGACAGGGTATGGAAAATGATCTGTTGACTAAGACCGTTAACATCGAAGACGAAATGAAACGGTCTTATCTCGAATACTCCATGAGCGTCATCGTGGGCAGGGCTCTCCCGGACATCCGTGACGGCCTGAAACCCGTGCATCGCCGTGTCCTTTTCGGTATGCACGAGCTCAAGAACTTCCATGACAGGCCTTACAAGAAGTCCGCAAGGGTGGTAGGAGATGTGATCGGGAAATACCATCCCCACGGTGATGCGGCGGTATACGACACGATAGTGAGGTTGGCACAGGATTTTTCAATGCGTTATCCCCTTGTTGATGGACAGGGGAACTTCGGCTCCGTTGACGGCGACCCTCCCGCGGCCATGCGTTATACGGAAGTGCGCATGACGCGCCTTGCGCAGGATTTTCTTTCCGACATCGAAAAAGAGACCGTAGACTTTGAAGAGAACTACGATGGATCCCTCACGGAACCGGCTATCCTGCCTACCACGATCCCGAACCTTCTCGTAAACGGTTCCTCGGGCATTGCAGTTGGAATGGCGACCAACATCCCGCCGCACAATCTACGAGAGGTCTGCGACGCCATAGAGAGACTCATCGATGAACCGCTGGTTACAATTGAACAACTGGTCAGGATCCTGCCTGCGCCCGACTTCCCTACAGCGGGCTTTATCCTGGGCCTTGCCGGGGCCCAGGAGGCTTACAAAACCGGCCGCGGCATAATCCGTGTTCGTGCCCGCGCCTTCGTGGAAATGGCGGGAAAGACCAGGGAGCGCATCATCGTTTCCGAGATCCCGTATCTGGTGAACAAGAACAAGCTCCTGGAGAAGATAGCGGAACTCGTTAAGGAGAAAAAGGTCGAAGGCATCTCTGATATTCGCGACGAGTCGGACCGCGACGGGATGCGGATAGTGATCGAGGTGAAGAAGGACGCACGCGCCCTCGTGATTCTGAACAGACTCTATAAATTCACCCAGATGGAGACGTCCTTCGGGGTGATCCTGCTTGCTATTGTAAACGGCAGGCCTGAGATTCTTAACCTCAAGGAGATACTCGAGCATTTCATTTCGCACCGGCGCGAGATAATTATCAGGAGAACACTGTTCGACCTCCGCAAGGCCGAGGAACGCGCCCACATCCTCGAAGGCCTCAAAAAGGCCCTCGACTTCCTTGACGACGTGATTGAGCTGATACGCTCCTCATCCGATCCCAGGGAGGCCAAGGCACGTCTAATGGAAGAGTATGAGTTCTCCGAAGCCCAGGCCCAGGCAATCCTGGACATGCGGTTGCAGAGGCTTACCGGCCTCGAGCGCGAGAAGATAGAAACCGAGTATCGACGCCTCATACAGGATATTGAGCGCTTCCGGGCGATCCTGGGAAGCCAGTCCATGGTCATGGGTATAATAAAGGAGGAAATCAAGGAAATCAGGGAGAAGTTCGGAGATGAAAGGCGTACCGAAATCCTGGCCGAGACGGGTGAAATCGCAGTCGAAGACCTGATCGCCGAGGAGGATATGGTGGTTACAGTCAGCCACCAGGGATACATCAAGCGAAATCCCATCAGCCTGTACCGTGCTCAGCGGCGGGGAGGAAAAGGCCTGACCGGAGTACGGCCCAAGGCAGAGGATTTCGTTGAACTCCTGTTCGTCGCGTCGAGCCACGACTACCTCCTCTTTTTCACCAACAAAGGCAGGGTCTACTGGAAAAAGGTGCACGAGATCCCGGAGGCCGGAAGGACCTCCCGGGGAAAGGCCATCGTAAACCTCTTGGACCTGCAGCGCGGAGAGCGGCTCGCAACGACCCTTGCAGTGAGGGACTTCGAGGAGGGCAAGTTCGTAGTCATGGCCACGCGAAGAGGGCTGGTCAAAAAGACCGAACTCGAGGCTTACAGCCGTCCCATGAACCGCGGAATCGTCGGCATCAAGATAAACCCCGGAGATGAACTCATCAGCGTACGTGTATCAACGGGAGATGAGGACATCTTTATGACAACCAAGGCCGGTAAATCCATTCGTTTTCACGAGAAAGACCTAAGGGACATGGGTCGGGCCGCCTCGGGAAACATAGGGATTCGGCTGGATGGCGACGACGAGGTCGTGAGCATGGAGGTCATTCGCGAGGGCGCCACCATCCTGACAGTGACGGAAAACGGTTTTGGGAAGCGCACCCGCACAGAGGAATACCGGGTCCAGAGCCGGGGAGGGAAAGGGATCCTGACAATAAAGACCACGGACAGAAACGGTCCGGTGGTCTATTCTTACCAGGTGACCGACCTTGACCAGCTCATGATCATAACGGGCCAGGGAAAGATCATTCGGTTGCGGGTCGGCGACATTTCAGTGAGGGGTCGAAACACACAGGGTGTCAAGTTGATCGACCTGGCCGAGGGAGAGAACGTGGTGGCGGTGGCAAAGGTTATGGAAGACGAAGATGAATAAGTTAAACCAACGTACGCCTGACCCCGATCAGAAATGGAGGATTGCCGTTATTGGTGCAGGAAGCTGGGGTACCGCTCTGGCCGACCTGCTTTCGGAAGACGGCCACGATGTCATGCTCTGGGTCAGGGAGGAATATGTCTTCCACCAGATCCTGAAGCTGGGTGAGAACCGGGAGTTCATGCCGGGCGTCAAACTGAGCCGGGACCTCCGGCCTGTAATGAGCTACAAGGAGGCCCTGAATGACAGGGACCTGGTGGTACTCGTGGTCCCTTCGCACGTGATAAGGGAAGTCATACAGGGAATAAGGCCTCACATCCGTGAGGATATGGTCATTGCTACAGGGACCAAAGGGATCGAGAACGATACCCTGATGACGGTTTCAGAAGTGATAGGCGCTGAACTGGAGGGATATGATATCCGGCGTTTCGCCTGCCTGGCCGGGCCGAGCTTCGCGCGGGAGGTGTGCCGCCGCCTTCCCACGGCCGTGAGCGTCGCCTGTCCTGACGGGGATCTTGCGCGGCGACTTCAAGACGTTTTTTCCACAAAAACCTTTCGCGTATACGCCAGTCGCGATCTCGTGGGAACACAGCTCGCCGGCGCTCTCAAGAATGTGATCGCAATAGGGGCCGGCGTTTCGGACGGCCTTGGATTCGGAGACAATGCCCGGGCCGCTCTCATCACTCGGGGGCTTGCCGAGATTACACGCCTGGCGGTAGCCCTGGGGGCGAATCCCCACACCCTCGCGGGACTTGCCGGTATGGGGGACCTGGTGCTGACCTGTACCGGGGACTTGAGCCGGAACAGGACAGTGGGCCTGAAGATCGGCCGGGGAATGAGCCTTTCTGAAATTACTTCCTCAATGAATATGGTGGCGGAAGGTGTTAAAACGGCTCGTTCGGCCCATGAGCTGGGAAGAAGGGTCGGTGTCGAGCTTCCCATAGTGGACCAGGTCTATCATATCCTTTACGAAGACAAGGATCCTAATGACGCGGTAAGAGACCTGATGTCACGAAGGCTCAAGGATGAGCTGGAGGGTTGAAAAAAAGAGACATGTCACCGTAAAGGTAATACAGGCCGGGGGAGCAGCCTCTGGAAGCGGCGGGGAAGGACGAAAGAGGCCCTGTGAAACTCAGGGGTGTAGAAGTCCATATCCCCAAGGGCGTGAACCCGGTCGCGGTCCGGCTCCGATGACATGGGGTCAGGACCCATGGAGCAGAAAGCAAAACCGATCACACCGCTCGTGTATGTGGGCACGAGGGTGTTGTAATAAGCGAAAACAGGAAAGAGGGCGGAGAGGGTGCTGGACATCTTACGCACCAGGTCCGGGAACAAGAAACAGGACTCCGCCTGGAGCACCGTGACACCGCCGGGCCGAAGGGCCCGTAGAAGATTGCGGTAGAATTGTTCACAAAATATTCTCTCGGCCGGCCCGATGGGATCTGAGCTGTCCACCAGTATAACATCCCACGCACCCGGGTTCTCATGCACGAAATCAATGGCGTCGGCAATGTGAACGGAGGCCCTCGAGTCTTCCAGGCCCTTGCTTAGTTGCGGCAGGAACCGCCTGCTCATTTCTATGACCTGCTCGTCGATCTCACAGAGGTCTACTACTTCGACACACGGGTGCCTGAGAACCTCGCGAAGGGTTCCTCCGTCCCCGCCGCCGACTACGAGTACTCGGCGCGGGTCGGGATGGGTCAAAAGGGGCACGTGGGCGAGCATCTCGTGGTAACCGGTTTCGTCGAACTCCGTCAACTGAATGTTTCCGTCCAGTATGAGGACCCTGCCCAGGGGACCGGCCTCTGCCACGACCAGGTGCTGGTAATCCGTTTTTTTGTCGACCAGGATCCTGTCTATCCGAACGGAGAGGCCGTAATAACCGCCCAGCTCGGGATCTTCCAAAAAGATGGACCCGTCACGCATCTCCCTGTGTGTGACCGATTTGTCCACGATAAAGAGCACCCTTCTCCAAGGATTATGGTTGATCCGGTTGGTTGGCGGCCCGCCTAGGCCGCACGGCGAACTTGGGTGAATCAGGTCTCGGGCACACAGTAGAGTGCCGGCTCGGGCTTGTGGCGGATCATTTCATCAGGCAGGTCAAGCATTCCGCGCGAAAGAAGCATTTTCTGTATCGAAGCCGCACCAAACCCCCTTCGCAGGGTTTCCATGGCGACCTCCATGTCGATCTGGTCTCCACAGGTGAAGATATCAATTGCCGCGTAACCGTATTCCGGCCAGGTGTGTATGGAGAAGTGGGATTCGGAAATGATCAGTACACCGCTCACGCCCTGGGGAGCAAACTGGTGAAAGAACGGCTGGATCATGGTGGCACCGGAGTCCTCTACGGCTTGGGTCATTACGCGGCGGACTGTATCTATGTCATCCAGCACTGTTGAAGGGCATCCCTCCAGCTCGAGAATCAGGTGATATCCCAGTGATTTCATATCTGCACTCCCCGATGCGGCCGGCCTGGGGGGCTTCGGTCCCCAGGAAAAAAACAAGCTACCATCATGCTTCGCCACTCGGACGGGAGTTGGTAGCTTGCGTATAGGCCGCACACTAACCGCACACCCGGGCCTTCACAGCTGAAGGACTCAAGGTGTGTTGTGCGGTCCGGCCTGCACCGCAATCTGTGTTTCTCCCCGGCCTGGTTCCCGCGACCATTAGTCTCATGCGGGAAGCCACGTCATGGCAGACCCCCTTGTGGGAAGCAAAAAACGCCTAACCTCTTAAAAATACTTTGTTATCGCTCTTGGGCCGATTTAACAGATCGTACAATATAGTGCATGATCGGGCCTATGTCAACAGGGGCTTTATTAAGCGAATTCTTTCTCAAGCCAGGCACGGATGTCGTCCCTCAGTTTGCGATAAGCTGCTAGACGGGCCTCCGGATCCACCGGAAGTGTCTCCGGGTCCGGGAAGCCCTTGTGAAAAGACAGTCGACAATTGGCGAACAGCGGGCAAACCGTCTTGGCCCGATCACACAGGGTAACGAGGTAGTCTGCGGGTACATCAGAGACTTCACCGGCTCTCAGTGGGGGGCGTTCGGACATGTCAACGCCGATCTCCTTCATAACCTTCACAGTAAGCGGATCCGGAGCTGCGGGGGCGGTTCCTGCGCTCGCCGCGCGGTACCGGTCCGGATAGAGGCCGTTTACCAGACCCCGGGCCATGGGAGACCGCACGGCGTTTCCTGTGGATACGAATATAATAGTTCTTATAGGTCTTGAGGTGTTCATAGGGGGCTCCGGTTCAAGCGGGTTCATTTGCCCGCCTTACTAACCGCACTTGGAGAATCCGCAGAAATGACAGGTCATGCAGCCCTCCTCGAAGCTTATTGTCTGACCGCAATCAGGGCAAGTTTCTCCCATAAGGCTGTTTCCGCCCGTCTTGGCTTTTCGCCCTTTCCTGTCCTTTAGGTAGTGCTTCTCCAGGACACGGCTGATGGCGTCCGGGATCGAGAGTACCAGCCCGTCCTTCTGGAACACGGGGTGTTCTCCGCCTATACCCTTCAGCTGGTCCACAACGGTCGCAACATCGACCCCGGAACGGAACGCAAGGGACACCAGGCGGCCGATGGCCTCTGTCTTGGCTGTTGTTGAGCGACCGGACTTGCCGATGGTGGCGAAGACCTCAAATGGCCGGCCGTGCAGTTCTGTCACGGTCACGTAAAGGTTTCCCAAGCCGGTGACCATTTTCGTGGTGAACCCGCCAAGAGTTTCCGGGCGGTCCTGAACGGCCGGCAGGGCCTCGGCTCCGTGTTCCTCCCGCAGATGGCTGAGGACCTGGTTTTCCTTGCTGCCGTCCCTGTATATGGTGACACCTTTACAGCCCAGATCGTATGCCAGCTCGCAGACCTTTCGTACGTCATCCACCGTGGCGTCCCTCGGCAGATTAACCGTCTTGGATACGGCATTGTCCGTATACTTCTGGAAAGCCGCCTGCATGCGCACATGCCATTCCGGGGTTATATCATGGGCCGTCACGAAAACCCTTTTCACGTCATCGGGGATCCCATCGATATCCCTAAGCCCGCCCCTCCCGGCGACGGCTTCCATTAGAGTGTTGTTGTAAAAACCTTTCTCCCGGGCCACTGATTCGAACCAGGGATTTACCTCGAGCAGTTCGTCATTGTCCATGACTCGACGAACAAAGCTCAGGGCGAACAGGGGCTCGATCCCGCTCGAACACCCGGCAATGATGCTGAGAGTCCCGGTGGGTGCAATGGTTACGGTTGTTGCGTTTCTGATGCCGGGCTCTTTAGCCTGCCCATAAGTACTCTTATTAAAGTTGGGGAACACACCTCTTTCCTCCGCAAGGGCCCTGGAGGCATCTCGGGACTCGGCCTGAACAAAGGACATTATTTTCCCCGCCAGAGAGAGGGCCTCTTCGGAGTTATAGGGGATAGCAAGCCTGAAAAGCAGGTCGGCGAATCCCATGACACCAAGGCCGATCTTGCGGTTACCCATGACCATTTCTTGTATTTCAGGCAAGGGGTATTTGGAGACGTCTATCACGTTGTCCAGGAAGCGCACAGCCACCCAGACGATATCGCGAAGGGCCTCGTAATCCACTTCGACGCCGCTCCGCCCTTCGACGACGAACCGGGACAGGTTGATTGCTCCCAGGTTACACGCCTCCATGGGTAGAAGCGGCTGTTCTCCGCAAGGGTTCGTGCTCTCGATTTCACCCAGGAAGGGGGTGGGGTTGTCCCGGTTTATGGCGTCCAGAAAAATGACCCCGGGATCGCCATTCTCCCAGGCCTGCTGCACCAGGGCCTGGTAGACATGGCCGGCGGGAAGCGAACCTGCGGAGTTTCCCGTGCGGGGATCTATCAGGTCGTAGTCCCGGTCTTCCCTGACCGCGTCCATGAACTCGTCGGTGATACCTACTGATATGTTGAAATTATTCAGGTCGCTGTTTTTTTTCTTGCAGCGGATGAACTCCATTATGTCGGGATGGTCCACCTTCAGGACAGCCATATTCGCCCCACGACGGGTCCCTCCCTGCTTTACCTGCTCTGTTGCGGTATTGAAGATTTTCATGAAAGAGACGGGCCCCGACGCAACTCCTCCCGTAGTTCCGACGCGGCTGTTTTTTGCGCGCAACCTGGAGAAGCTGAACCCCGTTCCTCCACCAGACTTATGGATCAAGGCGGCGTTTTTGAGGCTGTCAAATATCCCCTCCATGCTGTCTTCGACGGGGAGGACGAAACAGGCTGCAAGCTGTCCGAGGCGGCGGCCGGCGTTCATCAGGGTGGGGGAGTTGGGCAGAAACGAGAGTTGGGTCATGATCCTGTAAAAAGCGTTTTCCATTTCTCGTTCCATCTCAACGTCCCCATAGTTTCGCTCAGCGGACGCCACGTGTTGCGCGACGCGGCGGAACATCTGGGCCGGTGTCTCCAGGAGTTTTCCCTCGGAGTCTTTTTTAAGGTAGCGACGCTCCAGAACTGTCTTGGCGTTTTCCGAGAGCAGGAGGTCTTCCTTGACGAGCATGGAGCTGTCCAGTTTGACCGGGGAGGCCTTTTGAAGCCCGAACTCCAGCAGCTTTGCTTCGATAATCTTTTCGAGAAGGGGTATTGTGAGGGTGCTGAGTTCCATCTTCCCGATCTCTTCTCGAAGGGCCTTGCTGATGCTCATGGCCTGATCACTGTTAATCGGGTTGGTTCGAATCAGGAGCTGGGAGAAAAGCCGGTCGTCCCAACGATAGGCCGAGAGGTCGAACGTTCCTTCTTCAGTTACCAGGAACTTGCATTCTCTGGCCTTTGTCATTTTTAACCCCTGCCTTTCCAAGGATGAAAGGGTCCGACCCGGTTGAAGTGTACCCAGGCGAATACTTACCAATCTCTTCTATATTGAGGACCTTCAATGATAAAGGCCGCTATATGGTATTGTCAACCGGGTTTACCGCTTTATAACAATACCCCGACGGCAAATTTGGGTTTCACATTTAGCGGGCAGATGATATACAAAAAGCAATCCGGCCCGGAACCTTTGCGAGAGTTTCAAAAACGGCGATAAGAAACGGACCGGTGAACAGAGCTGGAGTGAAATCATGAAGAAATACAGCGTCACTTTTTTCCCCTTTGAGCGGTCCATCGAGGTCGACGAAGGCCTCACCCTGGCGGAGGCCGCTCAAAAGGCGGATGTCTACATAAACAACCTCTGCGGCGGAGAGGGCGTGTGCGGTGAATGCCGGGTTCGCTTACTTAAGGGTAAGGCGACACAGGAAGAGAATGCTTCAGCCTTTTTCTCCGCCGAGGAACTGGAACAGGGCTACGTGCTGGCATGTCAGACCGAGGTCCACGACGATCTCACCGTGGAGATTCCTTCGGAATCCATGCTTGACGACGAGCAGATCATGACCGGGGAGACCCGTGAAGAGGTGGTCCAGGGCGAAGATGTGGTCGTCAGGGAAGACCGGAGTCCGATTCAATACCCTTTCAAGCCCCTTGCCAGAAAAGTCTTTCTCGAGCTGCCCTTACCTACGCTGGAGGACAACATTTCGGATATCGAGCGTGTTTCGAGGGCGCTCCGGCGGCGTATCGGCTGGCACTCTTACGACATCTCTCTCCAGTGTATGGGAAACCTCTCCGATCTCCTGAGGGACAATGACTGGAAAGTTACGGTCACGGTGTTGCATCAGGGCAAAGGGTACAAGATTCAAAAGGTTGAGGCCCTCGACACCACGAACAGGCATTACGGACTCGCAGTCGACATAGGCACAACCACTGTCGTGGCCCAGCTGGTGGATCTTCGAACCGGCCGGGTCCTGGGTGTGGAAGGCACTCACAATATGCAGGCCCAGTATGGAGAGGACGTCATTTCCCGTATGATCTTCGCTTGCCGAAAGGATGGCTCCGGCCTCC
The DNA here is from genome assembly GCA_964450535.1 of uncultured Desulfobacterales bacterium. Taxonomy (GTDB): domain Bacteria; phylum Desulfobacterota; class DSM-4660; order Desulfatiglandales; family HGW-15; genus JAIPEI01. Next base: position 31,968 of record CAYVDE010000005.1, read on the forward strand.
ACCCGCTGCAGGAAGCAGTGGTGAAGAACATCAACGACCTGATCGAGGCCCTGGTCAAAAGGGAGGGGATCGAGAGGGAGGATATTTTTGCCGTGATGGCCGCCGGCAACACCACCATGAGCCATTTGCTTCTCGGCCTGACCCCGTGCGCCATTCGAATGGAGCCGTATGTTCCTACGGCGGATGTCTACCCGCAGATTCTTGCATCAAACATCGGAATACGGATTCACCCTCAGGGAATACTGGAAACACTTCCAAGTGTCGCATCCTATGTAGGAGGCGATATCGTCGCCGGAGTGATTTCTTCGGGAATCGCCGAACAGGAGTCGGTGCAGGGGCTCATAGACATCGGTACGAACGGCGAGATCGCCATAGGTAACAGCGACTGGCTGGTCTGCTGCTCCGCGTCGGCCGGGCCTTCGTTCGAAGGCGGGGGGACCACCTGCGGCATGCGCGCCACGCGGGGTGCCATCGAGAAGGTGAAGATCGAGGACGGGATCGTATCATATCAGACCATTGGCAACGCTTCACCCAGGGGGATCTGCGGGTCCGGACTGATCGACTGCATCTACGAACTGGTGAGGAACCGGATTATAGGATACGAGGGTAAGTTCGACCGAAATCGTGATGACCCACGGCTTTCTGTTTCAGACGATATTCCCGGTTACGTGATTGCCGAGGCCGACGAATCGGAATCAGGAGAACCCATTGTAATTACGGAGTCCGACATCGACAATTTAATGAAGTCAAAGGGATCCGTGTTCGCAGCCATCAAGTCCCTGATCGATTACATCGGGCTGTCGTTCGACATGCTGGACACTTTTTATGTTGCCGGGGGGTTCGGAAGCTATCTGGACACACACAAGGCCATAGCCATCGGGCTCTTACCCGACATTCCCGAAGAGCGGATCCGGTTCATCGGCAACAGCTCTCTTACTGGTGCCCGCATGGCCCTTATCTACGAAGAGGCTTTCGAAAAGAGCCGGACCGTGGCCAAGTCCATGACCAACATCGAATTGTCCAACTACCAGCCTTATATGGACGAGTATATGGCCTCGTTGTTCCTTCCTCACACGGACCGGAAGCTCTTTCCCTCGGTGGATTATTGACCCCTGGGCGCGGTCCGGTCTCAACAGGGACGGACGCAAAAAAGGCCATGCTCGAGATAGGCACCGTCACCCTGGAAAACCATCTGGTCATGGCTCCCATGGCCGGTATCACCAATCTGCCGTTTCGAACCCTGGTTCGCCGCCTGGGCGCCGGCCTCGTAACAACGGAGATGGTGAGCGCCGTCGGGCTCACCATGGGCCACCCGCGAACACGCAGCTATCTCAGAAGCTGGCGCCATGAAAAGCCCCTGTCCGTTCAGATCTTCGGCAGAGCGCCCGAAAGCATGGCAACGGCCGCCCAGATCGCGGTTGAGGCCGGGGCGGACATCGTGGATATAAATATGGGCTGCCCGGTACGCAAAGTGGCCAAGACCGGGGCCGGTGCCGCTCTTCTGGACCATCCGGGCCGGGTGGCGGCGATCGTCAAGGCGGTCAGACTGGCCTGCACTGTACCACTTACCGCCAAGATCCGCGCGGGCTGGTCCCCGGACCGGCCTTCGGGGATCCGTATCGCCAGGCTTATCGAGGACTGCGGCGCTGATGCCGTGACCGTTCACCCCAGATTCGCCACACAGCGGTACTCGGGCCGCGCCGATTGGAGGCTGATAAGGAAAATCAAGGATGCGCTGCGCATTCCAGTGTTGGGTAACGGTGACGTCTTTAAGGCCGAGGATGCCTTAAGGATGCGCGATGAGACTGGATGCGACGGGATCATGATCGGTCGAGCGGCGGCGGGGAATCCCTGGATATTCAGGCAGATAATAGACCTGGAGGCAGGACGCCCGGCTGTTGAGCCGAGCCTCGAGGAGAGGCGTTTGCATATCCTGGAGCACTACCGGCTGCTTGAAAAAACAGTAGGTGAGCACCGGGCGCCCTATATGATGCGCGGGCTTCTTCTCCGTTATACAAAGGGGCTTCGGCACAGCAGCAGGTTCAGAGGCCGGATAACCCGTATCAAGGATTTCAAGACCCTGTCCGCGCTCATGGACGACTATTTCCATTTTCTGGAAAAGGAGGGCGTCGCTTGAAGGTGCGCCTTGCCAAGACCGCAGGGTTCTGCATGGGGGTGCGGCTGGCCATGGAAAAGGTCCTGGCTGCGGCGAACAGGGCTGAGGGACCCATCTACTCCTTCGGGCCCCTGATTCACAATCGCCAGGTCATGTCTCTGCTGGAGTCAAAGAGCGTAAGGGCGGTGGATACGCTCCAGGGGATTAGCGAGGGGACGGTGGTCATTCGTGCCCACGGCATCCCTCCGGATGAAAGACGGGCCCTCAAGGCTAAAGGGCTGCCGATTATAGACGCCACCTGCCCCAGGGTCGCCCGGGTTCAGGCCATTGTCAGGTCGCACACCCGGAAGGGCTACACCGCGGTAATCGTGGGAGAACGAGACCACCCTGAAGTAATAGGTCTTTGTGGATACGCCGAGGGCGCGGCCTATGTGATCGATAAGGTTGATGAAGCAAAAGGCCTGCCAATGGACTTACCCCTGGTGGTGGTGGCGCAAACCACTCAGGATACGGGAGTGTACAGTGAGATCTCCCGCCTGATAAGGGAGGGAAACTCCGAGGCCCTGATCTTTGATACCATATGCGATGCCACCCAGAACCGGCAGGCGGAAGTGGTCTCCTTTGCCGGGCATGTGGATGCCATGGTCGTGGTGGGAGGTTTTCACAGCGGGAATACGCGGCGGCTGGTTCAGGTCTCGGAGGCGGCGGGGATCCCTTCCTTTCACGTCGAAACCGAAAAGGATCTGGACAGGGAGGTCCTCTCCGCCATGGACACCGTGGGAGTCTCTGCAGGAGCCTCCACGCCGAACTGGATGATAAAGAATGTGGTGCGGGAGCTGGAGCGTATCAAGAGCCGAAAGGACCTGCGTCTGAGCCAGGCGGCCCGTAACCTTCTCCGCTTTTTCCTCTTCGGACACATATGGGTTGCTCTGGGCGCGTTTTCTCTCACTCACGTATCTTCCCTCCTTTCCGGGCGCCCGCCGGACCTTGTCCACCCATTCATGGCGGCCCTTTACATCTGGGCCATGCACGTGCTGAATCAGTTTCTGGATCGTGGCGCAAGCACCTATAACGAGCCCGATCAGGCCCAATTTTACAAGACCCACCGAACACGCCTCATTATCATAGGGATCGGAGCGGTGGCCGTGTCCCTGATGCTTGCCTGGACCCTGGGGATATGGGTGATGATAGCCATGGCGGGAGTAAGCGCCCTGGGTATAATCTACGGAATTCCCGTGGTGCCTGTCAGGCGAAAGAGCCGCTGGCAGCTGGCAAGGATCAAGGAGATTCCCGGGTCCAAGACTATGGCCGAATCCCTGGCATGGGGTGTTGTCATTGCCCTCATACCAGTGCTGGAGGATGTTGAAATCGCTCGGTCCGGGACGATAGTGTCTTTTTTCTTCGTGATATCGATTGTATACGTCCGGTCCGCATTGTTCGATATCTTCGAGGTGCAGGGGGACATGATCGTGGGCATAGAGACCCTGCCCGTCACAATGGGTGAAAAGCGGACCCTGCAGCTCCTCAAAATCGTTCTTTTCGGGTGCGGCTTAATGCTTGTTGCGGCAGGCCTGTCGGGATTGGTGCCCGGCCTTGCCTTTTTCCTTCTCTTAAGCATAATATCTTTTGGGTTTACCATAAAGACCTTCCAGTCTCAGTGGCTCTATCCCGGCCTGAGGCTTGAGACCACGGTGGAAAGCAACCTGCTTCTGGCAGGTGTGGTCGGCCTGGCCTGGCAAGTGGTTTCATGAATACCGTCAGTGTAGTCATTCCCACCTACAACCGTTCCTCTCTTGTCCACCGGGCGATTACCTCGGTGCTGGAGCAGACCTTCAAAGACACGGAGATCCTGGTGGTGGACGACGGGTCCACCGATGAAACCGTTCCGAGCCTCGAGGTTTTTTCCAATAAGGTCCGGATCCTTCGCCATGAGACAAATCGTGGGGTGTCCGCTGCAAGGAACACAGGAATACGTGCCGCATCAGCCCCGCTGATTGCGTTTCTGGACAGCGACGACCGGTGGCTGCCCGGAAAGCTGGACGCCCAAGTTCGGTTTTTCTCAGACCACCCCGGAGCGGTTGCATGCCAGACCCGGGAGATCTGGATTCGCGGCGATCGTAGGGTGAACCCCGCCAGAAGACACCTCAAACCGTCCGGCGACATTTTCGAGGCCAGCCTCGAGCGCTGCCTGGTAAGCCCGTCGGCCGTTATGGTCCGGCGATCGCTTTTGGATGAGGTGGGTCTTTTTGACGAAGACCTGCCGGTTTGCGAGGACTATGACCTGTGGCTTCGAATCAGCTGCCGGTATCCGGTCCACCTTATTGAAAAGGATCTCCTTGTGCGCGAAGGAGGGCGCCCTGACCAGCTTTCGGCCTTTGGGCCGGGCATGGATCGATATCGCATTCGGTCAATGGTCCGGCTGCTCCGGAACGGCTCCCTTACGGAAGACCAGACAGATGCCACAATAAGGGCGCTGACCGGAAAGTGCCGGATCTACGGGCAGGGGTGCCTTAAACGCGGGCGCGAGAAGGAGGGGCGATATTACCTTGCTCTGCCGGCGCTCGCAGCCCGTAAACAGACCATACCGCCGTTTCCTTCTCTGGAATAGGCATGGAAAGGCCGGTTGACCGGAAAACCGGATGGGAATATAATCAACAATTTGACGCAAATTGAACCACCTTCGAGCAAGCGTTATGACTCGGCTGGCTGCCATGGAAACAATTAAGACAGCCCATGTATAGGGAACAGTTAAAGCATGATTAAGTCTATGAATATCGCATGTTGGGTGCAAAGATGGAGTGAGTTGCACCCACGAAAAGTTGCCATAATATATAATAATGAGACTATAACATATAAAAAACTTCATCAAAGGGCGGATTGCACGAGTTGCTGGTTTCAATCCCTCGGCATCGA
>CAYVDE010000005.1:37096-72092 GCA_964450535.1 uncultured Desulfobacterales bacterium
AACTTCATCAAAGGGCGGATTGCACGAGTTGCTGGTTTCAATCCCTCGGCATCGAGAAGGGAGACCGCGTGGCCGCCATGCTGCCGAACGGACCGGCCTTCCTCGAGATTTTTCTGGCGTGTTCGCGCCTGGGGGCGATTTTCGTCCCGGTGAGCTTTCGGCTTGCCGGTCCTGAACTGGAGTACACACTGAGAAACGCACGGCCCAGGCTGTTCGTGTTCGGAGAAAAATATACAGAGACTGTGCAGTCCCTGCAGGTAGACAATAACGGCCTTCAGCTAATGATTCTAGCCCTGCTGAGACAAGATTCAGTACCGGAGAGGAGACAAGAAGACAAGATCTTGGACTACTTGGAGAATACCAGGGCTTTTGAGGGAAAGTCGCCTTTCCTGACCAGGTCATTGGGGCCCGCTGACCCGGAAGAGCCTCATGTCATAATGTACACGTCCGGTACGACAGGCCAGCCGAAAGGTGCTGTGCTCTCCCACCGAAAGACTTTTTTCAACTGCCTGAACGCCGATATTTTTTTCAAGCTCCATTTTGATGACGTTATGCTTGTAGTACTTCCCCTTTTTCATTCCGGAGGACTCTTTATTCAGGCCTCACCCATGCTGTACAAGGGCGCTACAATGATTATTCACTCGAAATTTGACGCCCTTGAGATATATAAGGACATTGAGGCGTATAAAGTGACCAAATTTCTTGGCGTTCCAACGATTTATCGGGCCCTTCTCCGGGTTGATCCATCTCGCAGGAGTGTTTTGTCGTCCCTGCGGGTCTGCGCCATTGGTGGTGAAAAGACGACGCACACACTTCTCAAGGCAAGCGGGGACGCCGGGTTCCCGCTGAGGCAGATCATGGGACAGACCGAGACGTCCATACTCCTTTGGGCGTCCGAGGAAGACTCGCTCCAAAGGCCAGGTACAGTAGGCCGTCCGGTCTTCCATGCCGAAGTGGAAATCGTGGATCATTCCGGGCGCAGGGTTGCTCCTGGAGAAGTTGGAGAAATAGTCGTTAGAGGCTCCATAATGATGAAGGAGTACTGGCAGGATCCGGTCAAGACGGAGGAGACCATTGTCAACGGGTGGCTTCATACCGGTGACCTGGCCAGGATGGACGAAGACGGGTACTTCTACCTGGTGGATCGGGCCAAGGACATGTACATCTCCGGGGGGGAGAATGTCTATCCCGCCGAGATAGAACGCGTTCTGCGGCGGCATCCTGAGATTGAGGACGTTGCAGTGGCAGGCGTGCCGGACGAGGTCTGGGGAGAAGCCGGCGTGGCCTATGTGATCCCCAAGGACGGGACGCGGTTCACAACCGCCGAACTGGAGGATTTTTGTAAGGGGCGTTTGGCAAGATACAAGTGGCCCCGGGAAATCGTCTTTTGCGAGGACTTTCCCAGAACATCTCTGGGAAAGGTGAAAAAATCCATGCTCGTTGAAAAGGCCGGGGGCTCCTGGAGTCGATATAAAATATTTTAACACTAAGGCCACTAAACATCGTCCCCCGTCTCTTAAAGAGGCACGCGGGAACAATGTAATGTAACAGGAATCGGGAAAAGGAGGATCCGTCCGTGGAGTGGGTTTTATACCCCTTAGTTGCCTACCTGCTGGGCTCCATTCCCTTCGGCCGGATCATCGGAAAAGCGGTCGCAAGGGTAGACGTTCGGGAAACCGGCAGCCGGAACATCGGCGCCACCAACGTAGCCCGTGAGGTGGGCATAAAATGGGGCCTGCTTACCCTGGTTCTGGATGCGCTAAAGGGCGCGGTTCCTGTGGCGATAGCGGGAATGATGAGCCCTCAGGTAGGGCTTGCTGAATTGTGCGGTCTTGCCGCGATAATAGGCCACCAGTTCTCGGTCTTCTCCGGATTTCGCGGCGGCAAGGGAGTGGCAACGGCACTGGGGATCTTTTTCGCTCTCGAGCCGATTGCGTGCGGCGCGGCCCTGGGGGTGTTTCTCGTGGTCGTCCTGGTGACGGATATTGTATCGCTCGGCTCCATTGCCGCGTCCTTAAGTGTGCCGCTGTTCATCTTCATTTTCAGCGGGCCGGTTGAGAGGATCATCGTGGCAGTGGCCGTTGGAATCCTGATCGTTATTGCACACAGGGAAAACATCGGACGCATAGGCCGGGGTGAGGAGAGGCATTGGAAAGGGGACCTAAACGGTCACCCGAGGCGCTCCAATAGGCCCTCCAGTTCTTCGTCCGAGTAAAAATGAATTGTTATGCGGCCTTGCCTGCCGCGTCGACGGATTTCCACCTTAGTCCCCAGGGAGCGCTTCAGGGTATCGGAAAGGGAGCGTAGATAGTCCTCTTCCTGCGAAGACGGCTTTCGTGACGGCCGGGTATTGGCGAGGCGTCTCGCGTTTTCCTCTGACTGTCGGACCGACAGGCCTTTCTTAATGATAAGATCTCTTAGCTTTTTCTGGTCCCCCGACTTCTTGAGGCCTGCAAGAACCCTTGCGTGGCCCATGGACAACCGTTCCTCCAGTAGGTCCTGCTGAATGAATGCAGGAAGGGTCAGCAGGCGAAGCATGTTTGTGATTGTAGATCTATCCTTTCCAAGTCGCCGGGACAGTTCCTCCTGGGTAAGACCACTCCCTTCTATACACTGCCTGTAGGCCTCTGCTTCCTCGACGGGATTCAAGTCGCTGCGGTGAATGTTCTCTATCAGGGCAAGTTCCAGGGCCTCTGAGGGAGTGGATTCTCTGACCACAACAGGAACTGTCTCGATGCCGGCCTTCTGCGCTGCGCGCCACCGGCGCTCTCCGGCGATGAGCCGATATCCGTTGGGGATTCGGGTGACCAGTAGAGGAGTGAGAATGCCCTTTTCTCGAACTGATGCAACCAGTTCATCGAATTCAGGATGCTCAAATGACTTTCGGGGCTGCGCAGGATTGGGTTCGATGGCGTGAACCGGACAATTAAAGAAGGACGGATCTTTTCCTTCAGCGCGGTCCGTTTCGGGAATGAGGGCCGAAAGCCCTTTACCGAGAGCTTTGCGTTTGCTCATGGTGCTGGTCTCCTCGGGACAGGAATTCTCGGGCCAGTGCGAGATAGGCCTGGGCGCCCTTTGACCGGATATCGTAGAGAAGCACAGGCATGCCGTGGCTGGGAGACTCGCTCAGGCGGACATTCCTGGGAATAACTGCGCGGTAAACAAGGTCCTTGAAATGATCTCTCACCTCCTCTTCAACCTGTACTGAGAGGTTGTTGCGGCTGTCGTACATGGTGAGAAGAATCCCTGTAAGATATAGGGACGGGTTCAGCCCCCGCTTGACCGCCCGGACGGTTTCCATAAGCCTCGTCAGGCCTTCAAGGGCATAGTACTCGCACTGGAGCGGTACCAAGAGGGCATCGGCCGCCGTGAGGGCGTTGAGTGTCAGGAATCCGAGGGAAGGGGGGCAGTCCATGAAGACGAAGTCGAATCTTGATCGGAGGGGTAGAAGCGCTTCTCTTATTAGATACTCACGCCTTGATGTGGAAGCAATTTCCACTTCAGCGCCGATGAGGTTGGGGTCGGCCCCTATGATGAAAAGCCCTGGTAGGACGGTTTCCTCGAGGACGTCTTGGAACGGGGTGTCGCCGAGAAGAAGATCATAGAGTCCTTTTTTCAAAGACTTGGGATCAAGGCCGCATCCGGTTGTGGCATTGCCCTGAGGGTCGCAGTCCACCACGAGGCAGCGCTTTTCGGCAGCGGCGAGGGAGGCTGCCAGGTTTACTGCGGACGTGGTCTTTCCCACCCCGCCTTTCTGGTTGGAAATGGATATAATTTGTCCCATGGAACCTGCACCCCGCGGCGTTCTTGAAGATGTTTCACGTGAAACATCGGCATGCACGAGGCGCGCCCGGAGGCGCGACGGCGTGTTATGGGATTGTGGATAGCACAACCTGGAAGTATTTTAAAGCGAAAAGGACCGGGATTGACCCTAGGCGGACATCAGCGGGAAGCCTTCCCCCACTTCGTGCAGTTCGTGATCTTCGCGTTACAAAAAGCATCTGTTTCAAAACGAAGGACACGAAGCACACGGAGGAGGCAATTTGAAAAACCTTCGCAGGTTAGGAAACAGCGAGTAAGGCTGGTATTATATAGGCCTTATTTATTATATATAATCAACTATAATTGCTTTAAAATAGTTTAATCATTCCATTTTTGTGGGCTTCGGATCGCCTGCGGGCTTTTTGAGGAGGGATAAGGAGAAAAGAGCGAGGTGAGAAAAACCGTTTTCAGGCACGTATGCCGGTGGAAACGGCGCTCTGCGCGGGATATTAGGCCTCTTGGTCCGGAAAAGTCACGAGTTCCGGGGCGCGCGCCGGATCAGGCCGGGCCGGGTCCCGTTATGCAGGCTTTTCAAGAAACGGCGCAGCAGGATATGCCTGGAATTGAAGGGAAATAAAACGAAAAACGTCAATTTTTGATGGAAACTAGAGAAAACGAGAGATCGGCCTGTGTGGACAACTTTTTTCACAAATGCCCAAAACGTTAGAAGCTTTTGAATTCATGCAGGAAAAATCGGACGCTAAAATGTCTATGCATGAGGACAAGTTATCAATGGTGGACAAGTTTATTCAGTGTTATCATGGGGTTCTGATTTGTCAAAAATCAAGGGAGTCCTAAGTGAAACCCGCCTCACGTTCGCGTTGACACCCGGTCGCTATTCTGAATAATAGGCCGCCAGATCCTGAGGGCAAAACCACTGCTTGAAAAAAAACCGGCGTATTCTGCGCTTCATTAGTTGTTTCCGGAAAAGAAAGTCTAGAGTTCACCTGGAATCGTTTTAGTTGAGGCATGTGGTCTTGAAATCCCGCAAGTGCCTCTCGCCGCAACCCGAGCCCCGTTTGTCCGGGGGTAAAGCCGAACCTTTTTATATCACCCTTTTCCGCTGTCGGAGAAACTGCGAATGAACGGCGTATGGGAAGAGGTCAAGCAGCAGATTCGTTCAGAAATACCTGATCAGAGCTTTTCCCTCTGGATCAAGCCGATTGTCTTTCTGGAACGAAGAGATGACACTGTGGTTGTGGGATGCCCCAATAAGTTTTCCAGGAACTGGGTCATGGATAATTACGTGTCTCTTCTGGAGAGTAAGCTGGAGCAAGTCGGGGGTTGCCGTTTGCGGGTTTCACTGCAGGTAAAAGCGGTCCCTCCAAAGCCCGCCCCGCCCAAAGTCATTCGTGAATCAAGGCAGCTCGCCTTTCCAAACATGCAGCGGCGCGGTGTCATGACCGCCTGGTGGTTGAAAAACAACCTGACCTTTGACCGCTTTGTGGTAGGGAAGTGCAATGAGTTCGCATACTCGGTTTCCAGGTCCATGTCTTCCGGGAACGACATGCCCTACACGCCCCTTTTCATGCTGGCGAACACCGGTCTTGGCAAGAGCCACCTGGCACAGGCAATCGGTCACGAAGTGCTCAGCCGCGCTCCGGAAACAAGGGTCTGTTACGTGACGGCCGAAGACTTTGTAAACGAGATGGTCTTTTCATTGAAAAACAACAAAATCGAGGAGTTCAAGAACAAGTACCGTCGGGGTTGTGACGTCCTTCTTCTCGAGGAAATTCATTTCTTGAGCGGCAAGGAGAAGACACAGAGGGAGCTGGAGTACACACTGGACGCCCTGATTAACGACCGAAAGAAGATCATCTTTACAAGCGCCGTTCTTCCCAAGGACATTCCCAATCTCAGCAAGGAAATGGAGTCCCGTCTGACCTCGGGAATCATCACAACGATCAACCGCCCTGACTACGCGACGCGCCTGAAAATGCTTGAAAAGAAGGCCGCGGAAATTGCCCTGACGCTTTCAGAGGAGGCCGCGCAACTCCTCGCAAAGCACCTGAGCCGGGACGTCCGTCAGATCGAGAGCGCCCTGAGTTGTCTAAAGGCCAAGACGGAACTTCTCAAAGAAAAAATATCCAAGAACCTGGTCATGGACGTGATAAAGTGCCATGTGAGCCAGCTCGCCGGCCATAGCCTGGAAGATATCATGGGCCTGATTTGCAGATATTTCAGCCTTGACGCTGATACCCTCACATCCCGTTCCAGAAAGAAGAATCACGCCTATCCCAGAAACCTCTATGCATACCTCTGCCGATCCCACACGGAAGCCACTCTTGAGGAAATCGGGGCTTCTATCAACAGGAACCACTCCACGGTTCTTTATGCAGCTGAGGTCATTGCAAGCAAGGCCAAGACGGATCGCTACGTACGCAAGCAATTGGATTTTTTTAGAAAATCGCTCGAAAAGGGTGCCGCATGAAGGATCGAGATGCCGTTTCATTTAAACGTGTGATACTGAATCTGCTTCTTGCGGCGGTCTGGATAGCCGTGGGCTATGTGGTGTTCGTCGGGGGTGTCTGCGTATGGGTGGGCTTGAGCAACGCTCACAGGCCGGGGTTCTGGGTGCCCGTACTTGCGGGGTGCCTTACTATAGGTATCGTCCTCTGGTCGGCGTTTCCAGTGGCAGGGGGTCTTCGGGCCGCGTTTCAGGGCAGGGCGGTCAAATCCGACAACGGCTCATACTAGAAGCTTGAGGGACCGGGGAGACGAGCGCCGGCGGGGGCCTAAGGGTTCAAGAGTCGCATTTCCGATAGAATGAATCCAGGTATATTTCGTCCTTGGGCGTGAGGTTGAACCTCAGGCAGGCCTCTTGAATGAGGATAGAAGTGGCTTTTTGGGGCTCGTCTTCGCGTTGCTGAGAGATCCATCTTATTGCCTGCCGGATATTTTCTCCCTTTGGCTGGATGGTGGCCATGGGACACATCTCCTTTTCATAGATTATACGAGTTGGATCGGATCCGGATTTACCGCCTCGGTCCCTTTCAAATAACACAGCCCACACAGATTATAAAAGGGTTTTTCACCAACATGAGTTTCCTTAAAGGCCCTGCTGTATAGTGTAGTAAGGCGCCTGAACCTGGTGCATCAATGAAAACAGCCATCAAGCTCCTCGTGCTCTTCGTGATGCTCGCTGGATTGCCCCTTTTGGGAGTCTTTCTTGCAGGAAAGCCCGTAGCACCCTTCCTCGAGTTTCCGCCGCGCACGGGATATGTGTCCCATGAGCCCTTTTCCTGGACCGTCTTCGTGGGATTGACCTTGCTGATATCGGTCGTGACCATTCCGTTTGCCATGCGAAGGGCTTACGGGGTAAAGAGACTGCCCCGCCTACCTTTTCCCTGGTGGGGCTGGACGGGCGCTGCTGTGATTGCCGTATCCTGGGTTTTGGCCTGGAGCAGGTTCTCGTGGGTCGGGTGGTTTCAATCCCATACGTTCACCCCTCTATGGCTGGGTTATATCCTCATGGTGAACGCGCTGGTATTAAAGCGGACCGGTATGAGCCCCCTGACACATCGAACCGCCGCATATCTTTCCCTTTTTCCCATCAGTGCCGGTTTCTGGTGGTTTTTTGAATATCTCAACCGGTTTGTTCAGAACTGGTATTACCTGGGCGAACCGCTTGACCCATGGTCTTACTTCTGGTACGCCACGCTTCCCTTCTCTACGGTGCTTCCCGCCGTGCTGGCTACGCGGGAGCTGCTCAGAAGCATGCCTGTTTTCTATGAGAGGTTTCAGTCGTTAATGCCGATCCGTGTTTCACGGCCCGGAATACCGGCCGTTTTTGTGCTGATTACGGCCGGAATGGGCCTGACATTCATTGGGGTACGACCGAACGAGCTTTTTCCTTTCCTTTGGGTCTCTCCCCTCTTGATCATTGTTTCCATAAACACACTCTTCAACGATCCCCATGTGCTTTCCCCCGCCTCAAACGGCGATTGGGGGGGTATTGTCACGGCCGCCCTCGCAGCATTGATATGCGGGTTTTTCTGGGAGATGTGGAACGTTTTCAGCTATTCCAAGTGGGTTTACAGTATCCCGTTCGTTCACCGTTTCCCGGTGTTTGAGATGCCGCTTCTGGGTTATGCCGGATACCTGCCCTTCGGCCTTGAGTGCGTTGCAGTGGCCGAACTCTTTCTGGGACGGAAAGCCTTTCAAGTCCGTTGAACAGGCCCCTGCGGTCCAGTACCCCGACTGCCGGCTGATGCCTTAAGAACAAGAAGTATTGATGTTGGCATAATCGAAATCGGGATCGGTATCGGGATCGAAAGAGAATAAAATGATACTTGGAGACGAAAAGCCTGATGTCTACCGCTGTGTGAAGGAAGATTCCGGGATCTATGGATTGGAGGAAATCGATTTCGATCCCGATAGCGATTTCGATCCCGAAGAAACCAGACTGGACGCTCATTCTTAGCGCCAGTGCTCCTTGACTTTGGGTTGCGGGCAATGGCCCGCCTTAGACGATAATGACTTTTCCCGTTAAATGCTAAGCATCAAGCTGATCCCACTTTCCGTGCCGCACTATCTCCCCTTCGATCATGTAGATCACCTCTTCGGCGATGTTTGTGGCGTGGTCTGCAATCCGCTCGAGGTATCGCGAGATCAAAAGCAAATTGATCAGGTACTCCACGCGATCCGGGCTTTGGCGGATGAGGTCCTTTACCTGGATGGAAATACTGCGGTAGATCTGATCCACCTCATCGTCCAGGGTCAGGACCAGGAATGCCTCGTCCAGGTCCAGATTGACCAGGGCGTCCAGGCTCTTCTTGAACATGGACTGGGCCTTCTCCACCATGGGAACAAAGCCCAGGGAGACGTCAAGGGGGGGCCTTCTCGAGATAACGGCTACGCAATCGGCTATATTCACGGCCTCGTCCCCGATGCGCTCCAGGTCTCTGTTGATCTTGACCACAGCCGCAAGAAAGCGGAGGTCAACAGCCACGGGCTGGTGAAGGGCCAGGATCTTGAGGCACTCCTCCTCCACCTCCACTTCCAGCTCGTCGATCTCATAATCAGTGGCGATTATCTGTTCAGCAACGACCGAGTCCCGCTGTTCAAGGGCCCGTCCCGCCATACGAACCCGCTCCTCGACCATGGCCCCGAGGGAGAGAATCCTCTTCTTAAGTCTTTCCAGTTCTTTCTGCAAATGCACTGGCATTTATCGGCTCCTTCCCGGCCTCGGTTTATCCGAAACGGCCCGTGATATAGTCGGATGTCTGTTTCAGCCTGGGTCTGGTGAACAGGGTATCGGTTCCTCCCACCTCGATGAGCTGGCCCAGGTAAAAAAACGCCGTGATGTCCGATACCCTGGCCGCCTGCTGCATGTTGTGGGTCACAATTATTATGGTGTAAGCGGTCTTCAGTTCGTGAATAAGTTCCTCGATCTTCTGGGTGGCGATGGGGTCCAGGGCCGATGCGGGCTCGTCCATAAGGAGCACTTCCGGTTCCACGGCCAGTGCGCGGGCTATGCATAGCCTCTGTTGCTGGCCGCCTGAGAGCCCCAGGGCGGACTCGTGCAGCCTGTCCTTGACCTCGTCCCACAAAGCCGCGCGCCTGAGGCTCTTCTCGACCCGGCCGGAGATGTAGCTTCTGTTCTTGATCCCGTTGACGCGAAGACCGTAGGCGATATTCTCGAAGATGGTCTTTGGGAAGGGATTGGGTTTCTGGAACACCATGCCTATGTGGCGCCTGAGAGTGACCACGTCAACGGAAGGATCGTATATATTCCGGCCCGCATACATAAGTTCCCCGTTCACCCGGGTGCCTGGTATCAGGTCGTTCATTCGGTTTATGCAACGCAAAAGAGTGCTCTTGCCGCACCCGGACGGTCCGATCAGGGCGGTGACCCTATTGGCTGGGAACGAAAGGTTGATGTCCTTCAGGGCCTGGAAGTTTCCATAGAAGAACTGAAGGTTTCTGATGTCCACTTTCAATGGACTGGAAGATTCCATCGTTTGCGTGCAACCTCCTTGCTTTTCTCCCCGGCCTCAGTTTTTCTTCTGCAGCCTGGCCCGGTAAATTATGGCGATAAGGTTAAGTCCCAGGACCAGCACGATGAGGACCAGTGCGGTCCCGTATTGGAGATGCCGGGTGGCCTCTATTTCAGTTCCTGCCGTGGCAAGCACGTATATGTGATATGGAAGAGCCATTATCTCATCAAAGATTGACGATGGAAGCGAAGGGCTGAAAAAGACCGCCGCAGTGAACATTATGGGTGCGGTCTCCCCTGCCGCACGGCTGAGCCCCAGTATCGCCCCTGTGAGAATGCCGGGAGTGGCCGCAGGAAGCACAACCCGATAAACGGTCTGCCACTTGGTGGCGCCCAGGCCCAGAGACGCCTCCCTGTAAGTGTCCGGAACAGAGCGCAAGGCCTCTTCGGCCGAACCTATTATCACGGGCAGGCTCATGACACCCAGGGTGAGGGCGCCTGCAAGGATGCTTACGCCCATTTTCAAGTAGACCACGAAGAACGCTAGCCCGAAGAGGCCGAACACCACCGAAGGGACTCCTGCTAGGTTGTTGATGCCAAGCCGTACAATCCGGATAAGCCGGCCCGGGCGGGCGTATTCGTGAAGGTATATGGCCGAGGCCACGCCGATGGGCAGCGCGATGAGAATAGCACCGATGCCCAGGCAGACGGTTCCCACAATGCACGGGAAAATGCCTCCTTTGGTCATGGAGTCCATCGGCGCCTGGGTCAGGAAGGTCCAGTTGATGGCCCTCCACCCCCGGGATACGAGAAAGTACAATATGACCAGGAGGGCCAGCCCGTTAACGGCCGCGGCAGCCCGGAACATCCAGAACCACAGACCCTGAATTCGGCGCCTGGTGTTTAGACTTTTGACGCCGGGTCGTATCAAGTCCACTTTCTCGAATTCCTGCCGTTTGCTTTGCATCGTATCCGAAGTCTCAGAATCGATCATTTGAAATATCCGTCTCCCGAGTCGCGGGGTTTAGCGGCCCGGCCGCGTCGCCCGCTACAGAGTGGAAGCTCCAACCTGTTTGTAGCGATGAGAGATCTGTTCCGCAACCAGGTTGAATATCAGAGTAAAGACAAAGAGGACAATGGCCGTGGCAAACAGGGCGTGATAGTGGTTTCCACGAAACGGGGCCTCTGCCATCTCGGCTGCGATGCTGGCCGGCATGGGGCGGACCGGATCGAATATGGATCCCGGCATCATGGCGGCCCCCCCGGCCACCATCAGCACAACCATGGTCTCGCCGATGGCCCGCGACATGCCAAGGATCACGGCGGTTGTTATTCCTGAGAGGGACGCGGGAAGTATAACGCGGGCGATGGTCTCCCAGCGGGTGGCGCCCAAGGCCAGGGAGGCCTCCTTGAGCTCCGCCGGGACGCTGAAAATGGCGTCCTCCGAGATGCTGCAGATGGTGGGAATGGACATGAACGCCAGCATCAGCGAGGCATTGAAAAGGTTGAGGCCCGTGGGCAGGTTGAATGTGTCCTGAAGAAACGGGGCCACCACAACCATGCCGAAAAAACCTATGACCACGGAGGGGAGAGCCGCCAGCAGTTCAACCACCGGCTTTATGAGCTGCCGGACCCTGACGCCGGCGGCCTCGGCCAGGTAAAGGGCTGTAAGCACTCCCAAGGGAATAGAAATGCTGCTGGACGCCAGGGTTACTGAAAGAGATGCGATAATCAGGGGGTATATGCCGAAGTCCGCGGGGTCGTGCGTGGGATACCAGTAGACACCGAAAATAAAATCTCTGATGGACACCACATTGAAGATGGGGACTCCTTCTAAAAACAGAAAAAAAGCTATCATTCCCAGCGCTGCAATGGATGCCATGGCGACTGTCATGAAAAAAAGACGGACGATGGCCTCTTTTCGCTTTCGGCGTACGCCGGTTTTTTCGAGGGAGACGTTCATTACTTTCCGATCCGCATTGTCTAAGCACCAGCCGGGTCTGCCAGATTAAAAGAACGGCCCGATGAAGTTGGTAAGCCGTCCTTCCGCCATGGCGGAAGGACGGCTCTTTTTATAAGGCTTCTTTCTTGGAGTCTCTAATCAATGAAGTGATGAGATCTCCTAGAAAAGAGGTACAAAGCCGATCTCAGCTACGTACTTTTGTCCCTTTTCCGGGTGCTTCAGGAAATTGACGAAGCTCGCCGTCTCTCCTTCGGGCCATCCCAGTGTGAACATGAAGAGCGGCCGGCTTACCGGAAAGGTGCCGTTCAGTGTAGTCTCAACGGACCCTTCGACTTTGTTGATAGTGACGGCCTTTACAGAGTCATCCAGATAGCCGAGCCCTATGTAGCCCACGGCGTTCTTGTTCTTGGACACGGCCTGCACAATGGCGCCGTTGGAGGCCTGAAGCAGTGCTCCCGGAAACACCCTTTCCTTTTCCATTACCTTCTCAGCCCAGACTTCGTATGTTCCAGAGGAGGTGTCACGGGAGATCACCACCACGGGGTGGTCATCACCGCCCACGTCTTTCCAGTTCTTTATCTCACCCTTGTACATGGCCTTGAGCTGGGCGAGGGAAAGGTCTTTTACCTTGTTGTCCGGATGAACAACAGGGACTATACAGTCATAGGCCACAGCGTGGGGTACCGGGTATCGGCCGTTTTTCACTGCCAGCTCCACTTCCGACTGCTTGATGAAGCGCGATGCGTTGCCAATGTCTGTGGATCCGTCGATCACCGCCTTAATGCCGTTTCCGGAGCCTCCGCCAGAGATGGAGATCTTTACATGCGGGTGCTCTTTCATGTAGGCCTCTGAAACCTCCTGGGCGATGGGAAGCACAGTGGTGGACCCCTTGATGACGATGTTGCCCGCCCAGGCTGTTCCGGTCACGAGGCAGGCGGCCGCTAAAAGCGCAATTCCAACTCCTGTTTTCATTTGTTTTTCTCCTTTACAGATTTAATGATTATACTACTGCCGTGTTAAGTTTCGGTTAGGACGGCGTTAGCTTTCGGTTAGATACCGCAGCCGGGCCATCCTTTGAGCGGAACCCGTTTCCGATCTTCAAGTAGAATAATGCACAGCGAATGTTCAGGCCGAATGAGCTGAAAGTGAGAATTCTGTTAGGAGAGAAATAAGGAGGCATCGAACACAGACCCCCTGTGCTGCGCATTCGGGGAACTAAAGCCTTGACAGCATAGAGGCGTCAGGATATTGGATTTATTGGGCAAGGCGTTCATTCGGCCCATTCTTCTTCTATTTCTACCCCACCGCTCCCTCTCTGGAGGGCCGATGACCCGGTTGCTGGCCAAGTGGCTGAAAATCTATGAAGACGAGATACGGCTCTTCCTCTGGGCCACGCTTTTGCTGTTTCTGATCCGCTCTTCCGACATCCTTTTCAATAATTTCGCCGAGACAGCCTTCCTTAAGCGCTTCGGCGTAGAGTATCTCCCTATAATCTACGTGGTGAACTCCATAGCCACCTTCATTGTCATGGGCTTCATGGCCGGCTTCATGGCGCGGATTTCCGGGAGCCGTATTCTTGCCTACATGCTCATCCTGTGCGGTGCCACTGCGGCCGCTTTCCGCCTGGCCATCCCTCTTGGATTCGAGCTTATTTATCCCCTGCTTTTCGTCGCCAAGAGCCTCTACGAGGTCCTCCTTGGAATGCTCTTCTGGAACCTGGCGAACGATCTCTTCGACACCCGGCAGTCCAAACGCCTCTTTCCCTTGATCACCGCCGGCGGGGTCATAGGCGGCATCATCGGCAGCTTCGGGACCCCCGTCATCGTCAAGCTCATACGGATCGACAATGTACTCTGGGTCTACCTGGTCTTGACCCTGTCAGCTGCGGCGGTGGTCTATCGCATGGCAACAGTTTTCCCGACCATGAGCCTTTCAGGGGGGGATACAAAGAAGGTAAAGAAGCGGAAGGGCCTGGTCCAAGAGTTCAAGGAAGTCCTCCCGCTGATCCGTACATCTCCCCTCATAAAGATTCTGATACTGCTTACTCTCATTCCCAACGTCATCATTCCGATCCTGAATTACCAGTTCAACTTCGCCGTGGACAAATCGTTCGCCACCGAGGGAGGCATGATCGAGTTCTTCGGCTATTTGAGAGGGTCCCTCAACATCATAAGCTTCATCATCCTGCTGTTCATCGGGCGGGTTTACGGGAGGTGGGGCCTGCCCGTAGCCCTGATGTTCCATCCCTTTAACTACGTGTTGGTATTTTTGGCGTTCCTTTTTCGGTTCGACCTCTTAAGTGCCATCTATGCGCGCATGTCCACGAATGTATTGCGTACCACGATCAACAACCCGGCCCGGGCCGTGCTTATGGGTCTTTTTCCGGTGGAGTACCGCTCCATGATCCGCCCGTTTCTCCGGGGCACCGTGGTAAGAATCGGCATTCTGCTGGGCTCCGGCCTGATAATGGCCAGCGAAGGTTTCATGCATCCCAGGCACCTTTCCATCGTGGCCCTGGTCTTCGTGACCGGCTGGATCGCAACCACTATAGTTTTCAAGCGTCAGTACACCAGAATCCTGCTGGATCTCATCTCTCGAAACCTGCTGGACATGAAGTCTCTGGAGCAGGAAGACGCCTCGCAGATTTTCAAGGACAAGCAGACACAAGCCCAACTGCTGGAGGCCTTCAGTGGTTCCAAAGGAAGCACCTGCCTCTGGTACGCAGACCTGATTCGTTCCCTGGGCGTCCCGGACCTGGACGCTCATATCCTTAGCGTCATTCGAGACCAGGATGATGAGACCAGGATCGGACTCCTGAATCTAATTTCAAAGGACGCCGGTCCGGGAGCCGTCGAGCTTTTTGAAAAGCTCGCAGACCCGGACAAGCCCGATCTCACCGCGGCGGTGCTAAAGGCCGCGGCCAAGATGCCCTCAAGCGTTTCCGGGGATTTTATGCGCCGTGCCTACCGGGACTTCGAAGATCCTGAAATAAAGGCCCTCGCCGTGGCCGGCCTGTACGGGGATGACAGAACCGTATACGGTCCGGTCATCAGCTCCTGGTTTGCGTCCAATGATAATCGGGAAAAAAGGGCGGGGGTAATCGCGGCGAGCATGAGCGGGGACGAAAAATTCCTTCCAGGCCTCAAGGCCGTTCTGGCCGAAGCCGAAGACGACGATATCCGGGCTCTCGCCTGTCGCGCTCTCGGCCGACTTGCTCCGGACGGCCTTAACGAACTCGTAATGCCCTGTCTTTTCCACGCCTCGAAGGCTGTGCGAGTGGCCGCCCTGGAAGCCGTGCGGATCCCCGATGATCAGGCCCTTCGCAAAGTGATTCCGCTTTTGGGCGACCGGGACCAGGTGGTGAGGGATGCCGCTTTAATACGCCTTCAAGCGGCCGAGCACAAAAATCCCGAGCCCCTCATCGAGGCCCTGGGCCTCCCCGATCCAAGGCTCAGGGAGAATGTGTTCGACCTCCTGGAGTCGATGGAAGTCCGGGACGTCGAGATCCTTCGCTTTGCTCGAGGGCAATTGGGCCTCGCTTACGGCAGCCTTGCCGAAGCCGCGGCCTTGAGGGATATAAAGGATAGCCCTTACCGTAACCTTCTTCTCGATCACCTGCTTCAGGATAGAAGGGACCGGCTGGAAACGGTTCTGAGGGTGCTGTCAACTCAGGACCGCTCCGGCCGCATGCGCCTGATCTGGCGCGGTGTATTTTCCGCTGATTCCCGCCAGCGGTCCAATGCGTTGGAGGCACTGGAAGAATCCGTGGGCCACGGGCTTTCAAAGATCATGATCCCGCTGCTGGAGGAAGGTGAGTCGCCCGAAGTGTTCGAGGTGGGCAGGAAAGAATTCAAGATCGAGGGACTTAAGGGGGAATCCAGGCGACTTTGCAGTCGTTTACTGGAAAAGGATGACTGGGTGACGGTTATGCTGGCCTTGAAGGTGATCGAGGCCGGGGGGGTTAACAACGTCGACCCGGACGCCTGTATGCGCTTTCTCGATGGGGATAACCCGCACATTCGGGCCGTGGCCAGAGGGATTGCACGCGGTCTTGATACATCCTCCTTTAAGGAGACGGACATGGAAACCAGCATCAGCATACCGGACAAGATCCTCCACTTGAGAGGGATCGAGATTTTCGAAGGCCTTTCCGTGGGAGAACTGGCCGCAATCGCCTCGGTGACGGAGGAAAAAATCACCCCGGCCGGGGAGGATGTTATTTGTGAGGGCGAAGCCGGCGAGACCATGTACATGATCATTTCGGGCCGGGTTTCCGTGATCAAGAAAAAGGCGGAGGGGGGAGAGATCGAACTGGACAAGATCAACCCGGGAGACTATTTCGGCGAAATGGCCCTTTTTGAAGACGAAGTTCGTTCAGCCACCATTCGAACGGAGGAGGAGTCTCGATTCCTGGTCCTGCACAAGCGCGAATTCGAGGAAATCGTCAGGG
Organism: uncultured Desulfobacterales bacterium; assembly: GCA_964450535.1. Lineage (GTDB taxonomy): Bacteria > Desulfobacterota > DSM-4660 > Desulfatiglandales > HGW-15 > JAIPEI01. The sequence continues at coordinate 53,270 of CAYVDE010000005.1, forward strand.
AGTACCCCCAGATCGCCCTTCACATCTGCAGGGTGCTGAGCCGCCGGCTTCGCAGGCTGCACAACCGGTTTCAGCAAGGAGACAATGAGTGATATCCTGCGTGGTCAAGAGTTAAGGGGTGAGCGCGATGGGGAAGTCGAATCGTAAACCGGTGAGCCTAGCGGCTGATGAAGACGCCTATTTCACGACCTGTTCCGGGGTTGACATATCGGCCGGCCAGGCGCATGCCGTGTTTTTCGGTAAGCCACACTACGGGACGGTTATCCATGCTGGTGGTCACGTAGGCCTTTCGGCCCTGAGCACGTTCAATGAGTCCGCCGACGAGGGTGTCCAGGATCCCGCACCCCCGGTATCCCTCCTCCACGGCGGCATATCCCCTCTCCAGGTATCCGGAAAGATCGAGGCCCGTTGCCGTCTCGATCTTTTTCCGGTAGGCCTCCTTTGGCGTCTTGAGGACTTCGCAACCCACAACGCGCCCGCCGGCGTCTTTTGCATATCCTATGAGGAAGGCGCTTTTGAGTATCTCGTCTACCCAGGCGGTGCCCACGGCGCCGCCGCTGACCACGAGATCCCGGATCTCAGCCAGTGTCTTTGCGGAAATTTTTTCCGGACGGCGGAAATGGAAGGACACGGAATCAATTTTATTCGAAGGCATGTTCCCAGTCCTTTCAGGGCCTGAGGCTGAGGGAGACGGGCAACGGGCGTTTCCTAGGACACCAATCGTACCTCAATCAAAGGGGCCGTGCAATTGCTTGTAGGCATACTAAGTCTCAGAAACCACCGGTACCATCCCAACCGGAGACTCATGGAGGCGGCCCGGGAGCAGGGTCACAGGGCGGTCCTGGTCCACCCGGCAAGGGTCTACCTTTCAGTCTCAGGGGACTTGCTGAGTTTGACTCGTTTGGGAAAGGCCCTGTCGCCCGATGTAGTACTCCCCAGGATAGGGTCTACGATTCTGGATTTTCCCCTGGCCCTGGTGCGTCAAATGGAACTCATGGGCATCCGCGTGGTAAATGGTTCAGCGGCGGTGGGGATATCGAGGAACAAGTTCAGGACCCTTCAGGCCCTCACGGCTAGTGGCGTGCCGGTGCCCAGATCCTGTTTCGTGAGCAACGATCGGAATCTGTCCGCAGCGGCCCGCGACATGGGCACGCGCCCTTTCGTGGTCAAGACTGTCCATGGGCGGCAGGGAAGAGGGGTTTTTCTCGTTAACAACGCCGGCGAGGCCCTCCGCCTCCTTCGGGATAGCTGCGCGAACCCGGGGGAGGGCCTGGTCCTTCAGGAGTTCATTCCACCGGAGGCCCGCAGGAGGGACATTCGCGTGCTGGTACTGGGGGACGAGATGGCTTCGTCAATGTCTCTTCAGCCGCGTCCCGGAGAGTTCAGGGCCAATGTACACCAGAGGGGCCGATGCGAACCTTTGCGTATCGAAAAGGATTTGGAAAGCGCGGCATTGAAGGCGTCTGAGGCCGTGGGGCTTGATATCTCGGGAATCGATATGATAGAGTTAAAAGATGGGTCCTTCCAGGTTGTTGACGTGAATTACAGTCCCGGATTCAAGGGATTGGAAAGGTGCACGGGTAAGGATATCGCCTCAAAAATCATCACCTTTGCCACCTCACCCAAAGGACGTGCCGGATGAGAATAGCTTTCCTTATGGACCGGCTGGACTCCATCGACCCCACCAACGAAACCACCAGCCACCTCATGTACGAGTGCAACCAGCGGGGGCACACTGTCTGTTTTTTGGAGCCCCACGACATCTACATTCGAAAAAACGAAGTCGTAGCTCGTATGCGCAATATATCGGTGGACCCGGATCAATCCATGAAGCGCTACTGGAGATCCCTGATTCGTTGTCTCAAACGCGACGAACTCATCTTCGAGACCATCACGGACCTGGACGCCCTGTTCCTTCGCAAAAACCCCCCTCTCAACTACCAGGCCATGGAATTCCTGGATCCGGTAAACGATCGGGTCTTCATGATCAACAGCACCCGGGGACAGCTCTTTGCCAACAGCAAGCTCTACACCCTGAACTTCCCGGACATCATTCCCGAAACCCATATCTCGAGGGATCCCGGGCGGCTGAAAAAGATCGTCGATGAGTTCGGGGGCTCAATGGTGGTAAAGCCGCTCCAGCGCTTTGGAGGAGAAGGGGTCATCAAGGTGAGCGTCCTGGACCGGGAAAACCTTCATTCACTCATCAATTATTATGTTCGGGCCTACCGCGCTTATCCGGACCGGGAACCCATCATGGTTCAGGAGTACCTGGACGTGGTCCAGGACCAGGGGGATGTACGCATTCTTCTCTTGAATGGAGAGGTCCTGGGAGCCATGCGTCGAAGGCCGAGGGAAGGGGATTTCCGAACCAATATACATGCCGGAGCACAAGCTTTCAGGCACCGCGTGACAGCGGAAGAGAGACGAATATGCGAGGTCCTTAAAACCAGGCTGGTGCATGACGGGCTTTATTTCGTCGGCATCGATATCATAGGGAGCAGGCTCGTGGAGATTAACTGCGTGAGCCCGGGGGGCATCCCCCGAATCAACCGTCTCGACGGGGTCCGCTTGGAGGCCAAAGTCATCGACTTCATCGAGAAGAAGGTCCTGGAGATGAAAGGGCCGGTCAGAAAGCCGACAAGGAGGAAGTCGTAATGCAGTCCATTAAACGCACATTTCCGCTCAACATCGCGAGGGCCCTCTTAATGGTCGCCCTGGGGGCGTTTCTTATCACCAGCCCCATAGCCGGGATTTCCCGTGTTCAGGCGGCCGACCATATAAGGATAGGGCTCCTGGAAGAGCCCAAGACCCTGAACTACTGGCTGGGAAGCGACGCATGGTCCCAGAAAGTCCTGGGGCTCATTTATTATCCCCTCTACATTCACGAGCCCGAAAAGCTGGAGCTCACGCCATGGCTGGCGGAAAGCCAGCCCATTTTTGACAAAGAGACCCTCTCATACACGGTCAAGCTGCGCGAGGCAAAGTGGTCTGACGGAACCCCGTTTACCGCCGGGGATGTGGCGTTCACCGTACAGGTGATAAAAGATTTCAAAGACGCACGCAGGTACGACAGGTGGCAGTTCGTAAGGGAGGTGGAGGTGGTGGACGACCGTACGGTCAGGTTCCACCTGGATCAGCCCATGGCGATCTTTCTTACAAGGTCCCTTACAACGCCCATCATCCAGAAGAAGCAGTGGCTGCCCATTGTCGAAGAAGTCGGCAAGTCCGAGAACCCCTTGGCTGCTCTGCGTAATTTCCAGATAAGAGAACCGGTGGGGACAGGGCCTTTTGTGTTGAAGGAATGGAAAAGGGGCGCCTATGTCTTTATGGAGACCAACAAGCATTTCTTTGGAAAAGGGCGCGAGATCGCGGGCCGCAAGCTGGGGCCCTTTATCGACGGGATCATCTTCAGGGTGTTCGGGACCTCGGATGCGGCGATAATGGCCATAAAGAAGGGCGATATAGACATGTTCTGGTGGAGACTTCAGCCCGGATACATTGAGGAACTGGAACGCCACGATAACATCAAACTATATACAAACGAGCGAAGCGCGCTCTATTACATGGGGTTCAACGTCCGCAAGGAACCTTTCAACAATGTATCGTTTCGCCGGGCCGTCTCTTTCCTGATCGATCGAAATTTCCTCATGCTCAGAGTGCTGCAGGGATACGGTACCATGATGACCTCGGTCGTGCCGCCGGGAAACACCATATGGCATTGTTCGGAAGTTCCGGAATACGCGGAAAAAGTAAGGCTCCGCAGCGAGCGTATTCAAAAGGCGTACGAGATTCTCAAGGAGGCCGGCTTTTCATGGGAGACCCCTCCGGTGGATGAAAAGGGTGAGCTTGTCAAGGCAAAGGGCTTTCGACTGCCGGACGGAACCCCCTTGAAGGGTTTTTCAATACTAACCCCGCCCGCCGACTATGACCCGGCCCGGGCCATGGCCGGGATCATGATACAGGAGTGGCTTCGGGAAATCGGGCTCCCTGCTTCTGCAAAGCCCATGGCCTTCGGGTCCCTCTTGGATCAGGTGAAGGGACGCCGTGATTTTGATATGTTCGTGCTCGGCTACGGGAGCCTGAGCCTGGACCCCGATTATCTCCGGACCTTTTTCCACTCTCAAAACGACAGGCCCGGAGGATGGAACATGAGCGGGTACAGGAACCCCGACTATGACGAGATGGCCGAGAAATCAGCACGGACCATGGAGCGAAACGAACGCAGGGCGCTGATTCTGGAGCTGCAGCGGATCATTATGCGTGATGTCCCCTACATTCCCCTGTACAATCCCCACCTGATCGAGACGGTTCGAACGGATCGATTCGAGGGGTGGGTTCCCATGCTCGAGGGAATCGGCAACACATGGTCGTTCTGCAATTTGAAACCGAAGTGAGAATACGCCCGCCGCTCCCTGAGACCGGAATTCAGGAAAGGGGAGCGGTAACGGAGGATGCTTGGAGCTCAGGAATTTTATTTTCCGCCGCCTGATTCAGGTGGTGTTAATCTTCTTCATTATTCAGACCTCCCTGTTTCTGCTGTTCAGGCTTGCTCCCGGAGACCCGGTGCAACGTATGGTGGACCCCACCATGACGCCGGAGGATGCAGAGCGGCTCGTGGAAGTTCTGGGGCTGGACCAGCCGCTCTGGACCCAGTACTGGGTGTATCTCAAGAATTTTTTCCTGGGAGAATTCGGGACCTCGTTTCACTACGGCCAGCCCGTTGTCGAGATTATTTGGGAGAAGTTGCCGAACACCATCCTCCTTTTCACCACCTCTACCATTCTTGCGGCCCTTGCCGGGATCGCCTTGGGAAAGATTGCCGCCTGGCGTAAGGGCACGAGCACGGATACCCTGTTCACCATAGGCTCGCTGGTGACCCACACGGTCTTTCTGCCATGGCTGGCACTGCTCCTTATCTGGGTCTTCTCATACAGGCTGGGTTGGTTTCCCATAACCGGCATGATCTCCCATGGTGTCTGGCTTGACCCTACTGCAGGGTTCATGACCAGGGCACTTGATGTCGGCTATCACATGTTCTTGCCTCTTACCACGCTCTTTCTTGTAAGTTTCGGCTCCAATCTCCTCGTAATGCGAAGCAGCATGCTTGACACACTGAAAGAGGACTACATACTCACGGCCCGAGCCAAGGGCCTTACGGACAAGGCCGTTCGTAACCGTCACGCGGCGCGCAATGCAGCCCTGCCAGTGGTGACCGGTGTGGGTTTGAGCCTGGCTTTCTCCATCAACGGCGGGGCCTTGACCGAGACGGTCTTCACCTGGCCGGGAATCGGGCGCGAACTCGTTTTTGCCGTGAGCCACAGCGACTATCCCCTGGCCCAGGCCGCTTTTCTCCTAATCGCCATTGTTGTGCTGCTTTCGAACGTTATCGTAGACGTCCTGTATGCATACCTGGACCCAAGAATCCGATACTGAGTTGGAGGACCCGGACGAAGTGGACACTGCCCCCAGATACGACACTTCCTTGATACAGCGTTCCCACTGGCTGGGCCAGTTCGTGGAAGGGTGGTCGGTATTCATAAAGAATCCTCTCGGGAGGGTGGGGATCGGCTTTCTGATACTCTTCGGGCTTATGGCGCTTAGCAGCTTCATTCCGCCCTGGATCGATCCCATGTACCGGCCCATGACCGGCGTGGATCCCGAGATCGCCAGGTCCACAGGCCCGTCCATAAAACACTGGCTGGGGACGGACTTCATGGGCAGGGACATCTTCAGCCAGCTGCTGGCGGGGGCCCGTATCGCCTTCCTGGTGGGTGTCTCAGCCGCCTTCATGACCGTGGTCCTGGGCACCGCCATCGGCATGACTGCAGGGTATATGGGGCGGTTCGTGGACACGCTCCTCATGAGGGTCGCCGACATCATCATGATTATGCCGACCCTGCTTTTCGTCTTGATGCTCGCGGCCCTTTTCGGCCGGCTCAACATCTGGACCATCGTCCTGATCATAGGGCTCTTTCGATGGCCCGGGGTCTCCAGGGTGATCCGGGCCCAGACCCTCTCGCTTAAACAACGCCCGTTTATAGAGGCCGCCCGCGTCGCCGGAGCAGGCCACCTGCGGATTATTTTCCGGCATATCATGCCCAACGTGCTGCCCCTCTCCTTTTTGTACATGACGTTCAGGGTCACATCGGCCATCACCATAGAGGCGGCATTGGCCTTTCTGGGGTTCGGCGATCCGGGGACCGTGAGCTGGGGCATGATGCTCCAGTGGGTATGGAAGACCGGGCACATGTTTCAGGCGCCTTACTGGCTCCTTCCGCCGGGCATCTGCATCTCTTTGATCACACTGTCCTTCTATATGATAGGCCGTGCCATGGACGAGGTCCTGGATCCCCGGCTGCGAAAGGAAGAAGAGGCTTCGTGAAGGAGACACCGGCCAAGGTGAAGGGAGGTTCCGAGTCGGCGGAAGTCCTGCTCGATGTGGAAGATATGAGCGTGGGCTACCGGACTAAACGTGGCCTCATGCGGGCCGTTGACGGAGTCTCCTTCCGCGTGAAAAAGGGCTTGAGCCTTGGTCTCGTGGGAGAGTCCGGTTGCGGCAAGACAACAGTGGGGATGGCGCTTATGGGGCTGCTTCCGACCAATGGAGAGGTGACGGGCGGGCGCGTCATCTTCAAGGGGGAGGACCTTTTCAGTAAGACCGAAGAGGAGATGCGCCGGGTCCGCTGGAAAGAGATCGCCATGATCTTCCAGGCGGCCATGAATGCCCTGAATCCGGTTCATCGCATTGAGAAGCAGATAACCGAGGCCATCCTGACTCACTCGCCGGATCTTAGTGAAGAACAGGCCCTTAGTCAGGTGGAAGGGCTCTTCCAGATGGTGAACCTTCCTCTCAACCGTATGCGTGACTATCCCCACCAGTACAGCGGGGGCATGAAGCAGCGGGCGATCATCGCCATGGCCCTGGCCTGCAATCCGGACCTCATCATTGCGGACGAGCCCACAACGGCCCTGGATGTGATCGTCCAGCACCAGATCCTGGAGGAGATCAAGGCCTTGCAGAAGGATCTGGGCATCAGCATGATTTTTATCTCCCACGATATTTCCATCGTGGCGGACGTATGCCACGACATCGGCGTCATGTATGCCGGGCAGCTCGTCGAATACGGGAGCAGGGAAGAGGTTTTCGGCGACCCCAGGCACTATTACACCCGGGCTCTCCTGGCATCCTATCCGACTCTTGCCGGTGAAAAACGTGACCTGGTGCCGATTCCGGGAGAGACGCCCAGCTTGGTGGACCCGCCGAGCGGATGCCGGTTCTGTGACCGGTGCGATGCCTCTGTGGAGGAGTGCTGCAGGAAAAGACCTGACTGGCGGGAGGTCTCCCCAACGCACAGGGTCCTCTGCGGTCACAGCCACTCCGCGTGATGGGCAGGCGGTGGAAACAGTGTTTGCTGGGGTGCCGGCCGGACAAATCGATCCGACGCCCCAATCGTAACTGAAATAGAGTGCAACCATGCCGGAATCCATTCTGAAGCTCGAAGAGGTCTCCAAGACCTACAATATCAAGGGCTCGCTGTTCGGCGTGCGGTCGATCGGTGAGGTAAAGGCCCTTCAGGGCATCAACTTGGAGGTCGAGAAGGGAGAGATCTTCGGCTTGGTGGGCGAGAGCGGGAGCGGGAAGACCACGGTGGGCCGCCTGATATCGAACCTGGAATCGCCGTGTGAAGGACGGGTCCTGCTGAACGGCGAGGAGATCTCCAACCTTCGCGGCAGACGGCTGAAGGCCTACCGAAGGCGCGTGCAGATGATCTTCCAGGATCCTTACCAGTCGCTCAACCCGCAGCTTTCCATTTACGAGAGTGTGGTGGAGCCCTTGATCATTCACGGGATCGCAAGGGGCCGGGAACGCATGGAGCAGGTCATGGAGATGATTCAGACGGCGGGGCTGTCTCCTCCCGAACCCTTTGTAAATAGTTATCCGCATCAACTGAGCGGAGGACAAAGACAGCGCGTAGCCATAGCTCGGGCCATGATACTAAAGCCGGATTTTTTGGTTGCTGACGAACCCACATCCATGTTGGACGCCTCATACTCGGCCAAGATCTTCAACATTATCCTGGATGTGAGGAAACGTTTCGGCGTTGCTATACTGTTCATCACCCACAGCCTGGCCGCCGCGCGTTACCTGTGTGACCGCATTGCTGTGATCTACAGGGGGCGCATCATGGAGCAGGGAACGGCGGAAGATGTGATTCGTCGTCCGCTCCACCCTTACAGCCAGGCCCTGATTGATGCCCTGCCCCGGTTCGGGGCGGCAGAAGGCATTCCACGGTATGACACCCTTCTTGAGGTGGAACGACAAGTCGGCGATGCAACGGGGTGTCCTTTTTTCGTGCGGTGCCGGAAAGCCCATCGAACCAAATGCGGCCGGGAGGTTCCGTTTCTGAAGGCCTTAAAGCCCGGTCGATACGTAGCGTGCTTTTTCCCCGGAGACGGAGGAGGAGGCGAAGGGACGGGACAGTGAGTTCCTTCGGCGAGGATACCTTGGGGCCGGGGCTGCCTGAACTGAAAGGTACGGTGGTAGGGGTCGGAGTGACGGCATTTCCCCGTACCGGGCTCTCGGGTTTCATTCCCGGATATCGTATCGCCTGCATCCGCCGGACGGGCGACCTCGCGGCCATAAGGCGCGACGTGGAGGTCTTTTGCCTCGAAGAGGCTGAGAGCGGGCCCCTTCCCGCGGCCGGAGATTCCGCCGCCTTGCTCTCCCACCCCAAAACCCGCCAATACCTTGCCCGGCTTCCTAAGCCTGTTTACCTGGTGCTGTACCAGCCCTCCTTTGAGATCGAAGAGCTGGCCCGCCGAAACGGGTGGCGTCTCCTGGCCAACCCTGCGGCCCTCCGTATGCGGGCCGGGGACCGGGCGTTTTTTCAGCGGCTGGTGGGATCCCTGGGGCTTCCCGCTGTACCGGGTGGCATTTTTTCCCTTAGGCGTTTCAGGGAGCAGCCCTACGAGGCGTGGTCACGCTATGTGGGTCCAAGGGTCGTGATACAGCTCCCGGACATGCTGCGGGGCGGAGGCCGCTCCACCTTTTTCCTGGACAGTGCTGAAGACTTGCAGTGTTTCAAGGGCCTTATCCGTAAAGGTGAGTGGCATGGGATTCGGTTGAGACGGGTCTCCGTCCGAAAGTTTATCAAAGGCGAACCCTCCAGCGTGACGGCGTGCATCATCGGGAAAAAGGCGGTCATCTCCCCTCTCCAGAGACAGATCATCGATCCCCCATGGGTTGAAGGTGTTTCCTCGAACGGGGTCTTCGGAGGGCACTCGTGGGGAGGGGAAATGTGGGGCCGTGACTCGGAAGAGGAGGCTGCAAGGCAGGTCACGGCCGTTGCGCGGGCCCTGGCTGCAATGGGGTATCGGGGGATTTTCGGCCTCGATTTCCTGGTGGACCGGTCATCTGGAAGGGTGGTCCCTGTTGAGCTGAACCCCCGTCTAACCGGGGCATTTCCAGTGCTGAGCCAGCTCCAGGCCGTGCGGGGCGAAGTACCGCTGGAGTTCCTTCATGTCCTGTCTTTACTGGAACGATTCGTCTATATAAATAGCAGTGTCATAACAGAATCAGGCCCCGGCCGAATCCAGGGCGCTCACATTGTTTTGTTCAGGGGGTACGACTCTATCAGGAAACAGCAGCCGAGGGCCGGCCTGTACACGGTGGAAGATTCGCCTGCAAAGGCTCGATGGATCGGGGAGGCCGCAAATCCAAGGGAAATCATGGGCGAAAACCAGTTCATACTCGTGGACGGCCCTTGCATGGCAGGGTCGGAAGATTCAGTGAGTACCGACCCGCTCGAACGTATCGGCCGGCTTGTCTTTTCAGGTCCGGTCCTGACGCCGGAAGGCCGGTTCCGGCCCGGGGTCCTAAACGTGGTGAGTCTGATGCAGGGCCTGATGCTGGAGCGGTAAAGGTAGTATCCCTCAATGCCCGCCAGCCTTTTCAAATAGTTGTCCTGAAAGTAATAACCGCCGTGACGTTCAATGTCCTCCCTCACCTGCCGCACCAAGGGAAGGACGTCAATTCCGTAAGCGTTTATCCCCTCCCGGTCCGCATCATGAAGAACCAGGACTGTATAGTAGCTGATCAGGAGGCGCAGCCGCGTGCTGCGTCGGAACAAATAGGATCGCCCCCCTATAGTATTCATGAAAAAGCCGGCGTAGCGGTAGAGTACGTCTTTGGAGGGCCTGATTTTCTCCGGATCCGGGCACTGGTCTCCGAGAGTCAGCCACCGATAGAAAATGTCCATGTTGAGCTCGATGGTGTCTGCCTCGTGGTGGATAACTTCCTTGGTCAGGAGTATATCTATGTCGTCCAGCACGCGGAACAGGTGGTAGATGTTGCGGGTCATGAGGACTGGATCAAGCCCTTCACCCGCCGGTATGGGAGGCTGATGGGATAGCTTGGAAAGGGTGCGCGTGAAACGGGACCAAGCATGGGTGTCCCCGAGCAGGCGCCGCACGTAATCCTGCTCGTCGAGATAACTGAAGAAGTCCCGCACATCCCGCTCGATTTGCGCGCACTCATCCTCCCGGATCGTGGCGGCCGGTATTTCCTCGGTCTCAACGGCGGGAGGCTCGGCTATCTCCGGGACCTCCTCGTCTTCGGCAGCCGGCTCCTTGGTTACGGCCGACGGCGGTGGATCGATCTCCATCTGCACGGGCCGGCGTTGCTCTTTCAGGGGGGCGGCCTCGTCCACGCGAGCCGCCGGTGTCTCGGCAGGCTCTTCTTGTTCCGGTCTCAGAAATGCAAAATACGCAACCGTCCCGGCCGCCAGAAAAATGAGAAGAACAGAAATCCATAGACCAATACGGCTCTCGCCTTTTTGTTTCATGCGACCTCCCGGTACGGATCCTTACCCTGTTTGCATGTGTTGCGAACCTCGGGTATGACGCGGATAATTGGACCCCCATATTAACTGGTTTTTACAGGGTTCGGTAGGGAAAAAGGGATTTGGACGGTGAAGGTCGTTCCCTTTCCCTCGGCGGTCTGGATCTCTATCTCCCCGCGGTGGTTGGTAATGATCCGGTGGACCATGGTGAGCCCCAGCCCGGCGCCACGGGTCTTGGATGTCACGAAAGGGTCGTAAATGGAGTTGAGCTGATCCTCGGCGATCCCTTTTCCGGTGTCCGAAATACAGAGGGAAAGATTTCGTTTGCCCTTGAGGACCTGTATCTCCAGGTTTCCTCCCGAGGGCATGGCCTCGATCCCGTTCTCGGCGATATTCACGAGGGCCTTGGCCATCTGAGAGCAGTCCATGTCCAAGAGAGGAATGTCATCATCCATGCTCAGGCGGACCTGAACGCCGGTCTCCTGTGCCAGCGCCTCGATTTTAGGAACTATTTCTTCGATTACCGCCTCAATGCGGCTTGGGCTCAGTTTGGCCGTCTGGACTTCCGAGAACTCCCTGACATCCTGGACCAGTTTTTCCAGCCGGCCGGCCTCCTCAAGGATAATGTCGGCATAGCGGGACAGGCTCTTGTCTTCAGTCTCCTTGACCTTTATCCGGCGTGCAAATCCCCCGATGGTCATGAGAGGGTTTCGGATCTCATGGGCCACACCCTGGACCAGGTTTCCCACTGCACTCAGCCGCTCGCTGCGAAGAAGCCGCTCCTGGGTCCTTTTGAGCTCCTGTTCCGTGAGCTGGAACTTATGCTGAAGACGCTCATAAAGCTTGGCGTTTTCCATGGCCACGGCTATCTGCTGGGAAGCGGCTGTAAGGAGATCTAGGTCCGTCCGGGTGAATTCCTCCCCTGATTTCTTGTTGATTACCTGGATGGCGCCGATGGGCCGGCCCCTGACAATCAGAGGGACACAGATCATGGATTGGGTATTGAAGCCGGTCAAGCGATCGAATTTGCTGTCAAACCGGCTGTCCTGATCCACGTCCTGGACAATAACCGGCTCACCGGACTGGACCACGTTACCGGCGATTCCCTCCCCGACCCGGAGCCGGATTTCGCTGGCGGAGTCCTTTTTCTCGCCCCGCGCGAGCCGGACGAAGAGCTCATCTGTGGCTTCGTCCAGTTCGTAGATGGAACTTGCCGAGGCCTCCATGAACTCTTCTGCCCATTGCATGGCGTGGTCGAGCACAGACTCGATATTTAGGGTGGAGTTGACGAGGGCGCCGGACCGGAGAACGGTCTCCAGTGCTCGGATGTAAAGGTCTTCCCGGCTTTCGTGCGGTTCACTCAAACCGTGGTGTCCCCGGTATGGATTAATGCCTCAGGAAGGACGAGACGGTTGGTATACCTTATACAGCAGATGAAGTGCCGGTGCAATGAAAACCCCACCAATTCCTCTTCCTTCTCAGGGGGCGCCGTGCTATATAATGCGGTACGAAAGGGGATACAAGGCCGCATGCGGGTACTGCTAACGAACGACGACGGGATTCATGCTCCGGGGCTCTTGGCCCTTTATATGGAGCTCAAGGAAGGGTTCGAGGTCCACGTGGTGGCCCCGGAGGTGGAGATGAGCGCCGTTGGTCACGCCATAACCCTCAGCTCCCCCCTGCGGGTGAGACCGGTTACGCGCTCGGGAGCCTTTTTCGGGTACGGGGTCTCAGGCACACCGGCCGACTGCGTCAAGATCGCCGTGCAGGAGCTTCTCGATTCACCGCCCGACGTTGTTCTATCCGGCATCAATCTGGGTGCCAACGTGGGGGTGAACGTGCTCTATTCGGGAACGGTATCGGCCGCCACGGAAGGGGCCTTTTTGGGCATACGTTCCGCGGCGATCTCCCTGGACACCCTCAGGGACCCGGACTACCGTTTCGCCGCTGCTTTCGCCCGGGAAATAATCAGGTACCTCACTGAGAACGGGCTGCGTCCCGGAACGGCTCTGAATGTGAACGTGCCGGCCCTCCCTCCCTCGCAGATAGCCGGCGTGTCCGTGACCCGGCAGGGGATCAGCCGCTTCAAGGAGAGATTTGACCGCCGCATCGATCCGCGGGGAAACGCCTACTATTGGTTGACCGGAGAGATCCCCGTGGAACCTGAAAACCCGGACACCGACGGCGCCGCCCTGAAGAAGAATTATATAACGATCACGCCCATCCACTACGACCTCACCAGCGTCGAGGACGTGGAACGGCTGCGGGCGCGAAGGCTTCCGGAGTTTCGAAAACTGCAGGACCTTTTTACCTTTGCCGACTAGTGCCCATCCAGAAACGCTTTTCGGGCACTAGCTTTCCTGGGTCTCCTCGGCCCCCTGCGCGGCCATGTGCCTGTAAGTCTCGTAGCGGTCCCGCATGTCCTCCTCGGCCTGCTTGAAGAGCGCTTCAGCGTTGTCCGGAAAGGTGCGGGTCAGGCTTGAGTATCTCACCTCTCCCATGAGGAATTCCTGGAAGTCCCCGGTGGGTTCCTTGGAATCCAGGATAAAGGGATTCTTGCCCTCGTCCTTGAGCCTGGGGTCGAAGCGGTAAAGCGGCCAGTAACCGGTTTCAACCGCCTTTTTCATCTCTTCCTGGCTCAGGCCCATGTTGATCCCGTGGTTGATGCAGGGGGCATAGGCGATGATAATGGAAGGTCCCGGGTAGCTTTCGGCCTCCACCAGGGCCTTCATGAACTGGTTCTTGTTTGCTCCCATGGCCACGGATGCGACATACACGTATCCGTAGGTCATCAGCATCCGCCCCATGTCTTTCTTGCGGGTGGGCTTTCCGCTTGCAGCGAACTTGGCCACCGCACCGGTGGGGGTTGACTTGGAAGACTGCCCGCCGGTATTGGAATATACCTCGGTGTCCAGTACGAGGACGTTGACATCACGGCCGGCAGCCATAACGTGGTCGAGGCCGCCGTAGCCGATATCGTATGCCCATCCGTCCCCGCCGAAGACCCAGATGGATTTCTTGGTCAGGTAGTCGCTCTGCTCCAGGATGTCCATGAGGTCATCGTTCACCTCGGCCTCGGGGTCCACAACCTGCCCTTCGATGAGTTCAACTATCCGTTCCCCCAGCTCCCGGGACTGCTCGGCGTCGTTCATGTGCTCCAGCCAGCCTTCCAAGGCCTCACGGAGCTCCTCCGCTAGATCGCCGTTCAGGGTCTTGCGGATTTTCGTCGCCAGGGCGTCGCGCCGGTAACTGACGGCGAGTTCCATCCCGAATCCGTACTCGGCGTTGTCTTCAAACAGGGAGTTGGCCCAGGCCGGTCCGTGTCCGTACTCGTTCACGGTGTAGGGGCAGCTCGGGGCCGATCCCCCGTAGATGGAGGAGCACCCTGTGGCGTTGGCAATGAGCATGCGGTCCCCGTAGAGCTGGGTGATAACCTTGATGTAGGGCGTCTCCCCGCATCCGGGGCATGCCCCTGAGAACTCGAACAGAGGCTGGCGGAACTGGCTTCCCTTGACCGAGGTAACGGGCATGACATCTCCCGGCCTGGGCAGATCCAGTGAAAAGGAGTGGTTTGTGATCTGATCCTTTTGGGTGGCCAGGGGTTTCATCAAAAGGGCCTTTTTCTTGGAAGGGCAGACCTGGGCGCAGTTGCCGCAGCCTGTGCAGTCCAAGGGGCTTATCTGAATGCGGTAGCGGTATCCCTTGAGTTCCTTGCCCTTGGCCTCCACTGTCTGAAAGGCCTTCGGCGCGCCCTTCAGGTCTTCTTCGCGGACCAGTACCGGACGGATTACGGCGTGCGGGCACACAAAGGAGCACTGGTTGCATTGAATGCAGTTGTCGGGCTGCCATTCCGGTACGTTGACCGCGATGCCCCTTTTTTCGTACTGGGTGGTGGCGGTCGGGAAGATTCCGTCTACAGGCAACTTGCTCACGGGGAGCTTGTCTCCCTGCTGGGCCAGCATGGGCCGCATGACTTCCCGGACGAACTCGGGCTCGTCCCGGTCCGCATAGGCCTCGTGGCCCGCTGTGGCCCAGGATTCGGGGACCTCGATTTTCTCGAGTGCGCCCACGGCCCGGTCCACGGCATCCACGTTCATCTTGACGACCTTGTCACCTTTCTTTCCGTAAGTCTTCTTGATGGCCTCTTTCATGTATTCGAAGGCCTCGTCCGGGGGGATAACATCGGCGATCTTGAAAAAAGCGGCCTGCATGATCATGTTGATGCGGCCCCCAAGACCCAGATCCGATGCGATCTTTACGGCGTCGATGTTGTAGAAAGCGAGGTTTCTAGCTGCAATGGTCCTCTTCATGCGGTCCGGGAGGTTCTCCTCCAGTTCCTCGAGGCTCCATGGGGAGTTGAGGAGAAAAGTACCTCCTTCTCGAATTCCCTCCAATAGGTCGTACTGGTTCACGAAGGCCGGGTTGTGGCACGCGATGAAGTCGGACTGAGTGAGCAAATAGGGCGACTGGATGCGGTGAGGAGAGAATCGCAGGTGGCTTACGGTGATGCCCCCGGATTTTTTGGCGTCATACGCAAAGTATGCCTGGGCGTACATATCCGTATTTTCGCCGATGATCTTGATGGCGTTCTTGTTCGCGCCCACGGTGCCGTCGGCGCCCAGGCCCCAGAACTTGCACCGGACGGTGCCCTTGGGAGATGCGTCTATCTCTTCACCGATCTCCAGCGAGGTGTACGTCACGTCGTCCTTGATGCCCACGGTAAAATGGTTTTTCGGCACTGCTGAGCGCAGGTTGTCGAAGACCGCCTTCACCATGGTGGGCGTGAAATCCTTGCTGCCCAAACCGTAGCGTCCTCCCACGACCACCGGCTTGTCGGCCCGGTCCTGAAAGGCCGTGCAGACGTCCTGATACAGAGGCTCCCCTATGCCGCCGGGGTTCTTTGTGCGGTCCAGCACGGCGATGCTCTCTGCTGTCCCGGGAAGGGCCCGGAAAAAGGCCTCCAGGGCGAACGGGTAATACAGGCGGACCTTGAGCAGGCCGACGCGCTCGCCCAGTTTGTTCAGGTGGTTCACCGTCTCCTCGATCACGTCGCAGCTTGACGCCATGGACATGATTACACGGTCGGCCTCCGGGTCGCCCACATAATCGAACAAGCGATATTTGCGTCCCACCAGGTCGCTTACCCGGTCCATCTCCTCCTGCACTATGTTGGGAATGCGGTCAAAGAAAGGGTTGGCGGCCTCCCGGTTCTGAAAAAAGACGTCCGGGTTCTGCGCGGTTCCCCTGAGCTGAGGATACTCGGGGTTCATACATCGGCTCCGGAACTCCTCGACGGCGTCGTAGTCCACGAGCCCGGCCATGTCTTCGTAGTCTATGAGTTCGATTTTCTGAATCTCCATGGATGTCCTGAAGCCGTCAAAGAAATGGACAAAGGGGAGGCTGGCGCGAATGCTGGCCAGGTGTGCCACAAGGGCCAGGTCCATGACCTCCTGGATTGAAGCGGATGCGAGCAGGGAAAATCCGGTCTGCTTGACTATATTTATGTCTGAGTGGTCCCCGAATATGGAAAGGGCGTGGGCCGCAACCGCCCGGGCCGAGACGTGAAACACCGCCGGCATGATCTCGCCCGAGATCTTGTACATGTTGGGGATCATGAGAAGGAGTCCCTGGGACGCGGTGAACGTGGTAGACAGGGCACCGGCGGAAAGCGCGCCGTGGACAGCTCCTGCGGCGCCTGCCTCGGACTGCATTTCAACGACCTTTAGCCTTTCACCGAAGATATTCTTGCGGCCGTAAGCCGCCCATTCGTCACAGTACTCCCCCATGCTGCTTGAAGGGGTGATAGGGTAGATGGCGGCCACCTCGCTCATGGCATAGGCCACGTGAGCGGCGGCTTCGTTTCCCTCGATGGTTTTAGTCTTTGCGGCCATTTGTCTCTTCCTCCATCGGTATGTTTTCATAACGCCTGAAAAGGTGTTCGAACATACATCCTTTAGCAAAACCACATATGGTACACAAGGACAAAGGCGTGGATTCAACTTTTTCCTTGTTTCTTCGTGTTCATCGTGTTCTTCGTGGTGAAATATCTTATGGCTCACGTCTCATGGCAATCTCTAACCCTTTGAGCATAACCCGTTGGAGTCGAACATGTCCGACCGCGAGTATCCGGCAAGACCCATCCTGGGAGTTGCAGGCGTGATCTTCCAGGGGGATTCGGTCCTCTTGGCGCGCAGGGCCCGGGAACCTGCACTTGGGGAGTGGAGCCTGCCGGGAGGGGTCGTGGAACTGGGAGAGCCCTTGCAGGCCGCCCTCGAAAGGGAGGTTTTCGAGGAGGCCTCGGTGCGGATTCGGGTCGAGGGGCTTGTACACCTCGTGGAGCGGGTTATCCGTGACCGGGACGGAAGAATTCAATACCACTACGTCATTGCGGACTACTGGGGGTGGCTGGTGAAAGGGCGGCCCGAGGCAGGCTCGGACGTGAGCCAGGTGCGTCTTGTCTCCATGCACCGGCTCAACGAACTTGTCCTTCATCAGGATGTCAAGTGGACGATTCAGGAGGCGGTGAAGCTGCGTAAGGGATAATTAAGCGGGTGATGAACCGGGCCTAATCGATAGTGTCAAATGTCCTTCTCCAGTTCGGCCATGACCAGTAAATCATAAATGCTTCACCCTTGATGGAAGACTCGGGGACGAAGCCCCAGAAGCGACCGTCGTAGCTGTGGTCCCGGTTGTCGCCCATGACCAGATACCCGCCTTCAGGTACCGTGACCGGCCCGTAGTTGTACTTTGTGCCCGGGTTGACCGTGTGACCTGAGCGCTTGGTGTACACGCCGAAATCATCCGGGTAGGGTCGATCGTTGATGAACAGTTTTTCGTCTATTATCTCCACCTTGTCCCCGGGAATCCCTATGACCCGTTTGATGAAATCCTTGCCGGGATCCACGGGATAAATAAAGACGATGACATCGCCCCTGTCAGGCTTGCTCACAGGAATTATGGTCTTTCGAATAAAGGGAAGCTTGACCCCGTAAATGAACTTGTTCACCAGGATGTGGTCGCCGACGAGAAGGGTCGGCTCCATGGATCCCGAAGGAATCTTGAAGGCCTGAACCACGAAGGTGCGGATGAAAAGGGCCAGGAGGACCGCGATGGCCGCGGCCTCGGCATATTCCCTAAGCGCACTCTTTTTCCTGCGGGTTATTTCCTTATCAAGGTCTTTGGTTGATGTGTTTTCCAACAACTACTCCTTACACATTTCCTGTGCGGCGTGCGGCTCTACCGCCCGGCGGCATGCCGTTAATTGTCACATCAGGGGCGTTTAGTCAAGGCGGAATGTCCTGTCCTGCGGGTGCGGCCGGAACGGGACTACCCGATGAGCACCAGCCCTGAGAGAGTACCCGTGGCTGGATCGTCCGCCCGGCCGTCAAAAACGGCACGATTCATAGGCCACCCCGCTTTTTCCATCAAGCCGGACACGTCGATTCCGAACCCGGACATGGAGGGCCTGGCCCTGTCCGGGTTGCGGCACGAGCCGCCCGCCGTCACGCGACATTCAGCCTTGTCAGGGCAGAAGAGTTCCTTACAGGAGCCGCCGGCAAACGCCCTTGCCCGGCTATGCCCCGCGCGGACAGCGGACTTCTCCACCGCTGCGGCTATTTCATGAAGCAGCCGGAACATGTCGTGGCGTTCGCCGGAGAGCAGGATATTCGAAGGGACCTCTATCTTGAACACCAAGGCGCGGTTGAACCCCTTCAGCAGATCCCGAAAGCCGGCCGGTCCGGAGACGTGGGGCGGGCAGCTCGCTGACATCCCGTAGCTGGGGCACCGGGGGTTCAGGCAGAGGCCGGCAAGCTCGTCCACAACGGAGATGCAGTCCGTGGAGATCAAGGCGGCATCGGTTGCGCCCATGTATCGGGCTAGTTGAAGAAGGTCGTCGATCCCGTGCCTGGATCCGTCGAATCTATTATTTATCATTAACAATACCCTTGTTTTTTCCTTATCTCCGTACCCCAAGCTCG
>CAYVDE010000006.1:0-33935 GCA_964450535.1 uncultured Desulfobacterales bacterium
TGGGGCTTTCCACGCTGGTGGTGTGGCTCTCACTCGTGTTCTGGGGTTGGGTGCTTGGTCCCTTGGGAATGCTGCTTTCAGTCCCGCTCACCATGATCGTCAAGATCATCCTGGAAAGCAAGGAGGACACCAGGGGAATCGCCATTCTTCTGGGCTCGGGGCATGTGGCGCCCGGGTACAAGTCGCGCGCTGATTCGTGATTCCAATTGCGTGCCTGTATGGCTGACCTCGCTTCCTTGCGGCATACAGGCCTGACGGGTTCAACGGGGTTCAGATCAATCCGGCGGCCTCCATGATGTCCGGGACCCGCTCTTCCTTGCCGATGGCCATGATATGGACCCCGTCGCACATGCGCTCGTCGCGGATCCTTTGAATCATGCGCCCTGCGATTTCAATGCCCTTGTCCACCTTTCGGCCTTTGGGCGCCGCGTCCATCTCGTCGATTAGCTCCTGGGGGACACGGACTCCTGCCACATTCTTGTTCATAAAACGCGCCATGGGAGCTGACGTGAGCAGTATGATGCCTGCAAGGATCTTGACCGGAAACTGCCGGGCGCCCTCCATGAATGTCTTGAAGTTGTCCAGGTCGTAGACCGCCTGGGTCTGAATGAACTCGGCCCCTGCATCGATCTTCTTTTCGAACTTGATGAGCTGGGGCTCAAGCGGATTGGCTTCAGGGGTCACAATGGCCCCGGCGCAGAATTCCGGGGAGCCTTCAAGGGCGTTTCCTCCCAGGTCCTTGCCTTTTTCCAGGGTTCGAATTGCAGCCAGCAACTGGCTGGAGTCCAGATCAAACACCCCCTTGGCCTCCTTGTGGTCCCCCAGCACGACCGAGTCGCCGGTCAGGCAGAGCACGTTTTTTATGCCCCGGGTCGCCGCAAAGAGGAGGTCCGCCTGCAGGGCCAGGCGGTTCCTGTCCCGGCAGGTCATCTGCAGTATGGGCTCCCCGCCCATTTCCTTGACCAGCAACGCCCCGCCCAGAGATGGAAATCTCATGACCGAGCTCTGGTGGTCGGTCACGTTCATGGCATCCACTCTTTCGCGGAGTAGTTCCACATGGTGCTTCATCTTTTCGAGATTCGTGCCCTTAGGTGGGGCCACCTCGGACGTCACAACGAATTTTCCCGAATCAAGCGCCTCTTTGAATGATGATCCCATGGACGACCTCTTTTTTATAAACGTGAAACCTAAGGCGGGCCGTTGCCCGCAACCCAACAGCGCTGTCGTCGGCTCCGGAGACCGGGGATTCCTCCGCTCCCTCCGCTACCGACCTTGTCATTGCTGGGCGGTTACGACCGGTGGAGCATCCCGCCAGATACCAGGCATGGGAGCCGCCTGATTGTTCCGGGGCCCTTGAAAACGCCTCATCTCGTCAAGGCGCCCCAGGGACTTCAGCCTCTCGTAGATCAGTGTCCAGGCGCATTCCCTGCCGTCGCCGATCTCGCACAGCCCGTCATTGGTGCCCCCGCACGGGCCGTTCACCAGACCCTTGTGGCATGCGGTCACAGGGCAGATTCCGCCGGTCTCTCCCAGGATGCAGCTCCCGCACTGGGTACAGATCTCGTCGAACCTCCCCACCCCGGACTCCTTGCCCACGAACAGTGTGTCAAGGGCGGGGACCACGGTCTTACCTATCTGCCGGGCTATGGTCTGAACACCGAACGCGCAGGTCATAATGAGGAGCGCATCCGACTGCTGAATCCGGGCGCCATGCTCTTTCAAGGCCTCGCCTGTGAGGTTGTCGCAGGCGACAGGGAGCACCGCCTCGCCTGTGATGAACTTTCCCCGGTCAGCCAGCGCTTTGGACATGGCGCGCACCTCCTCGACGCCGCCGGTACGGGTCAGGGTCACGCAGGTGCCGCAACCGATCACAAAGAGCCTGGTCAGCCCGTCCAACAGCCGGTCGAGCTCTTCTTCAGGCTTCTGTCGGGTGATGGATCGAATCATTCCTCGCTCCTCTCCTTTTCCAGGTCACACCGCAGGCAGCGCCCTGCCTCCTGCCATGCCTGGTCTTCCGTGAAACCCTGCTCGACCTCGCGAAAGTCGACGACCCTGTCCTCGGGGCTCTCCATCCTGACGGGCACGCGGGGCACCTCTTCAACGGTCTCCTGTTCCAGGGCGAGTCCAAGGTCTTCTTTCAGGTGTGACTTCTCATCGACTATCCGCAGTCTTCCTTCTTCGCCTCGCAGGTAGCCATGGATGGCAAGGGCCGCCCTCCTCCCCGAAGCAATGGCCCGGATGACATAGGTGGGCCCTGTGGTGAAATCGCCTCCTGCGAATATTCCGGGTATGTTGGTGCGCAGTGTGTTCTCCTCCACCTCGAGAGTGCCCCACAGGGCCCGCTCCAACTGGCTGTCCCTGTCCAGGAAGGAGACATCAGGGGCCTGGCCTATGGCGATGATTACGTGATCCCCCCGCACGCTCCTGGTTCCGCTCTCTTCGAATTTCGGCGCGAACCTGCCTTCCTCGTCGAACACAGACGTGCACCGATCGAATTCCACACCCTCCACCCTTCCGTTTTCTCTCAGTATCCTGCGCGGACCCCATGAGGGGTTGATCAAGACACCCTCTTCAAGCGCCTCTTCGATGTCCTTTTCCCAGGCGGGCATCTCATCCCTGGCCTCCAGGCAGAAGAGCTGGACTTCTTCCGCCCCTGTGCGGAGGGCCGTGCGGGCCACGTCCAGGGCAACGTTCCCCCCTCCGATCACCATAACCCGCCCTGAAATTTCCGGGGCCTTCTCCAGGCGCACATCGGTCAGGAACTGCAGGCCGTAGTGGAGGCCCTCAAGCCCTTCTTCCTCTCCCGGAACCCCGATTCGCTTGCTGGCCTGGGCGCCCGCAGCTATGAAAACGGCTTTGAAACCTTCGGCCATCAGATCATTCACCGTATGGTTGGCATCAATGGGCGAGTTGTACCTGATCTCGACGCCCTTTCTCTCGATGTAATCCACCTCCGCCTTGATCACATCCCTCGGAAGCCGGAATTCAGGCACTGCTATCCCCAGCATGCCGCCGGCCACGGGCTGGGCCTCGAACACTGTCACCCCATAACCCAACTCTGCCAGGAAGTAGGCGCAGGTGAGCCCTGAAGGTCCGGCCCCCACAACAGCCACCCGCTCTTTGTATCTCACCGGGAAAGGCTCCGGCGGGGGTCCCGGGTGGGAGATAACCCAGTCGGATGCGAAACGCTTCAACGAACGTATGGCAACGGGATCGTCAAGTTCCCCCCGGCGGCACTTGGTCTCGCAGGGGTGGATGCAGATACGGCCGCATACAGCAGGGAACGGGTTCCGTTCCCGTATGATCTCCACCGCGCGTTCATAGTCGCCGGCTGCGACCGCAGCCACGTAATTGGGCACGTCGATTCCGGCGGGACAGGCGTGCTGGCAGGCGCTGATGACCATTGCGTCGCAGGTGGCACCGGCGCAGCGGTGCTCCAGGATGTGATCCTCGTATTCCTTCCCGAAGTATCTCATCGTGGAAAGAGCGGGCTTTGCGCAAGTCTGCCCCAGACCGCAAAGAGAGGCGGCCGTGATGGTGGAGCCCAGGTCCTGGATCAGGTCGATGTCCTCGATCCGTCCCTCACCCCGGGTGATCCTCGTCAGGATCTCCAGGAGTTGCGTCGTGCCCAGCCTGCATGGAGTACACTTGCCGCAGGATTCGGACTGGGTGAAGCTCAGGAAAAACCGGGCTATCTCCACCATGCAGTTGTTCTCGTCCATGACCACCATGCCGCCGGAACCCATGATGGCGCCTATCCTCTGTATCGTGTCATAGTCGATGGCCAGGTTCAGGTACTGGGCCGGAACGCATCCTCCGGACGGACCTCCCATCTGTACCGCCTTGAAAGCCCGTCCCTTGGGGATGCCGCCCCCTATGTCAAAAACCACTTCCTTGATGGTGGTGCCCAGCGGTACTTCCACCAACCCCGTGTGGTTGACCTTTCCCGCCAGTGAAAAAATCTTTGTCCCTTTGCTCTTTTCAGTGCCCACCTCGGCATACCATGCGGGCCCGTTCTTGATGATGAGCGGGATGTTCGCCCAGGTCTCCACATTGTTGATGTTGGTGGGTTTTCCATCAAGCCCGGCCTGGGCGGGGAACGGGGGACGGGGTGACGGCATGCCCCGCTTCCCCTCTATGGACGCCATTAGCGCAGTCTCCTCCCCGCAGACGAAAGCGCCCGCCCCCATTTTGAGGGACAGGTGGAAGTCGAACCCGGTGCCCAGGATGTTTTCACCCAGCAGCCCCAGCTCCTGCATCTGCTCAATTGCCAGGGTCAGATGCTCAACGGCGATGGGGTATTCCTCACGGACGTAGAGGTATCCCTCTTCAGCCCCCATTGCATAGGCGCCTATGAGCATGCCCTCCAGCACTGCATGCGGGTCGCCCTCCAGCACCGCCCGGTCCATGAACGCGCCGGGGTCGCCTTCATCCGCGTTGCAGATAATGTACTTGGGCCGCCCCGGGGCTTTTCTCGCAAACGACCACTTGAGGCCCGTGGGAAAACCGGCCCCGCCCCGTCCCCGGAGTCCGGCCTCGGTTACCTCATCGACGACCTGATCGGGCGTCATTTTCGACAGGGCCCGAACCACGGCCTGGTAGCCTCCTGCCGCTATGTAGTGGTCGATTATGGTCGGGTCGATCCGCCCGCAGTTGGCCAGGATCCGCCGGACCTGGGCCTTGTAAAAGGGGATGTCGTTCCGGTATGGAATGACGGAGTCCGTTCGTTGATCCCGGTATGACAACCGGTCTATGAATCTCCTCTCCTTCAGGGTCTGCCTTACGATCTCAGGGGCGTCTTCAGGCGAGACCTCCTGGTACTGGACTCCGAGGGGATCTATGGAAAGGACCGGCGCCTTGGCACAGAAACCGTGACATCCCGTGGAACGGATCTCCACTTCCTTTGAGAGCCCCTGGGCGCGGATTTCTTCCACAAGGGCCTCCCTGACGTCGGATGCCCCATAGGCCCTGCACCC
The DNA here is from genome assembly GCA_964450535.1 of uncultured Desulfobacterales bacterium. Lineage (GTDB taxonomy): Bacteria > Desulfobacterota > DSM-4660 > Desulfatiglandales > HGW-15 > JAIPEI01. Next base: position 4,977 of record CAYVDE010000006.1, read on the forward strand.
GGTCATGCAGATGTTGACGCGGGTCCGGCCGCGCTCCTCCCGCGCGAGGATTTCGCTCCGATACCACTCCAGGTCTCCGATGGACATGAGCCTTGCCATTCGGTTCACTCTCCCTTTTTCTCGGCCCGGCCGTTGTACTCGGCCAGGATCGTTCGAACCTTCGAAGGGGCCAGCTTGCCGTAATACGTCCGATTCACCATCATGGTAGGTGCGAGGAAACATGCCCCCAGACACGCCACGGTCTCCAGTGTGAAGCGGTAATCCTCGTCCGTCTCACCTTCCTCGAGGCCCAGCTCCTTCTTCATAAGGCGAAGGATACTCCGCCCTCCCCTTACATGGCATGCGGTACCACGACACACCCGAATTACATACCTGCCCTTTGGTTCCAGGGAAAAGCCGGCGTAAAAGGTCACCACGCCTTCCACTTCGCTGGGAAAGAGGCCCAATGATTCGGCGATCGGCTTCAGGGTCTCCGGCGGGACATAGCCATAGGTCTCCTGCACCTCCTGAAGCAGAGGAATAAGGCCCCATCGGGCGCGGGAGTGTTTTTCGAGTATTCCCGCAAGCTTGCCCATGTCCACCGGCTGTCTCTCCATGTCTTGGCACCTCCTCCGGACCCTGTCAGCATATGTCAGGCCTTCTCCAGCCTCACACGGCACGCCTTGGACGGGATCTCTTCTCTCTCAATCGTGAGAAGCTCCATGGCCTCATTGTTTTGAACACCGGTTGCCACCAGCACCACACCAGGGCCTATCCGGCTGCAGACTTCCGCTTCCCGCACCAGTGATCCCGAAGCGGAGACCACGCGAACTCGATCTCCGCTTTGGATGCCGACAGATGCGGCGTCTTCCGGGTTCACCTCCAGCCCGTAAAAGGGAACGGGAAAGTCGATGGACCCGGACCGCGATGTTCGCGTGCCGCTCCCAATGTGACGCCGGGGAGATTCAAGGAGGGCCAGGAAAGGGTAGCCTGCGTCTTCTTGTTCTTGGGAGAACACGCCGGGCGGGGAATAGGACAAGAAATCCTCAACGGCATCAGGCAGCGGCCCTCGAAACACGGAGAAAATGTCTTCGCTCCCCTTGATGAAGACGCTTCCGTAACCGGGCACGTGGTCGCGAATCTCCCTGCGGATGTCGTCTATCCGGCCGTATGGACCGGCTGAGGGAGACAGGCCTTCCAAGATGCCGGAGAGGATCCGCCAGTCAGACCGGGCCTCGCCGGGCGGAGGCATTGCAGCCGTAAAGGCCTGGACCCTTGCCTCCATATTGGTGAAGGTCCCTTCCTTTTCCGCGAACGCCGCGCCCGGAAGTACCACGTGGGCTAAAGCGGCGGTTTCGGTCTCCAGGATGTCCTGGACCACGAGGAGTTCCAGGTTCTCAAGGGCACGCCGCACCCGGCCCGGCTGAGGGAAGCTCCGAAGCGGGTTTTCCCCCATCACGTACAAGGCCTTCAGGTTCCCGTTTTCCGCTTCCCTTATCAGGCGAAAGGGAGACAGTCCTGGATCCGGGGAAATGCGCCCACCCCACACACGCTCCCAGTAGCGGCGGTTTGCTTCCTCCTCGAGAGGCATTCTTCCCGGAAGCATCCTTCTTGAAACTCCCATGTCCAGCGCGCCGACACGATTGCACTCCACAGCCGGTATCAACAACCCGCCCTCTGTCGTTCCTTCGGGGCTCCCGGTGAGAAGGGCCAGGCTCCTGAGGGAACGAAGGGCGCTCTCGCCGTGGGGAGGGTAAAGAACGCGATCACCCACCACAAACACCACTCTTTTTCCCTGAAGGAGCCGGGCCGCCCGCTGAAGGGCCTCCGGCTCAAGCCCGTTCCTGCGGCAGACATCCTCCAGATCAATCCCCAAGAGCGCGGCTTTAAACTCATCAAGACCCTCCCCTTTTGCCGGATCCGGTTCCCCGTTCCTGATCATGGCGGCGGCCAGTGCGTTGAGGATCTCGCACTCACCGAGGGGCGCCGGCCCCAGCCAGGCCCGCGCAAAGGGCACGAGGTCCGTGCGTACAGGGTCGATTACAACCAGCGGCACTTCTTTCCATCGTGCCGCCCTCTTGAGCGCATAACCCAACACCGGGTGGGTGTTGGTGGGGTCGGCCCCTACGACCAGTAAGGCCTCGGATTCCTCGATAAGCCGGACCTCAAAGGGATTAAGGCCCATGAGCCGCTCAGCCGCAGGGTTCTCAAAGGCGTCGAGCAGGAGGTTGTTCGTGCCCACGTGGGCTCTGGCAATTTTCTGAAACAGGTAATTCTCTTCAACCGAGCAATTGGGCGAACCCAGAAAGGCGATGCTCTGGGGGCCGCTCTCAGCGCATATCGAACGGACCCCTTCTATGACTGCGTCCATTGCCTCGCGCCATGATACCTCGACTGACTCACCGTTACGGATGATCCGCGGAACCCGAAGCCGGGCCTGCGAGCCCAGAAAATCCTGTTCAAAGTGCCCACGAACACACAGCGTGGAACGGTTGACTGTTTCCTTTCCATTGGCAGGCTCCACCTCCACCAGCCGTCCTCCCGCGCTTCCAAGGCGGACGGCGCACCCCACGCCGCAGAACCCGCATATTGACGGGGCCCACTTCTCCGGTGAACCCGCATAGCCCTTGGTCTTGGCCCGAAGGGCACCTGTGGGGCACATTGTCACGCAAGTCCCGCAGAAGGTGCAGGTCGAATTCTCGAGCGGCTCCTGATGCAGTGTGGCGGGGTAAGCGTCAAATCCTCTAAAGTGGTAGTCGATGGCTCCTACAACAACCAACTCCCGGTCGGCACGGATGCACCGGCCGCAGAGAATACACTTGGTGAGGTCACGTACGATGAAGGGATTGGCGTTCTCCAGGCTGAAAGACCGGGGCATCGGGTACAGATCGATGCGGCCTATTCCGAGATCCGTGGCTATCTCACGCAACCTGCACCTGTTTCCCTGGTCGCACAGGATGCATGACTCGGGGTGATTGGCCATTATGAGCCGGATAACATTGGCACGATGGCGAAGGACGGGTGGGGAATCAGTCCGGATCGCCATGTCAGGGGCGACAGGCGTAACGCACGACGCAAGGATGCGATGGCTGTTCTCCTCCTCCACAAGGCAGATGCGGCAGGCGCCCGCCGGCTTGAGGTCATCGTGTTGGCAGAGCGTGGGGATGGAGACACCGATTTCACGGGCGGCATCAAGTACCGTGGTCCCGGGTTTGCAAGTCACCGCTTTCCCGTCGATGGTCAGGCTGATCTCTTCCACCGGAGCACCCCTCCTGATAATCGGGTTGAACAGGTCAGGCCTGGTTTCCCTGCCGGAATTCGGCCTTTGCGTTTGAGGCGCCCATACCGTCACAACCTTTTGAGCTTCGCCGCATCCAAATAAAGCCGCAGTTTATCCTCGGCTCCTACGGTGATGATATGAACACCCTGGCAGAGGTCCTTGAGCCCCGAGACAGTCTCCGCAAAGATCTCAATGCTGGCCTTCAGGCGATCGCTGCTTCCGGCAAGCTTCCTAATGATACGGTCCGGAACAAGCCCCGATTTCACGTGCCGGTTCAGAAACTTGGCCATACCCGCGGTCCGCAGAATCATCACTTCGGCGATAATGGGAACCCCGAAGGGCCCTACTTCCTCCATGAATTTTTGGAAACGGTCCAGATCGAATACCGGTGTGGTCAGAAAATACCCTGAGCCCATGCGGGTCATTTCCTCCATCTCGCGCTTTTCCAGATCAGGAACGTTTTTGCCCCAACCGGACTCAACACCGGCCCCTACAACGAAATCGGCCTTTCCTCCCAGTTCACTGCCGTCCACGGAGACGCCCTCCCGCAGGTGTTCCAGGACAGAGGACAGCTTTCCCGCATCTACATGAAAGAACATCATCTCCTGGAGGCTGTCGCCGGTAATCCGGTAATCCTCGGTAAAGACCAGCAGGTTCTCGACTCCCGCCTCGTGGGCGCTCAGGAGGTCTTTCTGGAGCCTCGGCCTGGGCTTGTCCCTGGTGGTGGTCTGGTAGATGGACTCAAAGCGGTTTTCCTGAAGAAGCCTGCAGGCCTTGACTGTATCTCCCACCAGGCCCTCCAGTTCCAGTTCCGGGACCGTCACGCCGTCCACCCGGCCCCGCACGAGTTCCAGGCTCTTGACCAGGGCCTCGGGGTCATCATCCAGAGGGGCCTGGACCTCGGAGGTCACTATGAATCTTCCCTCACTCAGCGCTTGCTTCAGTTTCATGTCAGCCTCGCTTAGTTTCAGGCGGGTTCGATCTCCTCCTTGACATGCGGCCTCATTCCGAGTCGAGGAGCCGAGCCACCTCCGCCTTGAGTTTCGAGAGCGGCAGCGGCTTTGAGAAGCACAAATCCGCTCCGTATTCTTTCATTTTCTTGAATTTTTCGTCATCAAGATAGGCCGAAAGGACTATTATCTTAGTATCTTTGGTCTCTTCATTCTCTTTTATCGTCCTGCACACGTCATATCCCTTGATATCAGGCATCATGATGTCCAGGATCAGGAGATGAGGCCGGAAGTGGTTCACCTGGAGCCCTGCCTCGAACCCGTCCGATGCGGATATGATCTCATAGTCCCGGTCCTCCTCCTCCAGGGCCATGACAAGGGTCTCCACTATAATCGGGTCGTCATCAACTATAAGGATGCGTTTCCGCTCGTCCTTGACACTATCGTCAGGAATGGGGATACCCTGTCGCCTCATGAACTCTTCCAGGTCCGCCTTTTGTACCCTGCGGTGCCCCCCAACGGTCTTGTAGGCCTTGATGTGGCCTGCGTCGATCCAGTTGATCATGGTCTTTGGCGACACGTTGCAGTACTGACTGGCCTTGTACACGGTGAGGATCTCTTCCATGGCTCGCCCCCGGTTTTCTTTCGGTATGGTATTTATCATATTTATAGTTATTTCCCTTTGTCAAGCAATTTTTTTATTCGGGAATAAATATAATTACTGTAAAAATAGGAACTGAAGGGCTTTCGAAAAAACCGGGATGCTTGCCAACAATAAAACAAGGACGCCGGATTTATGAGGACAGACGTTGAGGTGTCTCAAAGTGTCGCCTCATCGCTTGATATACCTCGTAATCGCCGGTAAAAAAGGCTTAGTGGCGGAGGGAGCGGAGGAAGTCACCGGGCCCCCGGAGCCTGCTGCAGCCCTCCTGGGTTGCGGGCGAAAGCCCGTGTCAGTGGTGATAACTCATCAGCCATCAACCGGTGCAGCCAGGCTTAGTGGCGGAGGGGGCGGGGTCTTCCGTAGCGGACATTTAGCGTACGGCCTTCGTCGTTGCGGGTGGTTATGACCGGGGGAAACCGCGGCCATCCCGGCACTCAAGCAACTGAGACACGGTCACCCTTTAACCACCGCATAAGTTATAGCTCATCAGCAAATAGGCTTTTTACAGTTTGAGTGACGGGTGGAACGCGGAGGGATCCACCGGTCGTAACCGCCCAGCAACTACCAGGCCGGAAGCGGAGGGAGCGGAGGAAGTCACACCGCCCCCCGGAGCCTGCTGCAGCCCTCCTGGGTTGCGGGCGAAAGCCCGTGTCAGTGGTGATAACTCATCAGCCATCAACCGGTGCAGCCGGCAGGATCACGCTGAAGGTGGTCCCTTGACCCATCCGGCTCCGAACCTGTATATCCCCGCCGTGCTCCTCAACGAAGCCGTAGCACACGGATAGGCCCAGGCCCACGTCCTTGATACCGTCCTTTGTAGTGAAGAAGGCATCGAAAATCCGGCTCAGGTTTTCCTCCCTGATGCCTACCCCGCTGTCCTCGATCTCAATGCGTACATGTTCAGCGGTGGATGAAGTGGTTACGGTGAGGGTGCCGCCTTCGGGCATTGCGTCCCGGGCATTGGCGATCAGATTCAGGAATACCTGCCTGAGTTGATTTCGAGAAGCGTTCACCAGCGGGATCTCTTCCTGAAAGGATGTGTTTACACGGATACCGTGCTCCTGGAGCTGCTTTTTTACGAGAAGGAGGATCTCATCCAGGATCGTGTTCAGGTTCGTGGGCTGCTTATCCTCTTCATCCGGTTTTGAAAAGCTCAGCATCTTCCGCAGAAGCTCAGTAAGCCGTTCCGTCTCGGAGAGGGCCATTTCCAGAATCCGCCTGCGCTTACTCTCAGGGGGAATCTCGGACTTAAGGAGTTCCAGGGTGTTCATAATCCCGTAGAGCGGATTGTTCAGCTCGTGGGCTATTTGGGATGTGAGCTTTCCCATGGCGGCAAGCTTTTCCGACTGCAGAAGCTTTTCCTGGACATCCCGGAGGTTTCTTTCCATTTCCAGTCGTTCCTTCAGGTCCACGAAGATGCCAACAGATGCCAGCTCTTCCCCCGAAGACCCGTAAAGAATGGCGGCGGACAGGTTCCCGTCGATGATCTCCCCGTCCCGCCTCACATAGACCATGGGATAGGACCGGAGGTGGCCCACACCTCCATACTCGGGACTCCGCATCATCTTCATGATCTCCTGCGCCATGCCTTCCGGGTAAATCGCCCGAATATTCATCTTCCCGATGACCTCGTCTGATGAATACCCGAGTGTCTCTTCAGCAGCCCTGTTCCACAGGATTATGTCCCCCTTCATGTTGGTCGCCATGATGGCGTTGGGAGAGTTGTGTATGATCATGTTCAGGAAATGGTGGGCATCCTTCAGCTCCTTCTCCATCCTTTTCCTTGGGGACTGGTCCGCGATGATCCCCTCGTAACCGAGGACTCTTCCCTGCATGTCCTTACGGACGTGACTGGTAAGGATCGCGGGAAGCGGGGTCCCATCCTTCCTCTTGAACTCCACTTCGTAGTCGATAACCCGCCCGTCCCGTTCAATCAACTCCTGGAACCTGCGCCTGTCCTCGGCGCGCATGTAAAGGTCCCTGGCGATGTCCATGTTCAAAAACGCCTCTTTGTTCTCATATTCGAGCATGTCGACCAGGGCCTGGTTCGCGTTGAGGAACTTGCCTTCCTTGCTGCTGATGTAAACGCCGACCCCCACATGCTGGAAAAGCCTCTCGTAGTCCTCCCGGCTCGTCTTCAGGACCTTTTCCCGTCTCTTTCTCTGGGTCACATCCCGGTACACGCTCAGCTTGGAAACGGTTCCGTCAGTGCTTCGAATGGGTACCTCCGTAATGTCAAAGACCCGTCCGAGTTCCGGAATATGATGCTCCCACTGAATCTCGCTCCCCTTGAAAACCTCCTGGGCACGGCACCATGGGCACACGTCGTCCCTGCCGTAAATCAGCTTGAAACAGTACCGTGCGGAAGGCCCGTTTTCATCAATACGCGGCATTGAACGGTTTGCATATTCCACGGTCAGATCTTCACGGATGACGTATACCCCGTCTTCCATCACGTCTAGAATCTGTTCGAGGCGGTCTTTGGATAACGGTTCCATAATGAGTTCCTCCAGTGGACTTAAAACCCCGGTTTTTCGCCAATCTCTGCTCAAACGATAGCACAAGGCTCAACAACGCTTCAACTCGAGTCTTCCTCGGATCTCCATGTGCGGCCGTGGCTGCGGCCTCCTGATTATTTTGTTGCTAACCAAAGGGGCATGTAATATATTTCACAGCTTTAACTGCAAACACCCTGCGTGTTGAGTAAACAACGCCAATTTAGAGGAGGAAGATTCATGGATTTTACCCTGAGTGACGAACTTCAGATGCTGCGGGACATGGCGCGGGATTTTGCCAAGGAAAAAATTGCGCCTTTTGCCGACGAATGGGATGAAAAGCACTATTTTCCCTATGAAGAGGCCCACAAGCCCATGGCTGAACTGGGTTTTTTCGGAACCGTGATTCCTGAAGAATACGGGGGAAACGAGATGGGCTGGCTGGCCGCCATGATACTCACAGAAGAGATCGCCCGGGCTTCCAGTTCCCTTCGCGTCCAGGTCAACATGTCGACCCTGGGCTGCGCCTTCACGATCTTTAAGTACGGTACCGAGGAAACCAAGCAGAAGTACATTCCCAAGCTGGTGAGCGGGGAATACCTGGGCGGGTTCGCCATTACCGAGCCCAATGCGGGATCCGACGTAATGGCCATGAAATCGACCGCCGTGGACAAGGACGATCACTGGCTTTTGAACGGATACAAGACCTGGATCAGCAACGCCACTGCAGCCGACGCCCTTGTCTACTACGCCTATACCGACAAGGACGCCAAGGGAAGGGGCCTGTCCGCGTTCGTAATTGAACCCAAGAACTTCAACGGCATCACCACGACCGACCTCGACAAAATGGGTTCCCGATCTTCTCCAACAGGCGAGGTGATACTGGAAGACACACAGGTACCCAAGGAAAACATCCTTGGAAAACCCGGCGACGGGGCAAAAATCGTATTCGGATCCCTCAACCAGACCCGGCTCTCAGCGGCGGCCGGCGGCGTAGGCCTGGCCCAGGCATGCCTGGATGTCGTGAGCACCTATGCAATGGAGCGCGAGCAGTTCGGCAAACCCGTAGGCCAGTTCCAGATGAACCAGGATCTCATCGGGCAGGTAGCCTGCGAGATAGAGGCCGCCCGTCTCATGGTGTACAAGGCCGCATGGCAGAAGGACCAGGGGAACCTGGGAAACACGCTGGAAGTCGCTCATGCCAAGTACCTTGCCGGCGAGGTCGCGGTAAAGGCCTCACACATGGCCATGAAGATCCTCGGCGCCTACGGCTATTCCACGGAATACCCCGTCGCCCGTTACTACCGGGATGCGCCCACCTACCAGATGGTGGAAGGCTCCAGCAACATCTGCAAATGGATCGTCGCCCTGGACCAGCTCGGAATCCGGAAGGCAAACCGATAGCGCATATTGATCGCTACTTGTTTAAGGAGGCACAATGAGACCTTATTTTCAAAACATGAATTCCATCGGAAAGGAACTTACGGATAAACAGAAAGCGGGCGCCGAGGAAAACATCCTTCAGATTCATGATGTGGAGCGGCAGGTCTCCGAAGCGGTGGAGGCCGTCAAAAACGCGGGCATACCTGCTGAAAAGATCAAGAAACGCGGTCAGATGACCGTGTGGGAGCGGATAGAGTACCTGGTCGACCCGGGAACTTGGTGTCCTCTTCATACCCTGTATAATCCCAAGACCAATGAGGAAGGGACCACAGGAGTCATCGACGGGCTTGCCAAGATCAACGGCAAGTGGGCCGTGGTGATCGGTTTTGACAACAAGGTCATGGCCGGCGCCTGGATAGCCGGCCAGGCCGAGAACCAGCTCCGGGTAACCGACATGGCCAAGAGGCTTCACGTGCCCCTGGTCTGGCTTGTCAACTGCAGCGGGGTCAAGCTTCCGGAACAGGAGGAAGTCTACGCCGACCGCAGAGGGAACGGCACGACCTTTTTTCGTCACGCCGAACTGGAAAAGGCAGGGGTGCCCATACTTGCCGGCATTTACGGGACAAACCCGGCTGGAGGAGGTTACCAGGGAATCAGCCCCACTATCTTGATCGCCCACAAAGAGGCGAACATCGCGGTGGGCGGCGGCGGCATCGTAGGCGGCATGACCCCCAAGGGATACTTTGACGAGGACGGCGCGGAACAGCTCATCGAGGCCACACGCCACTTCAAGCAGATTCCGCCCGGAAGCGTGCCCATCCACCACAACGAAACCGGCTTCTTCAAGGAGGTCTACGATACGGAGCAGGAGGTGCTCGACGCCCTGAAAAAGTATGTGGACATGGTCCCGGCGTACGACCCGGCCTTCTTCAGAGTGGACGAACCTAAGGAGCCGAAATTCGGCGGCGATGACCTCAACTGCATCGTTGCCTTCAACCAGAAGCGCAGCTACAGCCTCGACGAAGTGCTGGCAAGGATCTTTGACGGCAGCGAGCACATGGAGTTCAGGCCCGGGTACGGTCCCGAGGTCTACACCGGCCTGGCCAAGATCGACGGATTCCTCGTGGGATTCATCGGCAACCGCCAGGGCTTTCTGGGAGCGGACTATCCTGACTACGCCAAAGGCCAGTACATGGGGATAGGCGGCAAGCTTTATCGCCAGGGCCTGATCAAGATGAACGAGTTCGTCACTCTCTGCGGCAGGGATCGCGTGCCCATAGTATGGTTTCAGGACACCTCGGGGATCGATGTGGGTGACATTGCCGAGAAGGCCGAACTCCTGGGCCTGGGGCAGTCTCTCATATACTCCATCGAGCAGACGGATGTGCCTCAGATCTGCATCGTCCTGCGTAAAGGTACTGCCGCAGCTCACTACATCATGGGCGGACCAACGGCCAACAACCACAATGTATTCACGCTGGGTACGCCGACCACGGAAATCTATGTGATGCACGGAGAAACGGCGGCGGCCGCCTCTTTTTCCAGGAGGCTCGTCAAGGAAAAGGATGCGGGCAGGCCCCTGGGTCCGGTCATCGACAAGATGAACCAGCTTGCCAAGGAGTACTACGAGAAATCCCGCCCTGTGTACTGTGCAAACCGTGGTTTCGTAGATGAGGTGGTGTCGTTCAAGGACATGCGGAAATACATTCAGGCCTTTGCAGGGTGCGCTTACCAGAACCCCACTTCCATTTGCCCCCAGAACCACATGATGATTCCGAGGATCATCAAGGGCTGATCAGGATTAATCAGGCTGAAATCCATAAAGGCCGGTCTCATTGAGACCGGCCTTTTTTCGTTTGCCTCCCTCAGAGACGCAGGGGGCACCAAATGAATTACGGTCTATTCACAGAAAACAGCTTAAGGGCGTTCTCTCCCAGAATGAGTTCGAGGTCGCGTTCCGCGAGCCCGCTTTGAATCAGGCGCCGGAGTTCCCGGTCCCAGGCATAGGGGATGTTGGGGAAGTCCGTTCCATAAAGGATCCGGTCGGACCGGAACGAGTTGAGCGGAGGGGCGGGAGCGCCGGGTAAATAGCCTGCAAGGGCCATGGTAGTATCCAGCCAGAGATTATCGTGCTCCATGGTGAGCCTGGAATGTGCGTCGTACTCGTCCATGCCCAGGTGAGGAACGCATAACTTGAGTCCGGGGTGATCTTTGAGCAGCGCCTTAACTTTTCGGGCGCCGCAGATCTCGTAGGGATCGCATGCATAGGCCGGGCTCCGCGGTTCCCTGCCTGCATGTAATACAAGGGGCTTGTTATGCTCTTCACACAAGCCCGCCACTTCGTGCGTCTCCGGTGCGTCCACCGGGATGCACTGGACATGCGCATGCAATTTCACGCCGCCAAGGCCCATGTGGAAGGCCTCCTCCAGGATTTCCCTCACCCCGGCCTCTCCGGGGAAAACCGTCCCCAGGGCGGTGATCCGGGAATCCAGACTTGCAATGGAGGCCATAAACCGGTTCAGGGAGCGGGACACGCCCGGCCTGTGGGCATAGCACATTATTACCACGCCATCCAATCCTCTTGAGAGGAGGAAGGATGCCACTTCTTCGGCCTTGAGCCGGTAGCGGATGGGCCAGCCGTGCCGGTCGAACCATCCTTGAATGGAGGCGGACAGGTGATCGGGAAAGACATGGACGTGTGCGTCCAGAACAGGGGGCAGGCCTGGCGGGACACTGTCTCCTTCGGTGTCATTGACGGCAGGCAAAGGGGATCGCAGCATCAACTCGTGACTCTTGCTCCTTTTTGGACCTCCGAAGGCGTCAGCGTATACAGGGCGTCCAGGAGGGCCGCCTGGAAAGTCCCGGGGCCAAGGCTTTGTGAGGCCGCGATTTCTCCGGCAATACCGAAAAATGCCAGGGCCGTTACTGCGGCCTCAACAGGATCCCGGTCGACCGCATGAAACGCGCCGATGAGGGCGGTGGCCGTACACCCTGCCCCTGTTATTCTTCCCATGAGCGGGTGCCCGTTGCTCACCCGGTAAGTCCTCGTCCCGTCCGTGACGAGGTCCTCTTCCCCTGTAATCACCACGGTGGATGAAAGCTCTCCGGCCAACCGGACGGCTGTCTTCGCCGCCTCATTGACTCCGTGTACAGCCTCAACGCCCTTTGTGCCGGAATCGGAGTTTGTCAGGGAAATGACTTCAGAGGCGTTGCCTCTCACCACCGCCACCTTGATCTGCGAGAGGATCCGCCGGGCGGTGTCGGTCCTATAGGCAGTTGCTCCGGATCCCACCGGATCCAGGATCACTGGAATCTCCATCTCATTGGCGCGCCGTCCGGCGATGATCATGGCCTCGACCCAGTCTGGGCTCAAGGTCCCGATATTAAGGACCAGGGCGCCGGCCATGGAAACCATGTCTGCGACTTCCTCGGCCGCATGGGCCATGACAGGCGATGCGCCCGAGGCAAGGAGCGCGTTAGCAGTTACGTTCATCACCACATAGTTCGTGATATTGTGAACCAGGGGCCTTTCCCTGCGAACCGCCTTAACGTTTGCAGCAGCCTTTCTTCCCATTTCCACGTCAACCATTCTTTCTTCCTCCGGGACTTTGAAAGCCGTGGAGACCTTCATTAAAAAGCGGCATTGCCTGATCCATCGAGGTTCACAATACGGAAAAGTGATCCCAGCCCTCGGGTTCCACAAAGCCCCGTGTCCCGTCCTTGCGAACCAGGTCCAGCCTACCTGCGGCATCCGTAATCCAGCCCACCCGCGTGATTCCGACATGGCTTACGCGGGCTACGGCTTGTTTCAGCGCCTCGGCGTTTAAAGGCGCGCAGGTGACGATCAGCTCGTAGTCGTCACTTGGACGTGTTACGAGTTTCTGAGGATCCAGACCCTTTCTAAGGGCAGCCCACTTGAGGGCATTGCTCACAGGAAAAGACTCCTCGTGCAACTCGGCCCCCACGCCGCTCTCTTCGCAGATATGGCCCAAGTCCCCCAAGAAACCGTCACTGATGTCGATCATGGAGTTTGCAAGGCCTGTTTCTGCAATGGCCTGGCCTTCCAGGGCCCGGTGCCGGGGATTCTTATAGGTCTCCATCAGCAACAGGGCCTCATTGAATTTTTCGTCGTCTTCTCCGCACAACATAAGGTCCAGACCCGCCGCAGACTGTCCGGGAAACCCGGAAACCAGCACGGCGTCTCCCGGCAGGGCCCCGGAGCGGCTCACCATGCGGCCCCGTAACACCTCTCCCACCAGGGTGATATCTATGAAGGACCCTTCTTTTAAATGGGTGATGTTGCCTCCCGCTATTACGGCGTTAAGGGGGTTGAGCCTGTCGAGAAACCCGCGGTACATATCCAGCACATCATTTACCGGGAAATCCTTTTCCAGCCCGAGAGAGACCAGCGCCCACCGAGGGGTTCCACCCATGGCCCCTATGTCGCTGATGTTGGCCGCCATGGCCCGCCGGCCTATTTCACGGGGGCTCATTCTGCCTTTCAGAAAATGGCGGTCCTCCACCATGGAATCGCACGTAACCAGAAGGTCGTGTCCCGGAGTGGGAGTCATGGCGGCTGTGTCATCCCCCGCTCCAAGGACCAGCCCGGTCCCTGCGGCGCCCATTTCCTTAATGAGGCGCCTGATGCGACGAATCAGGCCGAACTCCCCTGCATCACCTACGGTTTCCATTGCAGTGCCTCTCTTCCACTCATTCGCTTCGGAATAGACTGCAAAGCCGGCGTGCGGCCTCTTCAGGCTGTATGTCACAACACACCGACGAGATGACCGCGATCCCGGTCGCCCCGGATTCCATTACCTTTGCCGCATTCTCGAAAGAGATGCCCCCGATGGCGATTACCGGGACATCGATGGAACCGGAGACAAGCTTGATGCCCTCCAGACCGCAGGCGGGCCCTGCGTCCTCCTTGGATGTAGTCGGAAACACGGGCCCGTAACCGATGTAGTCGGCCCCATCCTTTGCGCAGGCCGTCGCCTCGTCCGGAGTCGATGCTGAGCCGCCGATGATTCGGTCAGGGCCCAGTAATTCCCGCGCCAGCCTGATAGGAAAGTCCTCCTGCCCCAAGTGCACGCCGTCCGCTTCCGAGGCCAGCGCCACATCAATACGGTCGTTGACGATGAAGACCGCGTTCGCGGCCCGGCACACGGCCTTCATTTGCCGGGCCGTCTCTATGAGGCTTCGGGTGGACCCATGTTTCTGCCGGAACTGGATGACATCCGCTCCTCCGGCAACCGCCATCCCGGCCAGATCAACATGGGAAAACCGCTCCTGAATAACCGTGTCGGTAAGGACGTGGAGCCTTCCTGTGGGTTTCATGAATCCGTCCCCCCCTTATACCCTCGTATAGCGCTTCCTGTTGCTTTCCTTGATGTGCATCATAACTCTTGCCTCCGATTTTTCAACCTGAAGTATTCCCGCTGCGCCTCCCGTACTCAAATCCTCCGTCTTCCAGTGCGGCGCAGACCAATGTGGGCATCAACTGGGATGGTATTTCTCACATGGGACGAATCATCAAGGAGGCCCCTTCCGGCGCTGTGTGTGCGAAGGCGAACAACGGCCCTTTACGTCCCGGCGTCAAGGCCCGGATAACGGACCTGCTCCAGCAGAGGTTCCAGACACAGGTCTTTCTCCCTGTGAACCCGGTACTCCAGGGTTACATGAGCCCACCGGGCATACCGGCGCTCTCGATCCTCGAGCAGCTTCGCATAGCATCTTGCCAGGGCCTGCTGAAGAGACTCGCCGGATTCTCGGTGGAACATTCCTTGCCAGAGCACAGGGCCCGGCCGCTTCAGGTAGTCCCTCAACAGGCGTTCACGAACCTCATGCGGCGAAGCCAGATGGACGATTATGCTGTTACCGGCCAGCCCCTCCAGCACTTCTTCTCCGGTGTAGATAACGCTCCCGGCCGTATCCACCACGATTTGATCCCCGCCCCGTGCTCCTCTGAGGATCTCCAGGACCCCCGCCATGACGTCCTTTTCAAGTTGATGGTAGCGCAGGGCGCGCTCTTCGTAACCCGGCTCCCAGGGAAGCCCCATCCATGAACCTAAGGCCGCGATAAGATCGGGAGCGCCTGCTAGTTCCGAGGAGAGGCGCTCGGCGATCATGCGATCGCAGTCTATACGCCGGAAACCACGTCGTTCCAGGCGGCCCGCCCATGTGGATTTTCCAATACCGGCCATTCCTATGATTGTGACTGGACGGTTGATCTTAAGAGGCCTTGAGTCGGCGTTCACTTCATGCCGCCCTGTCTCGAAATCCTGAATGGACGGAAGCCCCGTGTTTAAAGACAGCGGCGAAAGCTCCCACGTTGACGCCCACCACATCTTGAATCGGTTCACACTTGACCCGAAAGATATAGAACGAAGAGGCGGAAAGAGGCCTGGGGTAGACGGTCTCAAAGTTGGCCATGCCCTTTGAGAGTATAAGGTCCGCTCCCATCGCCCGGGACAGGAAATCCAGAGAAACCCGATCCCAGTCGATCCCTGCTCCGTCCGTGCCCGTGTCAGTCACGTCCGGAAAACGCTCAGCCAGTCCGCTCAGTGACAACTCCTCTCTCGTCAGATCGTTCAAGGCCGGCCCTCCTTTGACCACAAGTGTGCAGGATGCGGACCTGCGCGAAAGGGCCTCATAAAGAGGGAGGTCGAAATATATTTCACCGGTGTTGTCAGTGAGATACAGGATCTTCTTGGGTCCTTCGTCCAGAAACCGCTCCAGGGAATCGACGTCGTCACGTTCCAAGTGAATGCCCTCTTGAAGCAGATACGGGACCTTCTCGAGAACGGCCTTGGTGTCGCGAAAGAAATCCAGGGTGTTTCCCAGGGCGGCCAGGCCGACCAGAGAACGAAGGTCATGCTGAATTCGATCGCTGATGGAGGCGAACACGGATCGGGCCTTTGTCAGCTCATTCGCCTTGAAGCCGGCATATGGGTCCTTCGTGCCCAACAGTCTTATAATTTCGCGAAGCATGCGGTTGGCTATCACCGGCGAAGCAGCCCCCTGGCCAAGACCCTCTAGAACGAGTTCAAAGGCACGCTTCTTTGCCTCGGTTCCCCGGGAAGAATCTTTTTCACTCAGGGCAAGACGAACCGCGCTCTCCGCCAGGCCACGAAGGCAAACCCCGCAACGGTGATCCGGGCTGAATGACTTCATATCGCTTTCAACTCCTTAAAACGTGAAAGCCCCGGGGCTCGCCAAACGCGCATGACGATCGGCTGCCACCCCAGCGCATGTAA
This sequence comes from uncultured Desulfobacterales bacterium, assembly GCA_964450535.1. Classification (GTDB taxonomy): domain Bacteria; phylum Desulfobacterota; class DSM-4660; order Desulfatiglandales; family HGW-15; genus JAIPEI01. Next base: position 20,984 of record CAYVDE010000006.1, read on the forward strand.
ATCCGGCAAGGCTCAGAATTACTACCATATAGGCGGATAAGGTTCAACAAGGGCGTCCCCGCGCCGGGACGGGACTCGACCCGGCCCGGGGAAACCACATTGGTTGAAGAATTTTTGGCGGGTCTTCTCAGTGTATAAGACAGGGCTTCATGTGCGACATGCGACTCGCGTGGTTTCCGCGATACAGCTTCCGATGTTGTGGATCAGGCTTTTAAAGGTATCTGAAAGACGTTCGTATTCACGATTCAGGACCTCCACATCCATCTCCTCGATTCTGAGGTTTTCCTGCGCAGCCACGGATGCGAAACGGGGTTCATGCCCGATGTCCAGAAAGGGTACGCTTCCGAACACATCCCGCTCGCTGAGCGTGCAGAGCGGAAGATAGCCTCTCCGGGTCTGGCTTACCACCCACGTCTGCCCTTCCCGAATGTTGAAGAATCCGGATTCCAGGGTCTTCTGGTCCACGAGGGCGGTATCGGACTCATTCAGCAGGTCGGCCACGGTCTGGCTCATAAGAAGAGAGACGGTACGATCAGTGATCTTGAACAAGCGGCTGGTCAGGCTCAATAGAACGCTTTTGAAACGATTGGTAAGGGCCGCGTACTCCCCTGAAAGCCTCAGTGTGTCCAGCAGGCCGAGGTGGACATCCCCCACGGCCGTGGCAGTGGCCGTCCTTCGGTTCACTCCGTGGAGAAGGGAGAGGAGAGTCCCTATGAAACATCCCTCGCCGAGCCGGGCGACCGGCACAGGTCCTTGCTCGGTTTCCCTTGTGATGTCCACTCTGCCTTCCAGTATCACCCAGATCCAGTTACCGTAAGTCCCCTCCTGTACAATCCGGCTGCCGTCGGGGAAGCTCTCTTCCTGAACGATGTACATATAATCAGGTACCGGCCCCTTTACCACTGGAATGCTTCGAATATTCCCGTATCCGTAGCAATCTGAAGGGTCGTTCTTGGACGGACCGACTTTCCTGATCCTGCCTTCGTCAAGCAGCCGGAGCGCGTCGAGAATAATCTGCATTCGATTCCCTCGAACTGTTCGGCTCACATCCACCCGCCCATCATTGAACTGAAAATCCCCTTCGGTCCAGCCGAAAAGGTCGTACATCGCCTGAACCCCCAGGGATCCATTGCACGTGGAGTGAACCGGCTCCCCGTTCATGAAATAGATATACCCGGGGATGGGGCTGTACTTTGAGGTGATCCTTAAAGACCCGGTACTCCCGTTTCCACCAAGAATCTGAATGATTTCGGCCAGGCTCATAAAATTGAGCTTCCCGGAAAGTGACGGCCTGCTCTCCATTGTGAAACCTCCTGCCCGGTGAAGTCCGGGGGTTCACGATATTCGTTCCTTCAATGAAAAACTCAGTTGCCTATATTCTCTGAGCAAAACCCGTGCCCAAGGCCTCAAAAAAAGAAATCCACATTCAACCAGCTGATATCATTATTCATTAATCAAACAATGAAACTCAGAGCCCTATAGCTGCTAAAGGCGTTGGTATGAAATGTCATACCTGAATGCACTTTTGTGCACACTCGCCAATGCCTTGATCACGAATACACGATCCTGTGGCCGTACAATTCTTCGTGCGATAACAGCTGAGATGTAGAACACATATTTGGGACATAAGAGAGCACTTTATGGGCCTCTTTAAATTAAAGTGCCGTACCGGCCTGTTTCATCCGTCAAAAAAGTATACAAGCACGGGATTCTCTGGTAATCTGAGTACATTTTCTTTCATTCAACCCAAACATGCCCTGATCCATAAGGATGTCCGGTGGGCTCGAATCCCGGCAAACCCACCCGGATCACCCGTCAATCAGTCCTGCCCCGGTACAGCCTGGCCCTGTTGTCGCGGCCGATACCCCGGGCAGGACGGGTGCGATATTGGAGGACGAACATGAAAGCATTGCCGGAGTACAACGGTTTAACCGTAGACAGGCTCCAGGAAATCAGCACCTGGGTCTCCTCGGTCCTTGACCTGGATCAGCTCCTTGAGCTCATCATCAACACAGCGACCACAATGATGCAGGCCAAGGCGAGCTCCCTTCTCCTTTTGGACCACAAGACACGCAAGCTCTATTTCAAGGTTGCGACCGGCGAAAAAAAAGAGGAGGTTCGAAAATTCGAAATCAATCTCGGCCAGGGGATTGCTGGTCACGTCGCCCTGACCGGCGAGCCGCTTTTGATTCCGGACGTGAGAAAGGATGACCGTTGGTACAAGAAAATCAGTGAATCAATTGGGTTCGAGACACGATCCATTGCCTGTGTGCCCATGAAGGTCGGCAATGAAATCATCGGTGTTGTAGAAATTATCGACAAGGAAGACGGCGGCGAAATTCAGAACAAAGACATGCAGACCTTGACCGCTTTCGCGGCGCTGGCCTCAATGGCCGTCGGCAATGCCAGAAAGATCCAGAACGTGGAACGCGAGAACCGGGACCTGCGGCAGGAACTGGACAGCCGATACGCCATTGTCGGTGAGAGCCCCGGCCTTAAGAAAGTCATCTCGGATGCATTCAAGGTGGCCAATTCCAAGACCAGCACCCTGATTCTCGGCGAAAGCGGAACAGGAAAAGAGTTGCTTGCGCGCCTCATCCACAATGCCGGTCCGAGAAAGAACAAGCCCATGGTTGTTCTTAACTGCGCAGCCCTTCCTGAGAGCCTTATGGAGGCGGAATTATTCGGGTATGAAAAAGGGGCCTTCACCGGGGCGTTTGATCGCAAGACAGGCAAGATCGAGGCGGCCGACGAGGGAACTCTGTTTCTTGACGAGATCGGTGAGATGTCACAGGGGATGCAGGCCAAGCTGCTCAGGGTCCTTCAGGAAGGGGTGTTTTACCGCGTGGGCGGCAATGTGTCCATTACCGTGGACATACGCATTATCTCGGCCACGAACCGGGATATAGACCAGGAAGTCTCAGCAGGGAGGTTTCGAGAGGACCTTTTCTACCGCCTTGATGTGGTTCGCATTCGCGTTCCCCCGCTTCGGGAAAGGAGGGAGGACATTTCACCCATAGCACGGCACTATCTTGAGATGTTCAAACACGAACGCGGACACCACGACATGACAATCTCGAAGGCCGCCATGGACCGCATCCTCCAGTACGACTGGCCCGGAAACGTCCGCGAACTCCGCAATGCCGTTGAACGGGCGGTTGTCATGGGGAACGATCGCGAAATCCTTCCTGAAGATCTGCCCATTGTCTCCGCACGACAGGAAACATCGATCCCATCCGTCGGCCTGACCCTCAAGGAAGCAGTAGACCGGTTCAAAAAGGAGCTTATCATCGCGAATCTCCGGCACACGGGAGGAAGCCGCGCCCGGGCGTCCAAGACGCTGGGCATACAGAGAACCTACCTGTCCCGCCTTATATCCAGATATGGAATTCAGGATGTATGAGGCCCCGGACAGGCGCGTTGAATCCCTCCGCCCCCGTGCCCGGGAAGATCTCTCCCCCCATGGCAGGTGGGTCCTTTTCGGCGTCTGTGCCTCGCTCTTTGTAATGAGCATGTTCTATCGAATGTCGAGCGCCGTGATCTCGGAAGACCTGAGCCGAGACCTCTGTCTCGATTCCAGGGGTCTGGGTCTTGTGGGGGGAATTTTTTTCTATGCCTTTGCCGCAGTCCAGATCCCGCTGGGCCTGTTCCTGGACCGGGCCGGGGCCAGGGGAACCATGATCCTGCTGAATCTAGTCGGCATCCTTGGAGCCGTGCTCTTCTCTTTATCCAGTGGAGCGGCAGGGGCGATGCTTGGCCGCGGCCTGCTGGGTATTGGTATGGCCGCCAACCTCATGGGGTCCCTGAAGCTTTTCACCAACTGGTTCGACCTTCGGCGTTTCGCCACACTCTCCGGCCTGCTTATCTCTCTGGGCACCATTGGAGCCATGGGCGCCACCAGCCCGCTGGCCCTTCTTGCACAGGCCCTTGGCTGGCGAAACTCATTCCTGGTCCTTGCTGGAGTTCACGGCTTGATAGTCCTGACCCTCGTCCTATGGGTACGGGAGAGCCCCGAAAAACAACGGCCGGAAAATCCTCAGAGTATTGCGTCTCCCCGGACCACAAAACGGGCCGACCGTTCCAACCCCCTTGGAATCCTGTTCAGAAACGGAAATTACTGGGCCATTTCCTGGAGCATTTTCCTCCGCTACGGTGCATACGCATCCATACAGGCACTCTGGGCGGGCCCTTTTCTCATGAGCTGCCTGGGGCTCAGCCCGGTGCAGACCGGAAACCTGCTGCTTGCTCTCAGCGTGGGATTCATACTGGGAGCGCCTGCCGGAGGTTTCATGTCCGACCGCATCCTTGGCTCCAGGAAAAGGGCCGTGGTGCTGGGAACCGCCTCATCGGCCGCGACCATCTTCATCTGGAGCCAATGGCCGTCCAACGGGAGCACCCTCCTCCTGCTGAGCGCCCTGCTGTTCTTGAACGGGTTTTTCACCGGCTTCAACCAGATCAGTTACGCCCACATCCGCGAACTCATGCCCTCTCACATGTCCGGAACCGCAATGACCGGAATCAACGTGTTTACAATGGCCGGAGCAGGAGTGTTCGTGCATGGCCTGGGGGTGGTGATTTCCCGGGTGGAGACCGGCTGCGGAGAAGAATACTCGATGTACCGAATCGCTCTTTTGATCTGCGCCGCGGCCGCTGCGGCCAGTTCCCTGATCTATACCCTGACCAAAGACGCGCCGGGCGAGGAAAAACCAGGAGGGGGGGAGAACCCCCGCGATTCGGCGGGATGAATCCAGGATATCTTCATCCCACGCGGAGAAAAATATCTCTGAGGGCCGGCTCTTTGTTTTATTGTTGGCGAGATCCCCGGTTTTCGCAAAGTATTTTCGCGGTAAAGTGCGGAGTCGAGAAGAAAGCAAACGGGTTCAGCCGGTTTTATCCAGGATATCCTGCAGGGACAGCGACAGCCCCGTATCCGCCGGGGAGTCCTCACTCCCCGTGGAAATGTCCACATCGTTCCAATCAAGCATCTCATAAACGGCCTTTTCCGGAGGAAGATCTTCCAGTCGCGCATCCACGAGACGGCCGTTCCGAAAGTACAATGCCCCTTCCCTGCGTGAAGAGCGTTCCACCAGGCTTACCCGGCAAGTCTTTTTTTCCAGATCAATCAACTGGAGAAAGAAAAGGACATTTAAACCCTTCAGCCCCCTCTCTTTCCAAAGATCTTTTTCCACCAGGTTGGCTATGATCTTGCGAACGAGGTGTTCGAATTCAAAAGGCTTTTCAATGTAGTCCGCAACCCCGATTTTCCAGGCCATTCGTTCCATCACCGGGTGACTGTGGGCCGTCATGATTATCACAGGTGTTTGGGGAAAGTCTGAGCGGATGTGCACGAGGAGGCTGAAGCCGTCCATTTTCGGCATAATAAGGTCGGTTACCACGAGGGCGATGTCGTTCTCTCTTAAGATCTTGAGGGCCTCTTCCCCATCTCCGGCCACCTGTATCGAGAACACCTCATTATAAGGCTCGAGTGCCCTCAGGAAGACATTGAGCATTTCCCGTTCATCGTCGACTATAAGGACTGTCTTGGGCAAGTTCCCCTCACCGAGAGATATCCGAGCGTTTCCATTTGTCTCCTGCCCTCACATTTTGCACATAACAGCCAGACAGACAAGCTGTTTTTATGAATTCAGAAAATATTGAATCCAATTTATCCCATGAGTGCACGTTCTGCGTCCCCCCATCAGATCTCATTGACACGGCCCGACGATCCTCGTATGATCCTCTCACGGTCCTGGGGCATGGTGCACCGCGACCGGTTCCGTTGGGGGTGCCACGCCACGGCGTGGGCTGAGAGTCCTCTCAAGGACACCCTTTGAACCTGATCAGGGTAATGCCTGCGAAGGGAAACGGACGTGTGAAGAGGGCCTTCCTCCTTTCCGCCGTTTTCCCTTCAGGAAAGCGGCTTTTTCTTTACAGAGGAGGAACATTATGGAATTGAACGAGGTAGTCATCACCAGGGCCATCATCGAGCGGTACACGGAAAAGCTTCTCTCACACCTGGAGACTGATGTGGCCATCGTCGGAGGCGGACCTTCGGGCCTGATAGCCGGATACGAACTGGCAAAGGCCGGTAAGAAGGTAGCCCTTTTCGAACGAAAGCTCAGTATCGGCGGAGGCGTGTGGGGCGGCGGCATGATGTTCAACGAAATAGTTGTCCAGGAGGAAGCCCGCCACCTTCTCGATGAACTCGGAATCCGCCACCACCGTGTTCAGGAGCAATACTATGTCTCTGACGCGGTTGAAACGGCCTCCACACTGACCTCCCGCGCAGTCAAGGCCGGTCTTGCAGTGTTCAACTGCATCACGGTGGAGGACGTACTCATGCGGGAGGATCGCATTCTGGGGCTGGTCATCAATTGGGCGCCTGTGGACATGGCGGGCCTTCACATCGATCCCCTCACGGTTAGGAGCTCTTTTGTCATCGATGCCACAGGCCACGCTACCGAGGTGGTGCGAGTTGTTCAGGACAAGGTCCCGGGCCGGCTGCTTACCACCACGGGACGGGTGGAGGGGGAAAAATCCATGTGGTCGGATCGGGCCGAGAGCCTGACACTTGAAAACACCCGCGAGGTCTTTCCTGGCCTGGTGGTGGCCGGCATGGCAGCCAATGCGACATTCGGAGGCCCCAGGATGGGGCCCATTTTCGGAGGCATGCTCCTCTCAGGGGTCAAGGCTGCCCGAACAATACTCAAACGCCTTTCTGAGGACCCGCCGGCATAGGTCAGGACGCCCAATCACACGGGAGGCACAATCATGAAACCCATTGAGGACATATCGATCATCGGCGCCGGGGCCATGGGCGCCTTCTATGCAAGTCGTTTCCAGAAAGTTGACGGTATCACTGTTTCCCTGGTTGCCGGCGGTGACCGCTGTGACAGGCTCCGGGCTGAAGGTCTTATCGTGAACAATCACCGTTATGCGATACCTGTAATACGGCCGGGTGACGACGCACCCCCTTCGGACCTGGTCCTCGTGGCGGTGAAAAGCCTGCATCTGGACCAGGCGATTCAGGACCTGGAAGGCCGTGTGGGAAAGCATACAGTGCTCCTATCGGTGATGAACGGTATTGACAGCGAAGAGAGGCTGGGAGCGGTTTTCGGTATGGACAAAGTCCTTTATGCAGTTGCGCTGGGGATCGACAGCGTTCGAGATGGAAATCGCGTGAACTACACCAACCCCGGTGTGGTTCACTTCGGCGAGGCGGAAAACTCCAAGATTACGGAGAGGGTAGCCGATATTCAGAAACTGTTCGACCGGGCCGGGATCAATTGGGAGACTCCACGGGACATGATCCGCACGCTTTGGTGGAAGTTCATGATAAACGTGGGGATAAACCAGGCATCCGCGGTGTTAAGAGCGCCTTACGGCCTATTTCAGCGCTCAAAAGAGGCCCTGGATCTCATGGAATGGGCCATGCGCGAGGTCATAGATGTGGCTGAAAAGGAGGGTGTTGCCCTGAGCCTTGAGGACGTCGACAAATGGAAGACGGTGCTGATGACCCTGGGCCCGGAAGGAAAGACATCCATGCTCCAGGATGTGGAGGCCGGAAGAAAGACGGAAGTTGATATTTTCGCCGGCAAGGTAATTCGCCTGGGAGAGACCCACCGGGTTCCCGTCCCCGTCAACCGCGTGCTGTTCAACATGATCCGGGTGGCCGAAGAGCTGTCGGGCCCTTAGAAGCGCGCCGCAAGCCTTTCGAACCGCTCATCCACCTGTTTCTGAGCCGTTTTAATGTCCTCGTCGGTCATGTTTCTGAATCGCCCCTGAATACTCAGGTAGTCCCGCACCGGGATTACTTCGTCCGGCACAACGGTCTGACTGAAACGAAGGCCGTTTTCCACTTCAAGGAGAGGAAAGAGGTTGCACTGCACGGCCCTGCGCATGACTTCGATAGAAAGGTTGTCCGGAGTTCGCCACCCCGCAGGGCAGGCTGCAAGAAGGCGGATGAACCGCGTGCCCTTTATGCTCCTGGCCTTCCTGAACTTGGCGACGAGGTCGTGCGGGTAGGCGGCAGTCGCCGTGGCCAGGTATGGGATCCTGTGGGCTATCATGATCTCGTCAATGTCTTTCTTGGGCTCGGACTTGGCCCCGAGACCGGGAGTCGTGGTGGTCCATGCCCCATAAGGGGTGCCGCTGGAACGCTGCACGCCGGTGTTCATGTAGGCCTCATTGTCGTAGCAGACGTAGATGACGTCCTCGTTGCGCTCGGCCGCGCCTGAAAGGGCCTGAATACCGATGTCATAAGTGCCCCCGTCCCCGGCCCAGCCCACCACGCAGATCTCATCCATGCCCCGCCGCCTGTATGCCGCTTTCAAGCCCGAAATGGTTGCGCCGGTGGTCTCGAACGCCGTCTGGAAGACAGGTACATCCATTGCGGTAAACGGCCATGCCCCTGGTATAATCGTCCAGCAGCACGCCGGTATGACGATAGCAGTAGGTTTGCCCAGCCCCTTCAGGGCCAGACGCATGGAAAGAGAAGCACCGCAGCCGGAGCACGCCACATGGCCCGAGGTCATGAATTCGTGTTCCGGGATTTCCGCGTTGTCAAACCTCTGATTCAGGCTCTGCATACTGGACTCCTATCCAGATGTCCCGGTCTTCGGGTAGATCCCCGGAAACGGTCCTATCAAAAACTTCTTCAAAAGTTCGGACGCTGATATCCCGCCCGCCAAGGCCCGCGATGTAATCGAAGACACAGGGCTGTTCGACACAGGGCAAATCATAGAGTGCAGCCTTGATTTCCTGGCCCCACACCCCCTGCCCACCGGGGGAAAAGTTCCTGTCAATGACAGCCACTTTTTTCTTTCCTCGAAGGACGTCCGCCAAAAGATCCACTGGAAAGGGCCGCAAAGTCTTGATCTTGACCATCCCGGCCCTCTTTCCTCTCTCCCGCATGGTTTCTACGGCCACCCGCCCGGTGGAGGCCACTGTCCCTGTACAGACGAACACAACATCCGCATCTCCTGTTTCCACTTCCTCAACCTGGCTGTACCGCCTGCCGAAGCTACTCTCGAAACTCTCGTGGACCTTTGTGATAACATCCTTGGCCAGTTCCATGTCGCGCTGAACCATCCACCGGAATTCCATGTAGGCATTCGGCATTACGATCGAGCCGAAGGTTCGCGGGTTGCCGGGGTCGAGCCAGAGGTCCAGGGGGTCGAACGGGGGAAGAAAGGCACGGACCTCCTCGACCTCGGGTATGTCAACAGGTTCGCTCGTGTGCGAGAGGAAGAAGGCGTCCGACACGACCATCACAGGAAGACGAACGTTTTCGGCGATTTTAAAGGCCATGAGGGTGGTATCCAGCACTTCCTGGTTGTTTTCACAGTAGAGCTGAATCCATCCGGTTTCACGCTGGGAAACCGAATCCGTCTGATCGCTCCAGATGGACCAGGGAGCGGCACCTGCACGGTTTACGTTCGCAAGGACGAGGGGCACGCGGGCACCTGATGCGTAATGGAGCATCTCGTGCATCAAAAACAGCCCTTGTCCGGATGTGGCCGTGAAGGCGCGGACACCTCCCATGGACGCGCCGATGCAAGCGGACAAGGCCGAGTGCTCGGATTCAGCCCGTATGAATTCAATATCGGCCGTACCTTTTGCCTGCATATCCGCCAGGGTCTCGATAATCGAGGTCTGGGGGGTAATAGGATAGGCCGCTACCACCTCTACATCCGACAGCCGAACTGCATGGGCCACCGCCTGATTTCCCGTCAGGACCTTTCTCATAAAAATTACTCCTCAAAGGAAATAGTCATGGCTCCCCGGGGGCATTCCTTTACGCAGATACCACAGCCCTTGCAATAATCCAGGTCTACTGCGTAACCAAATCCCCCTGAATCCGCTTTAATGGACAGATCAGGGCAAAAGATATAGCAGTTTCCACAGGAGGTGCACACCCCGCAGTTGAAGCATCGCCGCGCCTCATAAAGGGCGTCCTCCTCGGCAGACCCCTGTGCCACCTCATGGAAACCGCGAATCCGATCTTTCGCCTGAAGCTCCTTCGCCTGAATTGCCGGGCGGTGATCGAAGTAAAAGGAGTTCAAGTCTTCGTATTCCACGACGTCGGGAACCGGGTTGCGCCGGTTAAAGAGCACCGGGTCATTCACGCCCCCAAAAGAAATATTTCCCTTATCCCCCCACCGGAACGGCGCTGTAATTTGGAAGGAGTCTCCCGTTCTCAGAAAGGCGTCGATAGCGGCGGCGGCGCGTTTGCCTGAACCGATGGCATGAGTCACCGTCCGCGGAATGGGAGCGAGATCACCTCCGGCAAAGACATCCGCGAGGCTGGTCCGGCCGAATTCATCAAGGGCGATGTCCCCGTTATCCGGCTTGATTGTCTCTTCGAGCAGGTCCTTGTCAGTAGTCTCTCCCGTGGCCGTGATCACAGAAGAACAGCTCAGTTCAAAGGTCTCGCCGGTGGGTTCAGGGCGTCTTCTGCCGGAGTCGTCAGGCTCTCCAAGCCGCATTCGTGAAAGCCGGATCCCGCTCACCCTCCCGTCTCCCAGGATTTTCCCGGGGGCGGACAGGAACCGGAACGAAACGCCCTCCTCCCTTGCAGCGGCCACCTCCTCGGGATGGGCGGGCATTTCGGCCTCTGTCCTGCGATAGAGCACGCTCACTTCGGCTCCGAGCCTGCGGCTCACCCTTGCACAGTCCACAGCGCTGTTTCCGCCGCCTATGATCGCCACATCAGCTCCGACGTGAGGGGAATAGCCATTACTCACCGCTTCAAGGAACTCGAGGGCACGAAAAACGCCTTCCAGGTCTTCTCCTTCCAGGTTCAGGTTCGTCGACCCATGCGCGCCAATGCCCACAAAAACAGCGTCGTGTTCCGTTCTCAAAAAATCCCAGTCAAGGTCCCTGCCGAGATTGCGTCTCATCTCGAAACGGATACCCATTTTTTGTAGCCGCTCGATCTCTCCTTCGAGGACATCCACGGGCAGGCGATAGGCCGGGATGCCGTACCGCATAAGCCCGCCGGGCTTGTCTTTCGAATCAAAAACAACCACATCGTGTCCAAGCCTCCTCAAGAAATAGGCGGCGCTCAACCCGGCAGGGCCGGCCCCGACAACGGCAACCGTCTTGCCGTCCGGTTCCGGCGGCGGCTCGACGCCAAGGCCCCGTTCAAGAGCAAGATCCCCCAGGAAACGCTCCACAATGTGGATGGATACGGGCTCGTCGTGTTTACCGCGATTACAGATACGTTCGCAGGTGTGATAGCAGACACGGCCCATGACCGAGGGAAACGGATTCTCCCGCATGATCATTCGCCATGCCTCTTCATATCGCTCCAGTCCTGCCAGGTACAGGATACCGGCTATGTCTTCACCGGCCGGGCACTGCTGGTTGCAGGGCGATACTCGATCCACGAAAACCGGGCGTGCAAACCTCCAGCTGCCCGTTTTGTTTTCCAGGCTGGATCGCGTTGAAAACGCGCAGAGGGGGGCTTGAGTCCTTCGGTCCACATATTTCATGCTTTCCTCTCATTTGGTTCAAAAGAGAACCGCCTCTGTGATAGCGTCAAAGGCCTCTTGTGCGGCCTCTGCATTTTCGTCGGCGCGCGTGGGAACACCTTCCCGTATGGCCGTCATCAGGCTTTCCATGGTAACGATGCCAAGCGCCCGGTTCACAGCACCCAGAATGGCCGTGTTCACGATCGGTGTCTGCCCGCTTCCGAGGCCGCGCCGGTGCGCAATCCTCCCTGCCGGGACCGTTGCCACCCGAAAGCCCTTGAACCTCTGCTTAAAGAAATCCGGGGGCTTTTCACTGTTTACGATAATGGTCCCGCCCTGCCGTAGTCCCTGCGTCAAGGGCACCTGCTCCACTAACAGCGGGTCCAGGACAACGACATGCTGGGGCTCGTAGATCTCCGTCCGGATTCGGATGGGTTTGTCGTCCACGCGCAGGAACGCCGTGACCGGAGCTCCACGGCGTTCCACGCCAAAGGCTGGAAAGGACTGCGAGAAGCCACCGTCCAGAAAAACGGCGTCGGCCATAATCTTGGAAGCGACTACAGTACCCTGCCCTCCCCTTCCGTGAAAACGAATCTCCATCATGACGGCGGCTCTCCCTTCGGCGATTCACGGCGAATACGGACTGTCACCTGCTTGTATCACGGTGGGTCATTGTATAGGCCTTTTTTGTCTTCATGTCAAATCGCACACTTTGACAAAGTTTTCGAGGTTACGGCGACATACAGGACAAATCCTCCAAAAATCTGTCATAGGGTCCGATCAGAGAATCCCAGGAAAACCGTTCCATGGCTCCGGCAAGCCGATCCCGCACGAAATCGAACCGTTCCGGATCCCTGACCACTGATACGAGTTTTTGCGCGAGTTCCTCCGGGTCCTTGTAAAGGCAGGTAGAGTGATACTCTTCCGGAATGAGTTCGGGATAGCTGAGCCTGTGTGGGAGAAGGGGCAGGCACCCGCTTTGAACAGCTTCGACAACCGCCATACCGAAGTTCTCCTGTATGGCCGTGCTGACCACAACCGTTCCCTTGCCAAGCCATGCCAGGTACTCTTTGCGCGAAGGGACATAACCGTATTGAACGATCCGTTCACCATGCCGGGCGAGGGCCGTAGAAAAGCACTCAGGGATATTCCGAAACCTCTCTCCCAGAACGGCCAGGCGGAAATCGAGTCCATAATCCGCCAGGCGGTCTATGACCCTGAAAAAGGTTTCCGGGTCCTTGTCAAACTCCCAGCGGTGATTCCAGATCACCAACGGAGGTTCATCCGGGCTTCGAAAAGGCCTGTCTGCCCGTCGTGCGGGAAAGCGGCACCCCGGGTAGAGAACCGATGAACGTCCTCGTATCGCTTCGGTCACCCACCCGGGACGGTAATCCGGCATTAGCCTGACCAGATCGGGAAGGGCCTCCAGGAAGAGATGTCTTCCAGTCTTCATTGATCGCTCCTTTTGGATTCGCCCC
>CAYVDE010000006.1:34035-50023 GCA_964450535.1 uncultured Desulfobacterales bacterium
CTCCAGGAAGAGATGTCTTCCAGTCTTCATTGATCGCTCCTTTTGGATTCGCCCCCAATTGATATCTCCTTTTGCACCTTCTTCCAAGCCTGCATTTTTCCGGTTTTCAGACAGCTCTTGCAAAACCCGCCGTGTGCTGGTAGAAGTGCCGGATTCCTGTAAATGGAGGAAGTACCCATGGTCGACGACCGGGACGAGGAAAACAAGGACCTGGAAAACCAGGACGAGGAAAACGAGAGCTTTGCCGAACTGCTGGAGAGTTACTCCGAATCCTCCGGCCGCAGCCTTAATGTGGGCGATCGAATTCTCGGACGCATCATCTCTATAGGCCGGGAGGCCGTGTTCGTGGACACCGGATCCAAGCGGGACGGGGTCATTGATCGTGATGAGCTCCTGGATGACACGGGTGAGATCCCTTACGATGTAGGCGACGAAGTGGAGCTGTACGTCGTAGCCATAACTCCGGACGAGGTCCAACTCTCCAAGGCGTTCTCCGGCCCAGGAGATCCGGGCGTTTTACGGGAGGCCTACCGGAACGAGGTGCCTGTGGAGGGAAAGGTCAAGGCCCCCTGTAAGGGCGGGTTCCACGTGGAAATCATGAAGCTGAGGGCCTTCTGCCCCATCAGCCAGATGGACATGCGCTACATTGAAGACCCTTCCGTCTACGTGGGGGGGACGTATCCCTTCCTGATAACCAGGTTCGAGGAGAACGGCCGGAACATTGTGGTCTCACGGCGGGAGATCCTGGAAAGAGAGACGGAAGAGGCCCGGAACAAATTCCTTGCAGGCCTGGACGAGGATGCGGAAGTGGAAGGAACGGTGACCAAGCTCATGTCTTACGGGGCATTCGTGGAGTTGGTTCCCGGCCTTGAAGGCATGATTCACATCTCTGAGCTGAGCTGGTCCCGCATTGAAAAGCCTGATGAAATTCTCCGTCCGGGAGACAAGGTCACCGCACGGGTGATCGGGGTCAAGCAAGGGACCGAAGGACGACGACCGCGTATCGCCCTGTCGCTCAAGCAAATGAAGGGAGATCCATGGGACAGCGTGAATGAATTCTGCAGCGTTGGGGACCGCATAAAGGGCAAGGTGGTTCGCTGTGCGGAATTCGGGGCCTTTGTGGAGATTGCACCCGGGGTTGAAGGTCTCGTACACCTCAGCGAAATGAGTCACGTAAAGCGGATTCTCAAGCCCGAGGAAATGGTGAGCCCCGGGGACGAGATCTCTGTGGTTGTGAAGCAGATCGACACCCAACGGAGGAGAATCGCCCTGAGCATTAGAGACGTGGAGGGCGATCCGTGGTCCCGCGTCGAGGAGTTGTTCCGGCCGGGCCAGGTGGTGGACGGCGTTCTGGAACGCGAAGAGCGCTATGGGCTGTTCATAGCCCTGTCTCCGGGAATAACAGGGCTGCTTCATCGCTCCAAACTGGAGGACATTCCCGATACCGGGGTCCTCGAGAAGCTGAAGCGAGGGGATCAAATCCGCGTTGTCATAGAATCAATCAACATTCAGGAGCGAAGGATCAGTCTGGATCTGCGCCGCGACTCAGGAGACGCTGAATGGCATACCTTCTCAGACAAATCCGAAGGGGAGGTGGGGGCTCTTGGTGAAAAACTCAAGGACGCGCTTGAAAAAAAGGATGACTGACACCCTCGCCGCCGTATCCTGACAAAGACTCAGCGCTCGAATCACCGCCGCCCGGCTGAGCAGCAACATTTCGACCAGCCCTGCAGGGTGGGAGTTCTCCTTCTCATGCGGGTGTGATGGCGTTATGCGGAGACATACAGGTACAGGGTCACCATTCCCAGGTAAATGAACAGGCCCATGATGTCGTTGGACGTGGTGACGAAGGGTCCGGTTGCAAGGGCGGGGTCCACTTTCATTTTCTTGAAAGCGAACGGAACAGCAGCGCCGATGAAACCCGAGTTCATTATGATCAAGACTTGGGCCAGGGCCACCACCGACCCCAGGCCGTAATCGGACAACCAGAACCCTACAATCACCCCGAGCAGAATCCCACAGATGATTCCGTTGAGTAAAGCCACTCTCAATTCGAGCCAGAGACGCTTTCCAATGTTAACCATGCTGATGTCGCCGGTGGCCAGCCCCCTTACCGCCACCGCTGCGGCCTGGGTCCCTGTGTTCCCCGCCATGGCCATGACCACAGGGAAAAAAAAGGAAAGCGCGATCATTTTCTCCAGGGAGTCCTCAAACTGATTGATCACCACGGCCGCGAGAATCCCTCCAAAAAGGCCTCCAACCAGCCAAGGGAGCCTTGCCCGGGAGATACGAACCGGTGATTCTCCGGTCAGTTCGGAGCTGATGACGCCCGCCATAAGGGTGATGTCCTCGTCCGCCTCGTCCTCAATGACATCAATAATGTCGTCATGGGTTATCCTGCCCACGAGCCGGTTGAAGTCGTCAACAACAGGGATGCTGACGAGATCGTACTTCTTGAACATATGAGCGACATCTTCCTGGTCCAGGCCAACGTGTACTGAAATCACATGAGGGTTCATGATCTCCGAAACCCTTGTCTCAGGAGATGCCAGCACCAGGTCCTTGAGAGATACCACGCCGTCCAGCCTGTCATCGTCGTCCATTGTGAAAAGGTAATAGAGGTTCTCCACCTCCTCCCGTTTTTCTCGAATCCTTTCAATGGCCTCCTGCACGGTAACGCTCGACCTGACGGCCACGAACTCGAGGGCCATGAGCCCGCCGGCTGTGTCATCCTCGTATGGAAGCAGTTTTTCCAGCTCCTCGGACAGATCATCCTGCAGGCCCCCCATGATCTCGTGAGCCCTTTCCTCCGGGAGGTCCCCCACCAGGTCGGCGGCGTCGTCCGAATCGAGTTCCTTTACTATTTCCAACAGGGCCTGGTTGTCCAGGCGGTCAAGAATGCTCCCCTGCAGGGGCGACTCGATCTCCACGAGGACCTCCCCTGCACCCTCGGGCTCCAGGAGGTCAAATACGGTCATCCTCTCTTCTTTGTCCAGGTGCTCGATAAGATCCGCCAGGTCTGCGGGCGGAAGCTCGTCGACCAGCCTGGACAGGAAATCCATATCCTTATCGCTGATCGCCTTCTTGATCGTACTGATGAATTCATCATTGAGAATGTGATCGCCGGATGCCATGAACAGTAGTCCTTTCAATACGGCCCGCACGTTGGGGCCGGGACTCGGTCCGCTTAAGGTTGCTTGCGGGCCGTTGGAGTCAAATGCCGGGACGCTTACATGTCTCGAATCCTTTTCTGGACGAAATCGGCAACGGCTTTGTCGTCTTTTATGGGTAGTTCCAGATGCTGCAGCGGTATTTCGGCCCGCGCGGCGCTCTTGTGGCCGCCCGCTGCGCCCAGTTTCCCGAACAGCTCACCGGCGAGCCTTCCCGCGTCACGCCTGAACCCCGCATTTCGAAAAATCACGATGAGCTTGTTCCCATAGACCCCGGACACAATAGACCAGCTTGCCTCGGCCACCTTGAGGAAAAAGTCGGCGATTATGACAAGCACATCCGGATCCTTGACCGTTCCCATATGGACAAAGGCCCGGTTGCGAACCATTACGTACCTGTCCAGAGCGTCACGGAAAGCGGCAAGGGAATTCTTGGTGAACTCGGAGGATTCGATCTTCTTGATGATATGCGTATTTACATACGGATAGAGATAACGGAAGGCCTTGATATCTCTTTCCGTTGTGGGCCGGGTGAAATTTTCCGTGTCCGTCTTGATGCCGTAAAACAGCGCTGTGGCCAGCCTCGGCGACGGCTTTATTTTGGCCGCGCGCAAGTACTCGATCATGAGAGTGGCGGTTGCGCCGTAGTCCTCCCTGATATCGACATATGGAGCTTTGATTGAGGAACCCGGCGGGTGATGGTCGATAATTATGTCAAAGCTGTATTTCGCGAAAAGATTGTTATGGTGGGGCTGGGAATCAACGATGGCCCACCTGGTCACTTCCGCGGCGTTCAGCTTCCGTATGTGGCTGTGATCAACCTTCAGCAGTTTCACCATGGCCAGGTTGTCAGGACGATTGATCGGGTTAATGCGGTAGATGCCGGTCTTCCATACTTTCCTCCAGAGCAGCCGTTTGAGGGCCAGGGCGCTCGAAAGCGCATCCGGGTCAGCGTTTATGAGCACTGCGACCGAATCGTCGGGGTTCACCATCGAAAAGAGCTTTTTGATCTTTTCGGAGGTTGATACAGATTTGGAAAAGGGATGATCCATTATCTCATCCTGTCCATCGCCACCCACAAGGGCTTCTGAGCAAGAATCTTTGAGTGAATCCTACAGAATAGGTGATTAAAGATCAATGGCAATCATCATCACCCGCACAACTTGCGGGCTCCCCACAACCGGTCCTGCGGGAAATTGACAAGATTCAGCGCTTCCGTTATAAGACCTTTCCATGGCCGCTTTACCCGGCCCATGGGACAGGAAAGGCTCCACTGCATGAAAAAATACATCAGCGCCCCGCTTTGTTCCGCTCTGGTCATACCGGGGCTCGGGCAGCTCCTTAACCGCGACTTGAAAAAGGGAATCATTCTCCTGGCCGCTGTTTTTGTCCTCATAAACCTGGCGGTGGTAAAACTTTACCTCGTTGTGGACAATGCCATCAGCGAGGCGGCAATGACGGGCCTTTCGAGCGAGACCCTCGTTGATCAGATTCGCTCCTCGGATTTCACGCTGGTCTGGATCCTGTCGGGCCTGTTTCTCCTGACATGGGCTTATGCAGTTGTGGACGCCTTCATGACGGGCCGGCGAATAGAATCCCAGGACAAGGACGGTGACCGATGCGGGCCTACTTGATCAACGAAATTCCCGGTGATGACCTGGCCAGAATCAAGGCCTTTCTGCAGGAACACGCCCTTGCATCCCCGATGGAGGGCTTGTTCTGGGCCCGGGTTCCTGAAGATCTGCTCGAGGAAAGGCAAGCCGAGCACTTGAACTGCCGCCCCTATGTCTTCGCCATCGAGATCGGCGACGACTGGGTCAGTCTCGAATTCTTCATTCGCACACTTTCGGATATGCGATGTCCTTGCAGCGGATATGCGACCAAGCGGCAGTTGGACTTCATTATCCAATTCGCTCACACCATGATCCAAGACTTAGGAATCCGCAGCTGACCTCTCCGCCTGTAGTATTTTTACCGCATCCCCTGTGTCGAATCATTTGACAAGAAAATTGACTTCGTCCACAGCATCTGGTAGGCAGAAAAGTTCGATTTTATCCCACGGAGGCACGATCCATGGACTACAAGAGTTCCCTCAACCTGCCCAAGACGTCCTTTCCCATGAGGGCGAACCTGATCAAGCGCGAACCCGAGATGCTGGAGAAGTGGGACAGCGAAAACCTCTACGAGATTATCCGCAAGGCGTCCGAGGGGCGAAAGCGCTTCATGCTTCACGACGGACCTCCCTATGCAAACGGTCACATTCACATGGGTACCGCCTTCAACAAGGTCTTGAAAGATATCATTATCAAGTCCCGCCAGATGGCGGGTTACGACGCCCCCTATGTCCCGGGGTGGGACTGCCACGGGCTGCCCATCGAACACAAGGTGGATACGGAGTTGGGATCCAGGAAAGCGGGCATGACCCAGGTGGAGATCAGGAGATTCTGCCGGGACTACGCTGAAACGTATATCGACATTCAGAGAAACGAGTTCAAGCGCCTGGGCGTGCTGGGAGAGTGGGATAACCCCTACCTGACCATGAACTTCCCGTACGAGGCCGTCATCGTCAGGGAGTTCGGCAAGTTCGCCATGAACGAAGGGCTCATTCGAAGCAAGAAGCCGATCTACTGGTGCACATCGTGCCGCACGGCCCTGGCCGAGGCCGAGGTGGAGTACGGCCCTCATGATTCACCTTCCATCTTTGTCAAATTTCCGGCCATATCGGACCTCTCGGAAAAGTACCCTTCCCTTCGCGGCAAAACGGTCTCATATGTGATCTGGACCACCACTCCCTGGACCATCCCAGCCAACCTGGCCATCGCCCTTCACCCGGATTTCGATTACGTGGCCGTTGACGTCGGGGGGGATGATGTCCTCATCCTGGCCGAGGGCCTGGCGGCCTTCTGCATGGATACGTTCGGCATCACGTCCTACAAGGTCCTGGAGGAACTCCGGGCCCCCGACCTCGAGGGCCTTAAGGCCCGCCATCCACTTTACGATCGAGAGTCTGTGCTTGTCCTGGCCCCGTACGTCACCCTGGAGGCGGGGACCGGGTGCGTGCACACTGCGCCGGGTCACGGACGCGAGGACTACGAGACCGGGCTCAAATACGGGCTGGACATATACTCGCCGCTTGATGACGGAGGCTGTTTCACCGAAGAAGCGGCTCCATTCACCGGCATGAACGTGTTCGACGCCAACCCCGAGGTAAACCGCAAGCTTCAGGAAGCGGGCGCCCTCTTGAAAGAGGAGAAAATCACCCACGATTATCCCCATTGCTGGCGCTGCAAGCAGCCGGTGATTTTCCGCTCAACAGAGCAGTGGTTCATCAGCATGTCCCGTAACGACCTTCGGGAGAAGGCCCTCGAAGCCATTCGAAAGGTGCAATGGATTCCGGCCTGGGGCGAGGAGAGGATCTACAACATGATTGCGAACCGGCCGGACTGGTGCGTTTCCAGGCAACGCGCCTGGGGCGTTCCCCTGACCCTTTTCTACTGCGAAGGCTGCGGCGCGATAGTGATCTCCCAGGAGATCATAGATCATGTGGCCGGGATGGTGGAGAAATCAGGCGCTGATGTCTGGTTTTCCGAACCGGTCGAGGCGCTCGTCCCCCCGGGGACGGCCTGCCCGTCCTGCTCCGGTAAACGTTTTTCAAAGGAGACCGACATCCTGGACGTATGGTTCGACTCCGGTGTGAGTTACGCCGCGGTGATGGAAGCCCGGGATTACCTTGACAGCCCTTCTGATCTATATCTGGAGGGGAGCGACCAGCATCGTGGATGGTTTCACAGCTCCCTGCTCTGTTCCGTGGGTACCCGTGGGGAAGCCCCTTACCGCGGCGTCCTCACTCACGGGTTCGTGGTGGACGGGTCCGGTAAAGCCATGCACAAGTCCGCCGGCAATGTGGTCTCACCGAATGAACTCGCCAAGAAGTACGGTGCTGAAATCATACGCCTCTGGGTGTCTGCCGAGGACTACCGCGACAACATCCGGCTCTCCGACGAAATCCTGGAACGGCTCACCGACGCCTATCGCCGCATTCGTAACACCTGCAGGTATCTCCTGGGCAACCTGTACGACTTTGACCCTTCCATCGACCGGGTATCATACGCGGATATGGTGGAACTTGACCGCTGGGCACTCCATCGCCTTCAGGAAATCTCCCGAAGACTCCTCAAGGCCTACGAGGAATACGAGTTCCACATGGTCTACCACGGTCTTCACAACTTCTGCGTCCTGGATCTCTCCTCTTTCTACCTGGACATCCTCAAGGACCGCCTTTATGCCTCGCCCTCCAACTCCAAACCTCGTCGATCCGCGCAGACGGCCATGCACGAGATCCTGGAGACACTGGTGCGCCTTATGGCCCCTATCCTATCCTTCACGGCCGACGAGGTATGGTCGTACATGCCCGCTTCGGGAGGCGGGCCAAGCGTACATGCCGACCTCTTCTTCCCGGTAAATGAGGAATATCTGGATCCGGGCCTGGCGGAACGCTGGGACGTGGTGATTCGAGTGCGCCGGGAAGTCACCAGGGCCCTCGAGACGGCGAGAAAAGACAAACAGATCGGGCACTCCCTTGACAGCGTCGTGACGCTGGGAGTTTCCGACGAATTGAAAGCTGCCTTGTCCCCCTTCGAGGATCAACTTCGAAGCATCTTTATTGTGAGCTCCGCACGAATTGTGCCGCTTGAACAGGTGGATGAAAAGCTTACCTGCGAGGAGGTGGAGGGTTTAAGGGTGCTGGTGGACCAGACCATCGAACCCAAGTGCGAACGCTGCTGGGTGCACGATTCAACCATAGGAGAAGACGCTGATCACCCCAACATCTGCCGGCGGTGTTCAAAGGCCATTCTGGAAATGGGGCTGGGTGAGGAGAAATGAAAAGGGACGTCCGGTTCATCATGACCGCGCTGGCCGTGGTGCTAGTGGACCAGGTGAGCAAGCTGGCCGTAGTACGGAGTATGCAGGTGCATGAGACCGTTTCAGTGATTCCCGGTTTTTTCAACCTGGTCCACGTCAGAAACCGTGGAATAGCCTTCGGCATTCTGAACCGTCCCGGCGGGGACCTCAACTACTACCTGCTGGCCGGGGGAACACTCTTGGCGGTTATCCTTCTTTTGTTTTGGTTCAGGAAGATCTCTTTTGCTCACGCAAGTGCCGGGTTCGCTCTCTCCCTGGTCATAGGAGGAGCGGTCGGAAACCTGATAGACAGAGTGCGGCTTCGAGAAGTCGTCGATTTCCTGGACGTCTACATCGGTTCTTTTCACTGGCCCGCCTTCAATGTGGCCGACAGCGCAATAACCATAGGCAGCATCTGGCTCGCCGTTGTGCTGCTGATGCACGGAAACGGCAGGGGGCGCCAAGGCGGGTGATTCATCCTGACCTTTTTTCAAGGGCAAATCATGTATCCTGATATTGTCTCCATAGGGCCGTTGACTATCCATACCTACGGTCTGTTCGTCGCCCTGGGATTTGCGTCGGCCATTTTATTGACCGCCTGGCTGGGAAAAAGCGAGGGCGTACCTCCACAACAGGTCATGGACGTCGCCTTTATGAGCATTGTCTGGGCGATTATAGGGTCCAGGCTGTTTTATGTCATACTTAACCTTGAACACTATAGCCGCCGTCCTCTGGACGTGTTCAAGCTGTGGGAGGGAGGCCTGGTCTTTTCAGGCGGACTCGTCGTAGCGGCCCTGGCCCTGATCTGGTATTTGAGGCGTCGCCGTATGCCTGTTCTGTCCACAGCCGACCTCTTTGCCCCGGGCCTCGCCCTCGGACAGGGGATAGGCCGCATTGGGTGTTTTTTTGCCGGCTGCTGTTATGGAAAACCTTTGGACATGCCATGGGCGGTGGTTTTCACCCACCCTAATTCCCTTGCCCCACTTCACGTACCTATTCACCCCACCCAGGCCTACGCGGCCGTTGGTGGATTCTTCCTCTTCGGCGTCCTGATGATCCTTCGCAAAAGGCGGGCGTTTCAGGGACAGGTCTTCATCTGGTACATGATACTTCACAGCACGCTCCGGCTCGTGGAGGAGAAGTTTCGCGGAGACTACAGAGGGCTGGTTCCAGGGACCGACATGAGCGTGACCCAACTCCTGACCCTGCTGGTCCTGGTGGGATCCGTGGTGGCGCTTTATGTAATCAAGCCCAAGAATTCCGCCGGAGCGGGAACAAAAAGATAATCCGGCACAGGCAACAGAGAAAACACAGGCTCTGTTATTGAGGGTGGGTGCAGCTGGACGTATCAGAGGTGACTTTGAATAAACCCTTTTGGCGCCTCAGGCCGAGTCCCTCGAGGCAAGCTCGCGAAGGATCTCGCGGTTACGAGCTATCCTCTTCACATTCTTCTTGAGATTATCGCGGTTGGGCTTGTCTCTCCTGGCCCGGATGGCTTCAGTCTTTTTTGAGTTGGATGCCATAAAGTGGTCTTCCTTTCTTTTATTCCCGAACAATGAGAACGCTGCTCATCTAAATAATATCACACCTGCCGGTCGTCATATAAAAAATCGCCGGAACACGCTTTCAAGAGGATCCGCGTCGATCTCCTTCCTCGCGGGCCCTCTGTTTCAGCCTCTTCTTCCTGCGTCGCCTTCTTCTCTCGATCTCCCGGGTCCGCTCCTTTTTTTTGTGTCTTGCCATACCTTTTATTCCTCCTCGACGCTACTTCGTGTTACAGCTTGAATGCTGATCATCCTTTTCAGACTAGGTTAAGTCATATTTATCACGGGGCATACAAAGATCGCAAAGCCAAAACACCGAAATAAGATTTTGACTTGGCCCCTTGACTAGATGAAAAAAGCCCTCTTAAGGGCCTTAAAGCTAAGAGCGGTAAATCCTGTGCGCTCTTATAGGCGAAAGCCACGACCGAGTCAATTAGTTTCCGCCCTAAAAGCGATCTTTTCTGTAATTCTCTTCGCCTGCCTGTTGAACCGACCACGGCCCTCGCCCTTGATCAACGCCTGAAGCAATTCCGGTTTTTTTGCGCTGTGGAAACATCCTTGATATTGGCAAAAAATCCCCGTATGAATTCCCTGGCTATTCCCTTATCAAACCGTCGTTTCGGCGGCCGACCGAAAGCGTTCGATCGAAATATGTATTGGATGGGAAAGAAGGCATCCGGCTGATGCAGCATTATTTGCACCACCCTACTCCCGGTGAAATCAGAAGACGCATCCTTGGGCTTCAGCGGGAAATGACCTCTCGTCGAATCCACGGCGTCCTCATCACCCAGCGAATTGACCTGCTGTACTTTTCAGGGTGCGCCCAGAATGCTTACCTTTATGTACCTCAAAAAGACGGACCGATTCTCCTTGTAAGGAAACATCTGCCCCGGGCCGCCCTTGATTCCCCCCTTTCGCTCCATGCGAGCCTTGAGTCGATTCGCGACATTCCGAATATCATCATGGCACACGGACTATCCATGCCAAAAGTCCTGGGGATGGCCTGGGACGCCACCCCTGTCAGGGAGTTTAGGTTTTTTCGCGAGCTGTTCCGGTCACGTGCGCATGTCGACGTCACCAACATCATCCATGATATCCGTTCAATCAAATCCCCTTGGGAAATAGAGCGTATTTCCTGTTCATCCCGCATTTGCGAAATGACCCTTGACCACCTGCGGTCCTGTCTTCACCCGGGCATGACCGAGACACATCTTTCAGGTCTCTCCGAGGCCTTTGCCAGGCGTCTGGGCCACGGGGGCGGCATTCGCGTGCGTCACCCCTCTCTGGACGACCGTTCCGCATGGCTTGCGGGCGGCCTCGGTTCTGTGCCGGGAAAAGGTCCTTTCTCGGTTGGTTTTCGGTCTGTCGTAAACGGATACCATGCTGCAAGGGCCCGCATATACGGAATGGAGTCCGGGGCCGGCTCCGAGCGGCGCGCCGCCGATTCACTCGAGTCCTTTCACGAAACGATGCTGTCTGAGACGGCCACCTGGGCCTCTCTTGAAAAATCCGCGGAGGCGGCTCGCAGCACGGCTTCAGAAACCGAGCAAGGCGACCCGGCCTTGAACTGCAGGTGGACGATTCAAGGAATCGGCCTTGAACTGCATGAGCCTTTCAAGCCGGGTGCTGATCCGGCAAGGTTTAGAGAAGGGGGAATGTGTATCGTTCTGGATAGTCGAATGCGGACCCTGAAAGGCCGTGCCCTGTGCATTCAGGACACGCTTGTTATGGACGCAGAGGGAGTTCGGCTTGTCTAGGTTCGATTCCAGGCATCCCTGTCATGACGGGACCTGGCGAAGGTCCTCGCGGGTCGGGCAAAACACTTCCACCAGTTCCGTATCCTCGCGGCAGAGACCCGAGTGAGGCACTCCTCCCGGGACATGGTAGGCCTCTCCGGCACGCACCGTGAAGGTCTCGTCCCCCACGACCATGTCGATCACGCCGCGGATCACCGTGCCGATCTGTTCATGGGGATGGGCGTGTTCAGGAACCCTCGAGCCGGCCTCCACTCCAAAAAAGGCCATGGTCATCCTGTCCCCGTGAATAACCCTGATGGTTACTCCCTCCGCCGGAGACAGAGGGTCAATATCCTGAATGCAATAGTGCGGCAAACCGACCTCCCATCCCTCCACCTCCACCTACACCTACACCTACACCTACACCATCAAATACTTTTTCCGCACATCCTCGTTTTCCCTCAGGTCCTGAATGCTCCCATGAAATCGAATCGACCCGTTGTCTATGACGTATCCTTGATCGCTGAGTCTCATGGCAACCTTCTGGTTCTGCTCGGCCAAAAGGACCGTGAGCCCCCGGTCTCGAAGAAGGGCGATATGCTCCTCCAGCATGCGGACTATCATGGGCGCAAGCCCTTCCGTGGGCTCATCCAGGAGCAGGAACTCAGGGTTAGTCATCAGAGCCCGGGCGATGGTAAGCATCTGCTGCTCACCGCCGCTGAGAAAACCGGCCTTCCGGTCCCTGATATGGCCCAGCGCCGGGAAGAACTCATAAACCCGGTCACGCGTCCACTCATCGTCCCTGCCTCGGAACCGCTCCGAGATCTCCAGGTTCTCTTCAACGGTGAGGTCTGCGAAGACCCTGCGGTTGTCGGGGACGTAACCGATTCCAAGCCGGGCCGCCTGATAAGGCCTGAGACCGGTGATTTCTTTTCCCTTGAAGCGAATCGTGCCGTTCTTTGGAGGGGCGAGACCCATGACGCTCTTCATGGTAGTGCTCTTGCCGGCGCCGTTTCTCCCCAGCAGGCAGACGATCTCCCCGGCCGGTACCTCCAGGGACACCCCGAAAAGGATGTGGCTTATCCCGTAATATGTATGGATGCCCTCCAGCTCGAGCATGCCTATGTCCCTCCAAGATAAGCCGTCTGGACTTCCTGGTTGCCTTGAACCTCATCGGGTGCAGCCTGAATGATGGAACGGCCGTGCGCCATAACCATTATCCTTTGCGCTATGGAGAAGACAAGCTCCATGTCGTGCTCGCAGAAGAGAATTGTAAGCCCAAGGTCTGATGTCAACCTGCGAATAAGGTCGATGGTCACCGAGGTTTCCTCCGGCGACATGCCCGCAGTAGGCTCGTCAAGGATGAGAAGCTCGGGGCGATTTCCAAGGGCTATGGCCATCTCGAGCACCTTCTGGTCGCCATGGGAAAGGGAACCGCTTATCCTGTAAGCCTTATCAGTCAACCCCACGTTTTCAAGGATCTCTCCGGTTTCTTCGATCCCGTGCTTCCCGGCCGAAGATAAGAGCTTTCGGGTCTTTTTCTGATGACTGAGAACGGCCACCTGTACATTTTCGAAAACCGTCATACGGCTGAAGACGTTTACGATCTGGAAGGAAAGACTGATCCCCTTCCTGCATATCTCGTATGGGGGAAGCCCGGAGATGTCCTCGCCCTTGAAGGTGATCCGCCCTGTATCGGGCCGCAGGTGGCCGGTGATCAGCTTGAACAGGGTGGTCTTGCCGGCCCCGTTCGGGCCGATCACCGCGACGATCTCACCTTGTTCGACAGTCAGGTTCGCCTCGTTGACCGCGAGGAAGCCGTCGAATGATTTGCTGATGGATTCGGCCCGGAGCATCCGCTACCCCTCTGCCCCCTCTCGACCCCTGGTCTTATCGATGATGAAGCCCATTACCCCTTCAGGGAGGAAAAAAATCAGCAGTATCAGAATCACGCCCAGAATGAGCGTCCAGTACTCCGTATAGATCCCCACGAAGGTCCTGAGGCTCACGGTGATGGCTGCGCCCAGGATAGGCCCTGCAAAAGTGAACCAGCCCCCCAGAAGGCACATGATAAAGACCTCCAGGGAAAGGACCCAGAAGAGGAGTTCCGGAAACACGGAACCCTCCACCACAACGAAGAGCATGCCGGCGATCCCTGCGAAAAAAGTGGCAATGACGATCGCCAGGAGCTGGTGTCTCCGGACGTGAATCCCCACGGTTTCGCAACGCTCCGGGTTGTCCCGGATCGCCTGGAGCGTCTTTCCAAAAGGCGACCTGTATATCATGTACATTACAACAATGCAGGCGGCGGTTACGAGCAGGATGAAGTAATAGCTGCTGGAGATGGTGCCGATTGCATCAGGGATTGGAATCCCGTGAATCCCGTCGTCCCCGCCGGTCAGGCTGTACCAGCGAAACACTATGGCCCACAGGAGGGAGCCCAATGAGATCTGCAGCATTCCGAAGTAGAGTTTGTTGAGACGCACGCAGAACCAGCCGATGACGAGCCCCGTGAACGCCGCCGCAAAAGGAGCAACAGCGAACCCCACCCACGCGGGCAGTTGGGTTTTAGTCAGGATCAGGGCGAATGTGTATGCGCCCACCCCGTAAAAGGCCGCGTGGTGGAACTGGTAAAGTCCGCCGTGCCCCACCAGCATGTTCAGGCTCATGGCCAGGAGCGCCATCACGAAAATCACGGCCGTGATGTAGACGTAGAACCTGGACAGGAACACAGGCATGAACAGCAGGGCCGCAAACACGGCGGCATAGGGCCAGATAATCCTCCAGTGGAAAGAGCCTCTCTGCAAAGCTGACACTCCCTGCCGGCCTGACCGCGGCCTACCAGACGGACTTGAGCATGCCGGTGGGCCGCCAAATGAGCACGATCACCACGGCCAGGTATGGGAACACGATGGCGAACTGGGGCCAGAACAGTACGCCTAAGGACTGGGTCACGCCGAATATGAGAGAACCGATCAGGGCGCCCCACATGTTGCCCAGGCCACCGATGGTCACGATGAGAAACGCTTCGATTATGATGTCATGGTCCATTCCCAGTGTGATACTGATGGTTGGCGCCACCAGGGCTCCTCCCAGTCCTGCCAGGAAGCAGCCCAGGGTGAATGCGAAAGCGAACACCCAGCTCACATTGATTCCGATGGCATCCACCATCTCACGATCTACAGCGGCGGCCCTGGAGATCTTCCCGATCTTCGTCTTGTTCGTGAAAAGCCAAAGGCCCACTGCGACAACGGGCCCCACGATCAACAGGAACAGGTTGTATTTCGGGAAGGAGGATCCCAGGATAGGCAAGGATCCGGCCAGTAAATCAGGAGAATTGATGGAACGATAGTCGGCCCCCCAGATCATTTTCACCAGATCACCCAGGATGAGCATGAGAGCGAATGTGAAAAGGAGGAGCATCAGGTGCTCGCGCTGGTAAAGATGGCAGAAGAGGCCCCTTTCCGCGACCAGGGCCACTCCTGCTACTATAAAGGGGCTCAAGGCCAGGGCAAGCCAGAAAGCGGCCGTACCACCCCCGAAAAGCTGGTTCAGTGTAAAGGCGGAAAAGGCCCCGATCATGTATAGGGACCCGTGCGCAACGTTCGGCACCCGCAGCACCCCCAGGACAAAGCTCATGCCCGAACTCACTATGAACAGGATCATTGCCCTGCTGAGACCCACCAGGAGATGAACGCCCAAAGACGACATCGTGATGTTCTGCAAGAACTCCATGGCCTGCCCGTTTTCAGGAGAGAGCAGGAGCGGCGGCGACAAACCGCCGCTCCCGCATGGTTGCAGGCATTCAGACCGCTACTTCCCGCGTGCCTTCATGATCTCCTCGCACGTGGGCATGACCTCGTCGCCGGTCAGCGTCTCGATGTCCGTGCTTACGGCCACGCCGTACTCGGGGGAGATCTTGGTGACGCCCAGGTACATGGGGAGCACAACCTGATGGTCGCAGGCCCTCATTTCGAGCCGGCCCACCGGGCTTTCGATGGTCATCCCCTCGATGGCGTCAATGAACTTCTCAGTATCCACCGATCCGGCCTTTCGATAGGCCTTGGCTATGAAGTGAGCGGTGATGTAGCCGTGGAAGGCCGAAAATCCAGGGGGTTCTCCGTAAGCCTCGCGGAACTTTTCCACAAACGCCATATGCTCAGGAGTTTCCGGGTAGTAGAAGTGGTAGTCCATGGTCCCCATGACCCCTTCAGGGGCCTGGTCTCCAAGGGGTTTGAGGACTGCATGGTCTGTTGCGGTGTGGATGTAGATGGGGAACTTCTCCGCCATGCCTGTTGCCTTGATGGCCTTCAGGACGTTTGTCATGCTGGCGCCGCCGGTACAGAAGATAACCGCGTCCGGGTCGGCGGCCATGATCGAGGTGATGTAGGGAGAGAGATCCGGCTCGCCGGTTTTCCACCAGGATTTGCCGATCATCTTCACATCGGGTTTTCTCTCCTTGAGGTTTCTCCAGGCGGCGTCCGCCAGGGCGTGTCCATACTCGTAATCGTCTCCGGCTATCCAGTACCTGGTGTAAGGTTTCCGGGAAAGGGCCACGCCTCCGGCCTTGCCTGCCATGGCCGAGTTCTCGCCGGTGGAAAAAACATACCGGTGGCCCTTCTCACCCGTGATCCGC
>CAYVDE010000006.1:50123-53740 GCA_964450535.1 uncultured Desulfobacterales bacterium
CCGTTGAGCGCGTCGTTTCCATAAACCGCAGGCGGACCGCTGTAACAATCGATTATGCCTACCTTGATGTCGCGGGCTTCAGCCACATGAAGGGGCATCGCAGCCAGTGAAAAGGCAAGAACCGCCGCCAGGGTCGCCAATACCGCGAAGATGTTAACGCGTTTTATTTTCTTCGTTCCTGAAGTAGCCATTGTTGCCCTCCCTTGAATAAGGTTGCCGGGTTGGAAAACCATACACGGTCCCGGTAAATCCGGGCCCAGGGAATCGGAAACAAGGTCCAGCGAGGAAGGTTCATGTAGGATAGGGGCCCTCCAGGGTCGAGCGCCCCGCCCGGGAAGGGTTAATCTTCTCACCTGATGAAATCTACGACCATCAGTCCATCCCTGTCAATTGAAAAACACGGCTCAGGTGATCAACCCCGGCACTTGCACTTTTGCAGACAACGCCGAAAAACAATATGATCTTAATCCAAACTTGGCGGTTGAAAGGAACCCCAATACCCTATATCTTGAATCATGCGCGTGCACCTGTTCATCCCATGCCTGGTGGACCAGTTCCGGCCTCAAGCCGGCGTGGGCGCCCTGAAAATCCTGAAGTCCCTG
Source organism: uncultured Desulfobacterales bacterium (assembly GCA_964450535.1). Taxonomy (GTDB): domain Bacteria; phylum Desulfobacterota; class DSM-4660; order Desulfatiglandales; family HGW-15; genus JAIPEI01. The sequence goes on from CAYVDE010000006.1 coordinate 50,726, forward strand.
GGAATACGTGTGGAATACACCCCGGAACAGGTCTGCTGCGGCCAGCCCTTCTACAAGTCAGGCAGGATAAAAGAGGCTCGAATGCTCGCCCGAAAGACCATGTATAACTTTCGGGACGGAAGGCCGGTTGTTTCGCCCTCGGGATCATGCGTGGGCATGATTCGCAGGCATTATGAGGAGCTCTTTCCCGACGATCCGAAGCTCATAAAGCGATCCCGCGACCTGGCCGCTAGAACTTATGAGTTTTCCGAGTTCCTGGTGCGGGTCTTGGGGGTGACAGACCTGGGTGCCTCATTTGACGGCAGTGTCACTTTTCATGACTCATGCCAGGTCAAGAGGAGTCTAGGGGTCTTTCAAGAACCACGGGACCTCCTCTTGCGCGTAACCGGTCTCGACTTTCGTGAGATGGCCCGCTCGGACGAGTGCTGCGGTTTCGGGGGCGTTTTCAGCGCAAAGCACCCGCGAATCGCAGGGGCCATTGCGCGCGACAAGCTGGAAAACGCCCTTGCCACAGGGGCCTCAATTATTACCGGGTGCGAGATAAGCTGCCTGCTGCATCTGGAGCGGCAGGCCCGCATTATGGGCGCACCCATCCGAACCCTGCACCTTACCGAGATCCTGGCCGGCGGGTGATCCAATTATGAAACCTCGCTGCGAGCTTTTCGACAGCATCAGCCGGAAGGCACTTGAGGACCCACACCTGCAGGAGGCCTTACGCGGCATAGATGAACGACTGCGGGCCATGCGGGATGCCGCCTTTCGAGAGCTTCCCGGCGCGGAGGGCTTGCGAGAGCAGGCACGCCGGATTCGTGACCACGCGCTGGATCACCTGGACACATACCTGGAGCGGCTCGAAGAAAACGTGACCCGCCTGGGAGGGACTGTCCACTGGGCCGGGGATGCGGCAGAAGCCCGAAAGGTGGTGGAGGAGCTGGCCGTGTCCAGGGGCGTCCGAACGGTGGTCAAGGGAAAGTCCATGGTGGGCGAAGAGATCGCTCTCAACGACGGGCTGGAGGCCCTGGGCCTGGACGTAGTGGAGACCGATCTGGGCGAATATATCATCCAACTGGCCCATGAGACCCCCTCCCATATCGTGGGGCCTGCCATACACAAGACCCGGGCGCAGATCGCGGACCTGTTCCGTGAAAAGCTGGGGGCGCCTCTCATGGATGACCCTGAGGACATGACTCGATTCGCCCGTGAAAACCTCCGGAAGAGGTTCCTGAGCGCGGACATGGGCATCACCGGGGCCAATTTCCTGGTGGCCTCGACCGGCGCCGTGGCGCTCTTTGAGAACGAAGGGAACATACGTTTGAGCACCACCCTCCCCCGACTGCATGTGGCGATCACCGGGATCGAAAAAGTGGTGCCTGCATGGGAAGACCTCTCAGTGCTCATGCAGCTACTGCCCCGGAGCGCCACCGGCCAGAAGCTCTCCAGCTATGTCTCCCTGCTCCTGGGCCCGAGACGCAGACGTGAACCTGACGGCGCGGACGAGTTCCACCTGGTCCTCCTGGACAACGGACGCACCGGCATCCTGGCGGACGAGGAATTGAGGGAGAGCCTCCGCTGTATTCGCTGCGGCGCATGCCTTAACACCTGCCCTGTATACCTTAAGATCGGGGGGCACGCATACGGGTGGGTCTACTCCGGACCGATCGGCGCCGTGCTCACACCCCAACTCATTCAGGATCGGCGCTCCGCCTCGGCCCTCCCCTATGCAACCACCCTTTGCGGGGCTTGTGCCGAAGTCTGCCCGGTAAAAATCGACATCCCTCGCCTCCTGACGGCCCTCAGGAAGCGGTACGCCGAGGATCCGGCCTGGGGACCCGCATCCCGGACCGAGCGCGGCCTGTTCCACCTGGCAGGAACTGTTCTCGGAGACCGCCGCCTGTACGAGATGACAGGCCGCATGGCGCGCCTGCTCCATCCCCTATTGGAGTCCAGGCTTGGCGCTTCTCCCTTTCCGCCGCCGGCTGAAATACCTTTCCGGCACATGGCCTCTGCAATTGCCGAAGCAGATAGGGAGGGCAAGGGTGAGTGACAGGGAGCTGATACTGTCCCGCATTCGAGGTGCACTCAATAAGACCTCAAGGACGCCCTTTGAGCCTCCTCTTTATGAGCGCTTTTCTTCCAGTCCGGCTCCGGATATGTCAGAACTGGTGCGTATTTTCATAAAAGAGGCCGAGGCCCAGGCCGTAAAGGTCCACATGGCAGGGACCGCCACCGAAGCAGCCGGCATTCTGGGGGTAGTTCTTGAGGATCTCGGGGCAAAAACCGTCTTTACCTGGAGTGATCCGGTCCTGGAACATGCCGGCATTTCCGGCGCCCTCAAAAGACCAGGCATTCGGATTCTGACCCCGGCCCCCGGCATCACAGGCGAGCCGCCTGAGCGGGCGTCATTGAAGGAGTCGGCCGCCCTAGCAGACGTCGGCATTACCGGCGTTGACTTCGCACTGGCGGACACCGGCACCCTGGTTCTGCTCTCCTCTTACGAAAAAAGCCGGGCCGCGTCTCTTCTTCCCCCGATCCATATAGCCCTGCTTCCGGAAAACCGGATACTTCCGGACCTCCCCGCACTCATGAATCAACTCCCTCAGGACCCTGCGGCGGCACTGGACCGGGAAAGCGCAGTCACGCTGATTACAGGCACCAGTAAGACGGCCGACATCGAGCTTACCCTGGTTCGGGGAGTACACGGTCCCGGCGAGGTCCATGTTATCGTATTTGACGGTGCGTCGTTGGACTGCCCGGAATATCCGGCTTGAAAATTGCATATTTTTTCAACACGGGAATGAAATGGATGCCGAAAAATTCAAGGAAATGTGCGAAAGCGTAGTTTTCGTGGAGGAGTTTCCTCCCCTCTCGAGCCTCAGGCAGAAGGTGGCCGGGTGCTATGATCTCTTCGGCATGTGCCCGGAAGGAGAAGTCGTAGGACTGGATGCCATGGGCAACGTGAACTGCCTCAAGGCGGAAATCCACGACAACGAACCCTGGTGCCAGGAGAACGCCTCC
>CAYVDE010000006.1:53840-69573 GCA_964450535.1 uncultured Desulfobacterales bacterium
CTGCCTCAAGGCGGAAATCCACGACAACGAACCCTGGTGCCAGGAGAACGCCTCCCGCTGCCCTCTTGATGCCAAGCCGAGCAGCATCTTAGGCGTGATACACCTGCTGAGGGACTTCATGGTGTCAAACTTCATCACAAAGGAGGGGGCCCTGCCCGACAAGAGAAAGCTCGAAAAACCTGAGAAGGAGATTGAATTCCCCCCTGACAGCACCATGCCGGACGCGGAATACGCTGACGAGGATCTGGGGATCTCAGGTTACCTCTCGGGTGATCAAAAAGCCAGGAGACGGCTGGACAAGGGAGATGGAGACGACTGATCCGGTTTGAGGTGAGGTGACAGGTTTTTCGACGTCAGATCAGGCCTCCTTCCATATTCAAGTTCCAGGAAAACATTGCCGATAAGGATACAAGAACCGCGCCCCCCAGACACATCGAAATAAATTTACGAATCGGCTTGAGTCCACGCCGGGCTGCAGGGTGCCATGTCCAAGGTCATCCCATTCACGAAGAATCTGCGCTCCTTGATTGGCTTGTCAGGAGAAGCGGCGGTCTTAAAGCGTCATAAGGCCGGCATTTCATCAGGCCGGCACACGCTCGTTCTCAAGGCGCAGGTGATCGATAATTTCAAGCGTCTTTACCCCATGCCCCACGTGATGATCAAGGCCCGTCGCATCATATCGGATCCTAAAGCAGGCTTTGAGCAGCTCTCCGCCGTGCTTCAGGCCGACCCGGCTCTGGCCGGCAGGATCGTCAAAGTGGCCAATTCCGCCTACTACCGGCGCAGCGGCAACATCTCTTCAGTCCGGCATGCGACCACCCTGCTGGGTCTGCGGCTCGTAACTCAAATCATCACCATGGTGAGCCAATCTAAAAAGCTGGGGCAGGCCGTTTCCGGCTACGGCATGGAGGCGGGAGTCCTTTGGCGTCACTCGCTTTCCGTTGCCATCCTTTCCGAACTTCTCGCCCGTAAAATCGGATGGGTGGATCGCTCCGAGGCCTTCCTTGCCGGGCTGATGCACGATGCAGGCAAGATAATTCTAGACTCATATCTTCTGGAACGGGCCGGCGGCCGGCCGGCCTCGCCGGTCTTCGGCGACGAAGCCGTGGACATGGAGACACGAACCCTCGGGTTTGACCACGCGGACATCGGGTGTGAACTCTGTATCAAGTGGCAGCTCCCGATCATCCTGGCAAACGCCATTCGATTCCATCACATGCCTCACATTTCCGGAGACAACGAACTGGCGTATATCCTATATCTCGCTGATTACACCGTTCACCGGCTTGATGATCTGCCAGAAGATTCCGAGTCATGGAGTGAGGCGGAAAACGTCCTGACCTATCTTGGACTCAGCCGGAAGGATGCGGCCGAGGCGGCCGCAATGGTGTCAGAACACCTTGAGACCCTCGAAGAAGACACTTTCTAACAGCTTAAAATTTGAGTGTAATGCGGGGATCCGGCAACCGAGGGCCTTTTGCAGGGGGCTCCCCTGTGTTGGAGCAAGGTCTTCAACAGGTCACATAAGTGGAGGGTTATTTTGAGGTAAGCGCTATTGATCCGTCCCATTCTTCGGGGAGACGCGCCGGGTCCAGGCCGCCCATACGTTCGATGAGATCCAGAGACGCCGGATCGTCCGGCCGAATCGAAAGGGCCTTTTCAAAACTGCTCCGGGCGGCATTGAAGTCCCGAGCCAGATAAGCGTAAAACCCATCTTCGTAAGCCTTTAAGTAAGCCTCCTGTTCCGGTCCCACCGATTCGGAGGCCTTTCCAAAAACCTCGTATACCTTCACGGCCTCGGTCTTTCCCTTTACGCGTATGACGTCCAGAATCCGCGTTCGGAACACCCCGGGTGTAAGCTCTTTTAAGGTGAATTCAGAAATCATCAGGCAAGTGTCATAGCGCTTGTTAGCCCCCTCCAGGCGCGAGGCCAGATTCACGGCATCGCCGATTACGGTGTAATCAAAGACCTGGTCCGAGCCCATGTTTCCCACCACCATGGCACCTGTGTTGATCCCCACCCTGCAGCGCATCTCCGGCAGACCCTTTTCCTGCCAATCCACTCGCAACTCCCTGAGCCTTTGCTGCATCATGAGACCTGCACGCACGGCGAAGTCCGCATGATCGGGCAGGGGCAGGGGCGCCCCAAACTCGGCCATTATTGCGTCTCCCTCGAACTTGTCCACGATGCCGCCTTCGTTCAGGATGATTCGGGTCATCTCCGTAAGATACTCGTTCAAGAGATATACGAGGTCGGTTGGCGTCATGCCCTCCGATATGGATGTGAACCCGGCAAGGTCGGAAAACAGGACAGTCATCACACGTTCCTCGCCGCCGAGCGCCAGTAGCTCCGGTTTCACCAGGAGTTCTTGTACGACTTTTTCAGGGACGTACTTTGAGAACGCGTTCCTTATGAAGGACCTCTCCCTGGTAACTCCCCACTCTATCCCTACGATCATGCCGAGCCCTATCACGAGCACACTCGCGGCCACCGAGACCAGGGGAAACAGCCTGAAATCGGCCAGCTCGAACCAGGTCAGAAAAACGGCCACGGAAACCAGTGCCGCACCGGTGACATACAGCACCCAGGACGACCGAAAAACAGCAGCCGCTCCCAAGGTGAAGCCCATTGCTATTATCAGCAGCAGGGTGTGTTTGAAGTCCCACTTCCTGTAAAAAGTGTTTGTGAGCATGCCGTTCAAAAGGGCCGAATGGATCATAACCAGAGGCACGTCCCCCTCAAGGGTGGTCTGCCCGAGATCGGCGGTCCCCACCGAGACGTCGCACAGAATTACGAGATTTCCTTCAAAGTACTCCAGTAGATTGCCTCGAAGATCCGGTTTATCATAGTAATCGAGCAGTCTGTGGGCCTCGATTCCCGGGAATTTCTCACCCCAGCGCCCCGGGTAAGGCACGTATGTGCGGCCTCTGGAATCGATGGGAATCACCACGTCCCGCTCAAGGAAGCTCCCTTTGAGCGCGGGAATAACGATCCGGTCACCCCATTCAACCACGATCCGATCAGACGGGATTCTCATGTAGTCGAGAAACATGGAGAGGCTCAGTGCGGGCGCATAACCCTCTTCCCCGACCCTGATGAGCATGGGCGCATGACGGTAGACACCGTCGGAATCGCTGCGGGCGCTTATGTGCCCTGACCCCATGGCCGAGAGTGCAAAGGAGTCCATCTGCATCAGGGCGTAAACGGCGTAAAAAGGCCCGGCTTCTCCACGTTCCACCGGCTTGAACAGGACATCATCCCTGTATTGCTGGTAAGCGGATCCGGATTTCCAGTGAAAGGGGGCCGGCGTATCGGACAGTGCGAAACCGGCCGGCAGATAGGCCGTACCAAGGTTCTTCAGGGAAGCGGCAAACTCCTGATCCGCCTTTTCCCTGCTCGGCCTGGCAAAAATGATGTCAAAGCCGACCGCCTCGGCCCCGAGTTCCGCCAGAACCGTGTTCACGCGGGCAAGATCCGCCCGGTCGAGAGTATTTGTGCCGAATGCATCGTATGAGGCATCCGTCACCGTTACATACAGTATCTGAGGGGACACAGGCGGGCCTTTTCCCTCGATCACGGCCCTGCGGTAAAACAGGTCGATAAGCTGGAAGTCCGCTTCGGTCCAAAAAACGCCACGCAGTCCCCAAAAACACGCAACAACAAACACGCTGCCTGTGCAAAGGAATACGGCCAGCCGGAGAAGCTTTTTGCTCTTGAGGTTCAAGACCATACGGTCGCCGTTCTTCTAAAGACCCAGGGCCTCGCGGGCGCGCTCTACAACAAGGTCCGGGTCAAAAGGCTTTGTCATGTAATCCACCGCCCCGCTTGCCAGTCCCTCCTCAAGGTCTGTGACCTGTCCCTTGGCCGTTAGCAGGATTATGCGGGTTCCGGCCAGGTCGTCACGACCTTTCACGGAACGACATACCTCGTACCCATTCATGCCGGGCATCATGATATCAAGAAAAACGAGAGAAGGTCTTTCTTTTTCTATCACGGCAAGCCCTTCCTCTCCGTTTGAGGCCGATAACACCTTTACGCCGTGCTCTTCTTCCAGTTCTTCCAGGGTCTGCATCAAAAGCAAACGGATGTGAATCTCATCGTCCACAATAAGGATTTTCATCACGGACTTCTCCCATGCTTCAATCAAGAGAAGGTCTGGTTTGAACTGCAAGCCGGTTAACGCCCGAAAATCGTTTCTTAAAGGACACCTCTGATAATCATCAGGATGCCTATAGCTTTCTTCTGTACGGCGTCAAAGCGGGCAGCACAAACATGAAACGGCTTCCCGAACCAGGCTTTGACCGGACTTTGATACTGCCGCCGTAATGCTCAACTATTTCACGGCATATGGAAAGTCCCAACCCGGTCCCAGCTGATCCAACCGGTGCGGCACCGCCCTGCTGGAAACGCTCGAAAACCCTTTCCATGTCTTCAGGGCTGATGCCCATACCCGTATCTTCCACAAAGACATGCACTTCTCTTTGTCCTTTGGCGCGCGCGGTTATGCGCACCTTCCCCTTGGATGTGAATTTGAATGCGTTGCCAAGCAAGTTCATCAGCACCTGGATGATTCTGTCCTGATCAGCGCGCACCGGCGGCAGCTGGTCTTCCGCATCGACAATCAGATCCACACCCGGCCGCCGCTCGACTGCACCTTCCATGACCCGAGCCGCCTGCTGCACACAAAGGTCCAGATCGAGAATCTCGTCGTTCCATTCCATATGCCCGGATTCGATGCGGGCCAAATCGAGCACGTTGTTGATAAGGCGGGTAAGCCGCTCACCTTCCCGCTCGATAATGTCGAGGTTGGCCTTTATCTTCTCAGCCTTGACTCGATCCTTGCCCTCCAGAAGAATCCCGAGGGAAACCGCCCTTGTAAAATCCCTCCTCACTAGTTGCACAAAACCCAGGATCGCGGTGAGGGGGGTTCGAAGCTCGTGGCTCACGGACGATAGAAAACTGGATTTCATGCTGTCCAGTTCCTTGAGCCGCTCGTTCGCTTTCTCCAGTTCACGCGCCTTCCCGGCGAGTTCACCCGTCCTGGCCGTTACCTGCGCTTCCAGATCCCTCCTGAGGGCGATTATTTCGCGAATCGACCCGTTGAAATCAACAGAAAACTCCACCAGTTCCTTCTCGTTGTTACCCAGGTAAAGAAGCTCTCCGCCTCCCCGGCTGGCGCTCCGGGCAGCCAGCAATATCTCATCGAATGCAGCCTTGACCGAACGAAAGTAGAGAGAGACAAGCAGCAAAACCGTGAGGAAGGTTATAATCAGAAATCCTGCGGACAGGAGCAGTGAAGCCCGGCAGAACCAGAGGAAATAAATGAGCATAGCCATGCTGAAGAAAACGATAGCGACGGCGAAACCTATCTTTCCCCTCAGGCTCAGGCCGTAGACGCGGGGAATAGTGGCCCTTCGCCGGGTCAGTTCTCTCCGGCATGTGCTCCTGAGTCCGGCGCTCAGGGTTTCCGTAATTACATAGCAGAAATAGCAATAGAGGACTCCTGCAATCACGCCGCCCGCCATACCGCTTGCCAGGTGACGCAGGGAGCCGCTGAACAAAAACTCGATGCTCAAGGAAGGAATTGTAACCCCTACGGCGACCGCCACGGCCACGGTCATATGGTAGCGGGGAAATTCGGCGAGTCTCTTCAGAAACACCTCGAGTGCACCGGGTTCGTTCAGCGCTCCTTTTCGAAGCCGCCTATATGACTCGTTTATACGTCTGGGCAGTTCAAGGCCTGCGGGGATGCCGGCGCGTTCGAACACCCCGAAACCCACGGCGTGAAGCAAGCTGAAGAGTGCCAGCATGCCTCCTGTGGTCAGGCCGAAGGCCTTGATGGCCTCAGGAGTGAAGTTCTCCACAGACAAGCAGACAATGAAGAAAGCATATGAAGCGGCGAAATATCCGCTTATGGCGACAAAAGGAACAAACGCAAAACAATATGAAGTCCGTTCCGTTAAAATGGAAAACAGCTTGAGCATAGATCGGGACTCCTTTGTCCGCCTTTACACTCGCCGGGCAAGCGCGCCGGCACTTAAGTAAGGGAAGGGGCGCGGTCTCGCCCACAGGGCCCCATTAGCGGGCTATCAGGAATAAACAACCTCATAGGTCTCGACCGGCCTTTGCCTGCCCTTGACCCTGACCGGCCCGATGGGACGGAACGTGAAAAGGTTTACGGCAGCCTCATACACGGGCCGGCTCACCAGCACCTGCCCTCCCCGGGCAAAAGACTGCAGCCTTGCCGCCACATTCACCTCGTCGCCGATGGCCGTATAATCCATGTGCCTGGGTGATCCGATGTTTCCTACCACGACCCGCCCCGCGCTGACGCCCATTCCTGTGTGGAAGTTCTCACGGATCCAACGCTCCTTCATGGAACGGATGCGTTCCTGCATGGAAACCGCGGCCCTGACAGCGGCACACTCGGGGCGGTCCATCCTCACGGGCGCCCCGAAAAGGGCCACGATCATGTCTCCCACGAACTTGTTCACAGTGCCCTTGTTATGGAAAATCTCCTCCACCATGGCGGTAAAGTAGGTGTTGAGATACGCCACTACCTCTTCAGGAGCCAGGAGTTCACATGTCGTTGAAAAATTACGGATATCGGAAAAGAGAACGGCTATGTGCCTGTTCTCAGACGCCAGTGAAACCTCGTCGGGTTCTTCCATGATAAGATTAACCACCTGCGAAGGCACATAGCGTTCCAGATTGCCCCTGATCCGCTCCTGCCGCACGCGCCTCTTATGAAGCAGCGCGTTATCAATGGCCGAGGCGGCCTGGGAGGCGAGCGCTTTTAACAGTTGGAGATCCGCGGCTGTGTATTCCACATGTTTTTCATGGCTTATGTTAATTACACCGCGCACCCTGTTCCTGCTTCCAAGAGGGACACACATGAGCGCGCATACCCGGCCGGGTCCGGGTTTGAAACGCGAATCGCATGGGGCCTGGTTCAGGAGCTCGGCCCGGCCTGAGAGCAGAACGCTTCCGGCTATACCCTCTCCGGGACGAAAGCTCGTCTTGACGGCCTGTTCGTGTCCGAAACCGGCCACTATTTCCAGTTCCTCACAGGCTGAATTCAAAAGCATGACGGAGCCGCCGGCGGCCGGAATGGTTCTGCGCGCCTCTTCGAGTACCAGGTCCGCGACTTCAGCCAGATCAAGCCTGTCTGTCATACGCTTGCTCATGCGGTAGAGCAGGTGTATTTCACGGTACTTCTCCAGGGTCTCACGGGCCAGTTCGCGCCGCTCCTTTTCCCGCCTGGCCATCAGGCTTATGAGCGATGCCACGGCATCCAGGCTCCCATTTCCTGAGACCCACCCCAAGGTCTCCCCCTCCAGAATCACAGGGACCCGGTTTGCTGCTTTATCCGGGGTTTCCCCCACGATAATCTCTCCGTCCGAAGACAGGATAGAGACACCGTCTCCAATTCCGCCCAGGAGGCCCCTTAACACACAACCCTCTTCTCCTGCGAGGATACGTCTGATCTTGACCATGCTCACACCGTGGGTTCTTTTTACACCGAAAGGCTACAAGTGTTCCTCACAGGCAGGGCCTTTTTCTTCGATCCGGGCGAATAAGGGCCATGCGATTTTAAAAATGCAGGATAGTGCAACAATGGGACTGGATGGAATAAAATAGAGGTATTTTTAAGAGATGCTAAGGGGAAAGTCAAGCATACAATAGGAAACGCTTATAACTTATCAATATATTAAAAACATAAAGCAATCTTAACTTACAAACTCATTATTATCACGATAGTATTCGCAATATCTCGTTCAGGTTACGGCGAAGCTCGTCCAGGTCTAGAAAAGGGTTTCGAAGGCGTTTCCTGGCGCCCTCGACGGTGAGCTTCTCCTCATAGAGTAAGCGCTTGATCTCCAGAAGGAGTTCCAAGTCGTTTCTTTGGTAAGTACGCTGGTTGGAATCAGCTCGTGCCGGCCGGAGTTGGGGAAACTCGCCTTCCCAGTAACGGAGCACATAGGGTTCCACACCGACGATCCGGCTCACCTCTCCGATCCGGAAGTACTTCTTGTCGTCGGGAATGGGGGAGGTCCGGTCAGCGGTCCCGGAGCCTTCCTCCAACCTGTTCTTCGATCTTTCGTACGATCTTGTCATGGAGGACGTTGATCTCTCGCCCTTTCAGGGTGCGCTCAGGGGAACGATAGCAGACCCTGAAGGTCAGGGCTTTCTCCGACGGGGAGATCTGGTCTCCCCGGTAGAGGTCAAAGAGGTCCACAGATTCCACAAGCTTTTCCCCGGCAATGATCCCGCGGACACGCTCACCCTCGACGCTTGAGTCCACCACCACGCATAGATCCCTCATGACCGCGGGAAACCGGGCATAGGTCTCGAAAGCCCTGGGTGAGGACATCGCGTCTTTTAGTGCCCGGATGTCCAATTCCATAAGAAAAGTTCTTTCAGGACCTATCTCAAAGCGCTCGGCAGTGCCCGAATCCATTTCCCCCACCCAGCCCAGTGGAACTTCTCCCGCAGAAATACGAGCGGTCATGTCTTTTCGGTAACCGGACGGCGGGTCGGCCCTTTTAAAATTTATATCCCCGACAAAAAGATGTCCCAGCAGCGACTCCAGAACGCCTTTGGCATCGTAGAAGTCGGCGGCCCTTTCAGGGTGATGCAGGGAGAGCTGCGTCCACGCCCCTGTAATGACGGCAGCCAGTTCCAGCCGTTCCTCCGGCAGCTCGTTTCCTTCCCTGGGCATAAAGACCTTACCCCACTCGAAGAGCCTGAGGTTGCGCTCTCCATGGGCCATATTGGAGCGAACGGACTGGAGCAGGCCGGGGAGAAGCGTGGTTCGCATGACCGCCTGATCCTGGGTAAGGGGTTTGAGCAATTTCACCGTATTTCGAAGGGGACTGTTGCCTGATGCTCCCAATGCGTCCAGGCTTTCCTCCGATATAAAACTGAAATTGACGACCTCGCTGAAACCGAAACCCGCCATGATCTCCCGTATGTGGTCCCCCAGCGACACCTCGACGGGATCGAGCTCTTCAGTGGGCCGGACGGCCGGCAGGGTGTCGGGGATATTGTCGTAACCCGCCATGCGGGCCACTTCCTCCATCAGATCCACCTCGCGAACCAGGTCCACGCGGCAGGCGGGAGGGGTAACGAGAAGGCGCCCTTCCCCTTCCACGCGCACCTCCAGTTCCAGCGAGGACAGATACCCGGCCATTTTATCGGTGGTGACGGCCGTACCCAGAAAGGCGTTGGTCTTGTCGACCCTGAGCCCTATTTCAAGGGGCTTCCAAGGCCGCGGGTATTGGTCTATCAAGCTAGGCTCTATGACTCCGCCGGCGGTTTCGGCAAGAAAAAGCACGGCGCGTTGGAGGGCCCAAACTGTCCCTTCAATGTCCACACCGCGCTCGAACCGATAGGACGCCTCGCTCAGGAGACCAAGCCGCTTGGAAGTTCGGCGAATGGTCAGTGGGTCAAAACAGGCGGACTCCACCAGGACATCGCTGGTGTCATCCTGAATCTCGGAGTTCAGTCCGCCCATGACGCCTGCAAGGCCCACGGGACCTTCACCGTCGCAGATCATCAGGTCATCGGCCGTCAGGATCCGTTCCTGCCCGTCCAGGGTCGTAAAAACATCGCCCTCCTCGGCCCTGCGGACCACGATCCGGTTCTCATGGAGCCGGTGATAATCAAAGGCGTGAAGCGGTTGCCCGCACTCGAGCATGACATAGTTGGTAACGTCCACAACATTATTAATGCTGCGAACTCCTGACGAATGCAGTCGATACCGCATCCAGAAAGGAGAAGGCCCGATTCTGACTCCCCGCACGAGTCCGGCGGAATACCTCGGGCAACCAAGTGGATCGTCTATTGTGACGCTTGTGTGCCTATGAATGGAGGGCCGGTCATTATCTATGGGAGGGAGTGGGGGCCTCTTGAGTCTCTTTCCCGTAAGTGCAGCCACCTCACGAGCGACTCCAATGACACTTGCGCAGTCAGGCCGGTTGGGCGTGAGGCCGATCTCAAAGGCCTTGTCCTCGAGCGGTAAAATTTTGTTGACAGGGGTGCCCGGTTCCGTGTTTCCGGGAAGCTCCATGACCCCGCTGTGATCGTCTGTCAAACCCATTTCATCCTCGGCAAGTAGGATCCCGCGGGAAACATGGCCGCGAATCCGTGCCTCCTTCACGGCCAGCCCCCCGGGAAGCCGGATACCGGGCGGGGCATAGGCGGTAATCATGTTGTCACGCACATTAGGCGCGCCGCACACCACATCTATCTCTTGGCCGCCGGCATCAACCCGGCATATGGTGAGCCTGTCTGCATCGGGATGTCTTTCCACCGAGACAACGCGGGCGGCAATCACGCCGTCAAGACCGTCACCCAGGGGTTCGACAGCTTCGACCTCCAGTCCGGCCATGGTCAAAAGGTCGGCAAGATCCTCGGGCGGGAGGTCAATATCCACATAATCCTTAAGCCAGTTCAGGGTCAGTCTCATAAAGTCACGGTCTCCGTTCGTGCTCCTCCCAAGGGCCGATTACACAAACGAGGAAACTTTTTTATTAAACGGAAAGCACGAAAGTCACGCGTTTCCCATAGGAGCGAGGGGTCGTCTTCGGAGGGTCTCATGTCATGCCGGCAGCTTAGAACTGTCTCAGAAACCGCAAATCGTTACGGAAAAACAACTGAATATCGTCAATCCCGTACTTCAGCATGGCAATCCGTTCGATACCCATTCCAAAGGCGAAACCGGAAACACGCTCCGGATCGTAACCCACGAATCCATAGACTTCCGGATCGACCATACCCGAGCCCAGGATCTCGAGCCATCCGGTGTTCGAGCATGTACGGCAACCCGAACCGCCGCAGATCACGCAACGAATGTCCACCTCGGCACTCGGTTCAGTAAACGGGAAAAAGCTGGGGCGAAAACGCACTTCAGTGCCCCGGCCGAAGATCTGACGAGCGAATGCCGTTAGCATGCCCTTGAGGTCGCCGAATGTCACGCCCTCATCCACCAGCAGGCCCTCCACCTGATGGAACATGGGCGTGTGCGTGACATCAGAGTCCCGCCGGTAGACCTTGCCGGGTGCGATCACAGCCACCGGAGGCGGCTGTTTCTCCATAACGCGGATCTGCATGGGGGAGGTGTGTGTTCTGAGGACTACGTTCTCGCTCACGTAGAATGTATCCTGCATGTCTCTGGCTGGATGATCCTTGGGTATATTAAGGGCCTCGAAGTTGTAGTAGTCGAGTTCCACGTTCGGACCCTTTACGATCCGGAAACCCATTCGTTCAAAGATGCCGCAGATCTCTTGCGTTACCAGGGTGATGGGGTGAAGGTGCCCCCGAATCGGCCTTCGCCCCGGCAGAGTCACATCAAAGAGTTCCCGCCCCGCCTTTGCTTTGCCGGCCTCGATCTCCCTTTTCTTGGCCTCGAAGGCGTCAGTCAGCCTCGCCTTAACACGGTTCGCCGCCTTGCCGGCCTCAGGGCGATCCTCGGGTGAAAGCCTTCCCATCCCTTTCAGGGATGCGGTCAAGCGGCCTTTCTTTCCGAGATAAGCGATTCGAAAAGCCTCGAGGCGCTCGGGGTCCTCGACGGCCTTCAGCTGCTGAATCGCCTCTTCCTCGATCTTCCTAAGTTCGTCGATCATACGTAATACGATCAACCGCGCAAACCCTTGCGCCTGGGACGCATTGGTGCGGATTCGTCCACGTCGATTTGCCTACGCCTTAACCAGCTCGACGATTCTGCCGAAAGCCGTTGGATCGTTCACGGCCATATCGGCCAAGAGCTTTCTATCCAGTTCTATGCCCGCCTCATGCATACCTCCCATTAACTGGGAGTAGCTGAGCCCGTGTTGCCTGGCCGCGGCGTTGATGCGGGTTATCCACAACCTGCGGAACTCCCTTTTCCGGACTTTCCGATCCCTGTAAGCGTAAGCGCGGGCTCGATCCACGGCCACGGTGGCGCTGCGGAGGAGCTTGCTGCTCGCCCCCCTAAACCCCTTGGCTTCCTTGAGCACTTTTTTTCTGCGTCGCCTCGAAGGCACGCTGGATTTAACTCTGGGCATTATTCAACCTCGTTGTCTCGAATTCGCCGCAGCCGGACCAAGAGATATCCGGCCCGGGTGAGCGTGCAGGGTTAAAGGTAAGGAAGCATCCGTTTTACGCCCCTTACGTTGGCATCGTCTACCAGCCCTGCTTTTCTCAAACCACGTTTCTTTTTAGTCGTTTTTTTTGTCAGTATATGATTGGCTTTCGCCTTGCTTCTGACGATCTTGCCGGTGCCGGTCGCCTTGAACCGTTTTGCGGCACCACGATTGCTCTTGAGTTTCGGCATTTCAAACCTCCATAGTATATACAGTCCGGAGCAAGACCCTATCAGGCCCGGCTCCCGCAAACACAGAAAAAACCATCTCCTGCTCCGCGCGGCAGGCCACAGGGCCTTAACCGCGCCCCACAAGAGATTGACCTTGGGGCCGCACAGGGTCCCGTCCTTTGAAACAGCTTTCCGGGGCAGCCCGCTTACTTGGGGACAAGGACCATGGTGAGCCGCCAGCCCTCACGCGTCGGGCTCTGCTCAACCGTGCCGATTTCTTCCATCTCTTCGGCAACACGTCTGAGCAGTTCCACTCCCTGGTCCATGTAAGCCATCTCCCTTCCGCGAAAAAGCACCGTAACCTTGACCCGGTCCCGTTTCTCGAGGAACTTGCGAATGTTTTTGAGCTTGAATCCCAGGTCGTGCTCCTCGGTGCGCGGCCTCATTCGGACCTCTTTGAGCTGAATGGTCCTGCCTTTTTTCTTGGTCTCCTGGCCCTTTTTGCTCGCCTGGTACTTGAACTTCCCGTAATCCATGATCCGGCAGACCGGGGGCTCGGCGTTTGGTGCGACCTCGACCAGATCAAGGCCCGCCTTGCTGGCGACTTCGAGGGCCTCTTCTATAGGTAGAATACCGACCTGCTCACCGTCGGCCTGTATGAGCCTGACCGTCTTGGCTCGGATCCTCTGGTTTACGTTCGTCTGATTGGCTCTCTTGGCTATAGCGACTACCTCCTTTGCTGGGTCTCTTCCTGGATATGATCCATGAAGGCCTCAGGGCTCATTAACGGCAGGTTCTTCCCGCTGCGAAGCCTCGGGGTTACCCCGCCCGATTCCGATTCCTTGTCCCCGACAATAAGCATGTAGGGAATTTTCTGGAGCTGGGCCTCGCGCACCTTCAGTCCCAGCTTTTCATTCCGGAAGTCCGCTTCCACCCTTACGCCGGCCTCCCTGAGGGTGTTGAGCACGGTCTCTCCATGCGGGGCGTTACGGTCCGTCACGGTCATGACCACGGCCTGTACCGGTGCGATCCATACAGGAAAAGCGCCTGCGTACTGCTCGATGAGAACCCCGATGAAACGCTCCATTGAGCCCAGGATGGTGCGGTGAATCATTACGGGCCTGAGTCTTGCGCCTTCCCTGTCGACGAAGTGGAGGTCGAACCGGTCCGGGAGCGTGAAGTCCACCTGAATAGTTGCACACTGCCAGCTTCGGTCCAGGGCATCCCGCAGTTTTACATCGATCTTGGGGCCGTAAAACGCACCATCGCCCTCGTTGAGTTGGCAGGGAAGGCCCAGGTCATCCACGGCCTTCTGAAGTGCATTGGTGGCCCGCTCCCAGTCTTCGTCCGAGCCGATTGACTTCTCGGGCCGGGTGCTCAGCTCCAGGTCGTAGCTGAATCCGAAAACCGTTACCATGTACTGCACCAGATCCAGCACACCCTTGATCTCTGAGTCCAGCTGGCCGGGAGTGCACAGGATGTGCGCGTCGTCCTGGGTGAACTCCCTCACCCTCAACAGCCCGTGGAGCACGCCGGAACGTTCGTGCCGGTGTACCACTCCCATCTCGAAATATCGCTGGGGAAGGTCACGGTAACTCTTTATTCCGGACTTGTAAATGAGCATGTGGGAGAGGCAATTCATCGGCTTTATGCCGTAAGAGAGGTCGTCGATCTGGGTGAAGTACATATTCTCCCGGTAATTGTCGAAGTGCCCGCTCTTTTCCCACAAGGAGGTTTTGAGGATCTCAGGTCCCCGCACTATCTGATACCCGCGCTTGAGGTGCTCCTTGATCTCGAAATCCTCTATCAGATAACGGAGCATGGCTCCCTTAGGGTGCCACACCACCATGCCCGCTCCTATCTCCTCGTGCGTGCTGAATATACCTAATTCCTTGCCCAGGCGTACGTGGTCCCTCTTCCTGGCCTCTTCCAGCCTCTGCAGGTGTTTTTTGAGAGCCTTCTTGTCCGCAAACGCAACACCGTAGATCCGGCTCAGCATGGGGCGCTTCTCGTCCCCGCGCCAGTAAGCTCCAGCCGTCTTTGTGAGTTGAAACGCCTTTATCTTTCCGGTGGAGGGAAGGTGCGGCCCTCGACAAAGGTCCGTGAAGTTTCCCTGGTTATAGAGCGAGACCGTGTCGCTATCCATGTCCTCGAGAAGTTCGACCTTGTAGGACTCTCCTTCGTTCTTGAATCGCTCGACAGCCGCTTCCCTGGACACCTCTTCCCGCGTGAAAGGGAGGTCCTCCTTTACGATCTCCTCCATTTTTTGCTGGATTCTGGGGAGGTCCTCGTCTTTGAAGGGGCGCTCGTAATCAAAGTCGTAGTAGAATCCGTGCTCGATGGAGGGGCCTATGGTGACCTTGACGCCGGGAAAGAGGGACTTCACCGCCTCTGCCATGACATGACTCGTGCTGTGCCGCAGGATGTCCAGGCCCTCGTCCGAATCCACTGAAACAGGCGCCAATTCAACCTCGTTTTCTATGGAAAAGCCGAGATCCCTCAGTTCGCCGTTCACATACACGGCCACCACCCGGTCAAGCCCCTTCACACCGAGATCCTCCAGGGCCTTCATCGCCGTGACCGGCCCGTCTTGCGAGGCCTTTGTCCCGTTACCTTTTAGAACCACGTTGAATGTTGTCATCGTTCAAACCGGCAAAAACATAAGGCATCCAAGGTCACGATGTGAACACGCTCGGATGCCTTAAGGGTGTCTTCCTTCAAATCTTTCGAACCCAATCGAAATGACACTCGCTCGCGATCCACTCCGGGCCCAAGGGCCCACTTGCATCTTGTGCCCTTCCCGGTTACTCCGGGTCATACCGGTCATTCGGGCACTCTTCCACACCGGCAACTCGCACTTCAGACTATGCGAAAAAACTAAACAAATGGAATAAGGGGATAAAAATACACAAATGCCGGAGAAAAGTCAAGTATTAAGTTCCCGATTTTGCGTTGATTCCTCTCCTCATCCGCTCCGCGAACACAGCCCGTGCCGCGCATTTTACGGTTTAGCCAACCGGCAATAACAGGCCGTATTATCCGCTAAAACGCTATAAACGGCTTATCTGAAACGTTGAGACATTTTTTGTTTGTCATTCTGTCTGCCTGCTTGCCTTTAAACTTGATCCTTCAGTCTCAAGAGAAAAGGCCGACCAATAGGTGGCCGGCCTTTGATCGCCGGTATACATGGTAGGCACGCTGGGATTTGAACCCAGGACCTCTACCGTGTCAGGGTAGCGCTCTCCCCCTGAGCTACGTGCCTTCAAAGAATCCAGGGAAGTTACCAACGCCCGGGAAGACTGTCAAGGCCTATTCTTGAGGCCTATTCTTGAGGTATGAGAAGCATGGGTATGGTCGTACAGTTTTGCCAAGAAGACGCTCTTTTGCACCCATTGGGTCTTCCCGTCGATGTCCCCGCGGTCCAGGTTCTCGGCAAG